>NZ_JAKSYP010000126.1:0-42877 GCF_022829625.1 Methylobacterium sp. E-046 | reverse complement strand
GTCCGACACCCGCCCCAGCGTCGCCTGGAAGGTCGAGGCCTGCGCATCCACAAGCCGGGCGAACTGCTTGGGCATGCTCTCCCGCGAGGCCGGCCACAGGCGCGTGCCCGTCCCACCACACAAAATCATCGGGTGAATGAGCGGAAAACCTTCAGACATCGCGTCGGATCTCTCGAGTGACGGGGCGTGCGCTGGCACCGGACGATCGGCCGGGCCACGGTGATCGGACGCGATCATTGGACCAGATAGGCACGGCCCGGCTCGCGCTGGATCCGATCGGGCGAAAGACCTCGGCCCTTCAGAACCGAGTCGATGAACTGACCGATCTCGTCCGAGAAGCGGTCGACGCCGAATTCGGCGGCGCGGCGCACCATCCGGGCCGGATCCGGCGCCAAGGCTTCGCAGCGGTGGATGGCGTCGATCAGCGCATCGACGGATTGCTCGTGGAAGAAGCTTCCAGTCACACCGTCGATGACCGTCTCGGTGACGCCGCCCTTGCCGTAAGCGATGACGGGCCGCCCGCTCGCCATGGCCTCCACGGGAACGATGCCGAAATCCTCCTCCCCGGGGAAGATCAAGCCCCGGCATCGGGCGTAATGATGCTTCAGGACGTCGAAGGGCTGCGGACCGAGCATCGTCACGTGCGGGCCGGCGCGATCGCGCAATTCCCGCAGCATCTCTCCGCCGCCGATGACGACGAGCGGCTTGCGCAGGCGGTTGAACGCGTCGATCGCCAATTCCGGTCGCTTGTAGCGGACGAGTTCACCGACCATCAGGTGGTAATCGCCGATCTCCTCGCTGGAGACCCGCTCGAAGGCCGCCGTGTCGACCGGCGGATGGATGACCGCCGCGGGTCGGTGATAATACGTCTCGATCCGCCGGGCGACGGTGGCCGAATTGGCGACGAATTCCTGCACGCGGCCCGCCGAGATCGCGTCCCAGTTCCTGACGTAGTGCGCCAGGGGCGGCATCAGCATGCGGGTGAGAAGACCCGTCCGCTCCCGGTAATCGTGGTACATATTCCAGATGTAGCGCATCGGCGAGTGACAGTAACAGATGTGAACCGCGTCGGAGGGCGGGATGATTCCCTTCGCCGGGCCCGATTCGCTGCTGATGATCAGGTCGTATCCGCGCAGATCCAGCTGCTCCAGCGCCATCGGCATCAGGGGCAGATATGATTTATACTTCGTCGTGGCGCGGGGCAGCTTGCTGATGAAGGATGTGTGGACCCGGTGCGCGTTGATGGCCGGCGATATGGCTTCCGGTGCGTACGCGTGCGTGAAGATGTCGGCTTCCGGATACAAGTTGCAGAGCGCCTCGACGACCTTTTCCCCACCTCGCATTCCGACGAGCCAATAATGGACGATCGCAACCTTCATTAACCGCGCCCCTTCAAGCGAAATGTTTCTGCAGCGCCGCGTGCGCAGACCCGGCGGGCACCGGACGAACCCGGCGGCGAGCGACCCATTTTGACGGATCCGGGTCCCGATCCCCTGGCCGATCAAGCCCCTGGCAAGACGCTTGATCGGCCACGGCCGAGCGGTCTCATGGGCTGCTATAGACCATTATCGCGGCTTTCCCACTTCTCTGAACTGCGGGCGCCCCTCCCGACCCGAGCGGCAGGCCGCTCGGGCGGAGCCGCCTCCGGGCCTTGTGAGAGAAGAGGCGATTGGGCCGGACCGCCGCCCCGTCCCGGGCGACGGACGATCCACCGAGCGATCGGGCCAGCCCTCGCCGCCGCTCCGGGGCCGGCTGGCGCCGGAGGGCTGCGCGCTGGCCATCGGCGGATATCGACCCAGATACGTTTGGCGATTGCCTTTCCGGTCCATGCTCAGGACAGAGTGGCGAGGCCGCCGGCACCGCGCCGGTCGTCCGCACCGGCAACCTCCCTCTCCGTTCAGAACACGCATTTCCAGGAACGACTCGATGGAACCGAGACATGGGTTCGCCATGAACGGGCGTTTCCTCACGCAGGATCTCACGGGCGTTCAGAGATACGCCTGGAACGTCGCGCGTCATCTCAATGACCGGCTCGAGCGGCTGAACACCTCGGCCCCGATCCTGGCGCCAAGCCACGCCGCCGATCCGCACCTGTCGGCGATGCCCCTCGTCGACTTCGGTCGCGTCGGTGGACATGCCTGGGAGCAGTTCGCCTTGCCCGCACGCTGGCGCGGAAACCTGCTCAACCTGTGCAACACGGCCCCGGCCATCAAGGCGCGACAGGTGGTGTGCATCCACGATGCCAATGTCTTCATCCGGCCGGAGAGTTACAGCACCTCCTTCCGACTGTATTACCGGTTCCTGCAGACGGTCATCGTTCGGAGATCGCTTCAGGTCACCAGTGTCTCGGCCGATTCGGCAGCCCAGATCGCGCGGCATCTTCCCCTGAAGGCCTCCCAGATCATCGTCCTGCCCAACGGCCACGAGCACGCGCTGGCATGGCAGCCAGATCGTGCCAAGGCGGCGCCAGCGATCGTGAGCGGCCGGCGCGGCGGTCCGGAGCGCCCCTTCGTCCTGGCGCTCGGCTCCCGCGCACCGCACAAGAACCTGCAGCTCATCATGGACATCGCCCCGAGGCTCGGTGAGAGCGGCATCGACGTCATCGTCGTCGGCGGATCCGCCAAGATATACTCCGACGACGGCCTGTCGGGCGGTGACAACGTGCTGTTCACCGGGCGGATCGACGACGATGACCTGGCCTTCTTGCTGGAGCGCGCGCTCTGCTTGCTGTTCCCCTCCTGGACGGAGGGGTTCGGGCTCCCGATTGTCGAGGCGATGGCGCGGGGCTGCCCGGTGATCTCCTCGGATCGCGCGAGCATGCCGGAAGTCTGCGGCGACGCCGCGCTGATGGCCGCCCCCGATGACCCGTCAGCCTGGATCGGGCATGTGGAGGCGCTGCGGCAGTCCCAGCAACTGAGAAGCGAACTGACGGCCGCCGGTCGACAGAGGATAAACCAGTTCTCGTGGAGAACGACGGCGCAGGCCTATGCCGACCTGATCGTCTTATAGGCGCCCGGCCCTCGGAGATCCGCACGGCCGTGCCACCTCCCGGGCCGAACCTCACCGGGCCGACGCCCCGTGCTCGTCAAGGCACCGGGTCCGGCCCGGCTCAGGGCAGGCCGGCGCCGTCGCGCGCCCGCGACGGAGCGAACCCCCTCAGCGTTGCGGGTCCGGCCACACCTTCCAGGGCGCGCCCGCGGCCCATTGCTGCTCGATGACGTGCTTGTCGCGCAACGAGTCCATGCTCTGCCAGTAACCGTCATGCCGGTAGCTCGCGAGTTTCCCGTGCTTGATCAGACGGGCCATCGGCGTGTCCTCGAACACGGTGTCGTCGCCGTCGATGAATTCGAACACCTCCGGCTCGCAGACGAAGAAGCCGCCATTGATCAGGCCGCCATCCGACGCGCCCTTCTCGCGGAAGCCGGTGACCTGATTGACGTCCCGGCTCAGCTTCAATGCGCCGTAGCGCCCCGGCTGCATCACCGCCGTCAGGGTGCACCACGCCTTGGAGGCGTCGTGCGTCGCGATGAGGCGATGCAGATCGACATTGCTCAGGCCGTCGCCGTAGGTGAGGAGAAAGCGCTCGCCGCGGAGCAGGTGCTGCGCCCGACGCAGACGGCCGCCGGTCATCGTCTCGATCCCGGTATCCAGGACGGTGACCTTCCAATCCTCAATGGGATTGTTCAGCCATTTCGTTTCGCCCGAGGCCAGATCGATCTGAAAATCCGCGTGGTGGCCGCGGAAATTCAGGAAATAGTCGCGGATGAACCCGACCTTGTAGCCACCCAGGATGACGAAGTCGCGGAAGCCGAAATGAGCGTAGTAGCTCATGATATGCCAGATGAGCGGCCGCCCGCCGATCTCGACCATGGGCTTGGGGCGGACGCTGGTTTCCTCGCTCAGGCGTGTGCCGAAGCCACCCGCGAATAGGACGACCTTCATCTCACGGTACTCCTCGACGGATTGATTCAGAGCCAGCGGAGATTCTCAGAGAGGCGGTTCGCCTGGATGTGATCCTGCAGCACGCGCAGGCGCATCAGCGTCGAGGATCGAAAGTCGGGATCGTTGAATCCCATGCGGCGCAGCCCATCCACCAGGGCGTGGATCGAGTCTGCCAAGCTCATCTGCGGCTGGTGGTCGGGCGCAAGCGCGGCATAGCGGCTGAAATCGACCTGGTACGAGCGGCTGTCGGCCGGCGCGTCGGTGTTGATGTTGACCCGCGTCCCCGGCACCGCTGCGGCCACAGCCTCGGCGAGATCCCGCACCTGATAATTGGCCGCGTTGGTTCCGGCGTTCAGGATCAGGAACCGGTCGTTGCCGCTGGAGGAGCGGCACGCGGCCCAATCCAGGGCGCGCGCCATATCGGTCGTATCGATCAGGGGACGCCACGGAGTCCCATCGCTCAGGACGCTGATCTCACCGGTCGACAGCGCGCAGGCGACGAAATCGTTGAGCACCAGATCCAGTCGCAGCCGGCTCGACATGCCGCAAGCCGTCGCGAAGCGCAGGCAAGTGATGGTCATGGCGCTGTCAAGCTCTGACAGGCCCTGCTCGGTTCCTATCTTGGAGGCGGCATAGGCGGTGACGGGATTGACGGCATCGTCCTCGCGGCGAGGTCCGCCTTGCGCGACGCCGTACACGCTGCAGCTGGAGGCGAAGACAAAGCTGCGCACGCCGGCCTCGCTGGCGGCGCGCGCGAGAGCGACGGAAGCATCCTGATTGATGGCTCGCGTGACGTCAGCGAACCGATTCCCCATCGGATCGTTGGATACGGCCGCGAGGTGGATCACTGCATCGTATCCGCGCAATATTTCGGGATCGATGCTCCGGACGTCGCCGTAGCTCTGCTGATCCAGCCGCCGCTCCGGCAGATCAGACGCGCCCGTGAGACAATGGGCGAAGAAGGCTTGATCATACCCGTGGAGAAAAATCCCGGGATGCGCGCGCCGTAATTGCTGAACCACGGCCGGGCCAACATAACCTAGATTGCCCGTGATCAGCACTCGCATGGATATGGTCCTGGTGGCCGGTGTCTAGTTACGATTGGAGCGGTTTGGCAGTTATTTTAACAATACACCCATATCAAAGCACGTCAAATTACGTAAACCGGATCTGAATAGCGCACCATCGGATCATTGTGATCCACGCGGCTTCGATCCGGCGCGCGACGGCGCTGGGGATGACCGGCCAGCACCACCCGCTTTTGCGGCCTTGAGCAATGCATGAACAGGGGCACGAATACGCAGTTCGTCTCGACAAAGAGAGTAGACAATGGGGGTATGATGGTCTCTTTAAGCAGGGTTCGATCGGCCTAACCTTCACACCCGCTCCGTCATCGCGCCTCGTCCGACACGCCGTTCAACCGGCCGCCGTCGAGGCAAAGATGGGAATGAGACGACGATGATCCTCGTAGACTCCGCCCTCGCTCGGCGGGAAGCTGACGGCGAACCGATCCGTGTCGCCCTCGTCGGAGCGGGGTTCCAAGGCAAGGGAATCGTCCGGCAGATCGTGCGTTCGACCACGGGTATGCGCGTCGTCGGCGTGGCCAACCGCCATGGCGAACAGGCCCGGCGCGCCTTCGCCGACCTCGGGATAGAGCCGATCGAAGCGGAGGGACGGGCGGCCATCGAGTCCGCGATCGCGGCGGGCAGGCCGGTCGCGACGGAGGACGCGGTCGCACTCGTTCAGGCCGACGGCGTGGATGTCGTCGTGGAGGTTACGGGCTCCATCGAATACGCGGCGCAGATCGTGCTGGCCGCGATCGAGGCCGGCAAACATGTCGTCCAGATGAACGCCGAGATGGACGGCACGGTGGGGCCGATCCTGAAGGCCAAGGCGGATCGGGCGAACGTCATCTACACGTTCGCCGACGGGGATCAGCCTGGCGTCCAGATGAACCTCTATCGCTTCGTGGCCGGCCTGGGCGTGAAGCCGGTTCTCTGCGGCAACATCAAAGGGTTGCACGATCCCTACCGCAATCCGACCACGCAGCGATCGTTTGCCGAGAAGTGGGGCCAGAAGCCGGCCATGGTCGCGTCCTTCGCGGACGGCACGAAGATTTCCTACGAGCAGGCGATCGTCGCGAATGGCACCGGTTTCGGCGTCGCGCGCAGGGGAATGCTCGGTCCGGATTTCTCGGGGGGCGATCCCACGGCGCCACTGGTTCCGCTGGAGGCCACCCTGTCGGCTTTCACCGAGGCGCTCGATCAGAGCCGCACCGGCCTTGTCGACTACGTCGTCGGCGCCCGGCCCGGCCCCGGCGTCTTCGTGATCGGGACGCATGACGATCCCGTCCAGCAGCATTTCCTCAATCTCTACAAGCTGGGCGCCGGCCCATATTATTGTTTCTCGACGCCCTACCACCTCTGCCACTTCGAGGTGCCGACGTCGCTCGCGCGCGCGGTTCTGTTCCGCGACGCGGTGCTCGCCCCGGCCGGCGCGCCCCGCGTCGGCGTGATCTCAGTGGCCAAGAAGGATCTGGCGCCCGGCGAGATCATCCAGGAATTCGGTGGATACGAAGCCTACGGGGTCGCGGAGAACAGCGCGGTCATCGACCGCGAGGATCTCCTGCCGCTCGGGCTCGCCCTCGGTGCCGCGTTGAAGCACGCCGTTCCCAAGGACCAGCCGATCCGTTTCTCCGATGTCGATCTGCCGCCGGGGCGCCTGGTGGATCGCTTGTATGCGGAACAGCGCGCGCACTTCTCCGCGCAGCCTGAGACGGGACGGGTGGCATGATCTTCCAGGAAACCGAACTGAGCGATGCGCGGCTGATCGAGGTCGAGCCCCGCGGCGACGAGCGGGGCTGGTTCGGGCGCACCTTCTGCACGACGGAGTTCGGGGCGAACGGCCTCGAAACCGTCTTCGTTCAGCAGAACGCCTCGGTTTCCGCTCAGAAGGGAACGTTGCGCGGCATGCATTTCCAGCGCGCGCCCCACGGCGAGGTGAAGCTGCTGCGCTGCCTGCACGGAGCGATCCTCGACGTGATCATCGATCTGCGGCGGGATTCGCCGACCTTCCTGCGCCACCAGGGGTTCGAACTCTCCGCCGAGAACCGCCGCATGCTCTATGTGCCGAAGGGCTTCGCGCACGGTTTCCAGACACTCTCGGACGAGGTGGAAGTCAGCTACCTGGTTTCGGCACCCTACACGCCCGCCAGTGAAGGCGGCGTGCGCTACAGCGATCCGCTGTTCAACATCGATTGGCCCTTGCCCGTGAGCGTCATCTCGGACAAGGACGCGAACTGGCCGCTGCTGGACGCGGACACCTTCCAGGGCATCTGAACGGGCGGATCCGGGGCGAGCGATCGGTCGCGGTCTCGCACGACGGGGGTCGGCCATGGCCGCCGCCGACTCCCGCGCGGCCGTAACTCGCCGCCCTTCCCGGGCAGGACGCCGGAGAGCCCGGCCAGACGCGCCGGAGAGACCAGGCTGCCGTCCGCGACGGGTGCCGCCGACAGCCTGGTCGCCGTGACGCCGCCGCCAACCGCGCGCGGAAACCGTCGCACTCACCGCAGCTTACGCCATCCGCAGATCAGGCTCAGCACCGAACCGCGCGAGCGGCGCCCGCGGAGCCAACAATCTCCGTCTGCGTATTCGGCGTGATCTCGACTTTCAGCGCTTCGCTAACACTCCGCGGCATAAGGCTGGTTAATTCACGTATCTTGATATGGCGCAGATGCCGCGCGACCGTTCTCAATGTCCGGCGTTGCTCTGCGGGCCTGAATTTTTATGGAAAATTTTTAATGCAAATCTGACGTCCTTCTGATCGGCCGAATGGACGGCCCGGCAGTCAAAACCGAAAGTTGCACGGCGCTCGATACTGATTGTTGCGAGATGTTTCTTGACTACGGATGCCGAATCTCTGATGAAAGGCGCTGGAAGCAGAAACTCGGGTCGCGGTACGCACGGCAATTATGCGTGAGAGGTTTGCGAGTATCTATCGAGACTCTGTTCCACGTATTGGAAAGTTATCTTCCGCGTTGGGACTCAAGCGGGCAACGATATTCTGCCTCCATTCGGTCGAGAGGCAAGACGATCCTAGTCGCTTGAAGGGCGCTATGGCCGTTACGGACGTCTTCCTCGACAGATTGCTGCACCACATCAAGGGCAGAGGCATCCCGGTTGTCAGTCTCGACGAATGCGTCGCCCGCCTCGATTCAAATGATCATAGCCCGTTCGTGTGCCTGACATTCGACGACGGCTACCGTGACAATTACGATGTCGCCTATCCGGTTCTCCGCAGCCATGCGGCGCCGGCGGCGATCTTCCTGGCGACGGGTCTGCTCGACCGCACGAGCCCGATGTGGTGGCATCCCCTGGAGCGCGCGCTCGCCGTCGGTGAGAACTTCGGGCTTGGAGCCAGCCGCCACGCGATCAGATCAGAGACCGACCGTCGGCACGTCTATGCCGAATGGGCCGATCGCTTCCGCCGGCTGGATCCGGCTGGGAAGGTGCGGCTCGTGGAGGATCTGGCCGAAGCCAACCCGCATTTCCGGCGATCGGACGCCTTCGAGAGTGCGCTGAGTTGGGACATGGTCGACGAGATGGCGCGCTCGGGGCTCATCACCTTCGGTGCCCATACGGTGTCGCATCCGGTCATGGCGCACCTCTCCGAGTCCGATCTGATCGAGGAGGTCGGCGTCTCCCGGGATCGCTGCGCAGCGAGGGTCGGGCGTGAGCCCCGCTACTTCGCCTACCCGTTCGGCCAGCCCCACGAGACGGGTCCTTTGGCTCCTCGCGTCGTCGCGCAGGCTGGCTTTTCGGCAGCCTTCACGACCCAGGCGACCACTCTGAGAAGCGGCGCCGATCGCTTCCGGCTGCCCCGGATCATGCTGACGCAACAAACACAGAATACGGCGGCCATCGATGCCTACCTGTCCGGCCTGACAGAAGTGATCAAGACGCTCGGAGTCCGGTCCCATGGATGATCCCGGCACGCGACCCGAATTCAGCCTGATCATCTCGACGATCGGGCCTGCTCCTCGATTGAGGTCTGCCTTGCAGAGTCTCGTCGCTCAGTCGTACGAATCCTTCGAGGTCATCGTCGTCGATCAGAACGAGACCGACCACGTCCGCCGGATCGTCGCTGAATTCAGTCGGTCCGGTAAGGTCCACTACACGCGGAGCGGCGTGGGGCTCTCGAAGGGCCGAAACGCCGGTCTCGCGATGGCGAGCGGGCGGATCGTCGGCTTCCCCGACGATGACTGCGAATATCCGCCGACGCTGCTGGCGAGCTTGAAGGAGCACTTCGTCCGGCACGGCAGCGCATCGGGCGTCTGCGTCCGTTGCTGCGATCACGACGGGCAGGACAGTGCGGGCCGTTCAGACCGCACGAGCGGATGGATCAGCAAGACCAATGTCTGGAGCCGAGCCGTCTCGGTGGGCATATTCCTGCGCACGGAGCGGATCCGGGAGATCGGCGGGTTCGATGAACGTATCGGCCTCGGGAGCAATACCCCATACCTGTCGGGCGAAGAAACGGATCTGTTGTTGAATCTGCTCTCGCGAGGGCACAAACTCTACTACGACCCGGGCCTCAACGTCTATCATGACCGCGGCTCATCGAAGATAACGTGGTATCACATCAAGCGGTCCTACGCGTACGGGTTGGGCAAGGGGCTCGTTCTCCGGCGGCACGCGTACCGGAAGCGCGAGGTCGCCATCCACTGCATACGGCCGATCCTCGGGGCCGTGGTGGCCGTCCTGACCGGCAATCTGAGCTTGGCGCTCTTCCGCGCCGCAAGGGCCAAGGGCCGCTTCGACGGCTGGAACTCCCAATATCCGGCATCATGAGCCGGATGGACATGGATCTCTCGGTCGATCCGAGCGATCACCCGTCCGTCTTTCCTGAGTGGCGTCTCGTCGAGCGGTTCACAGCGATGCGGTTATGTGTCGGGATCGCGACGCGCGACAGAACGCAGATCCTCGAGCGCACGATGGATCGTCTGCTGGTGCAGACGCGTCTGCCCGACGAGGTGATCCTCTGCTCACCGGCGGCGCTCGATCTCACCGCGGCGCGGTACCGGTCGGCGCCCTTTCCGATCCGCCACGTCGTCTCCGAACTCGGGCTCACGAAGCAGCGCAACACGATCATGCGCTCGATGGAGCGCAGTGACGTGCTGCTCTTCATCGACGACGATTTCTTCCTGGGGCGAACCTACATCGCCGAGATGATCGAGGCCTTCGGCGATACCTCGATCGTCGTCGCGACCGGAACGGTGGTCGCGGACGGGATCAAGGGACCGGGCCTGTCGCCCGAGGCGGCCGAGCAGATCATCGCGCGCGACGACGCGCATCCCCGGCCCCGTGGGATGAAGGAGGTGCGGCACGGCTACGGGTGCAATATGGCGCTGCGCTACCGGACACTCGTCGAGCACGGGCTCGATTTCGACGAGAATCTCCCGCGATACGGCTGGTACGAGGACGTCGACCTCATGCGCCGCCTGGCGCGCCATGGTCGCGCCGTGCAGTGCACGTCGGCGCGCGGGGTCCATCTCGGCACGAAGCTCGGACGCTCGAGTGGCAAGTTCCTGGGCTACTCGCAGATCGCAAACCCGATCTATCTGCACAAGAAGGGCACATACGACCGCCGCGAAGCGGTGGTGAGCATCGTTCAGAACTTCGCGGCGAACTTGGTCCGTTCGGCGCGGCCGGAAGCCTACATCGACCGCCGGGGCAGGCTCATCGGCAATCTCATCGGTCTGCGCGATCTCGCGACCCGTCGCCTGCATCCGCTGAAGGCGCTCCAGCTCGATGCGCCCCGTCCGGCGTGACCGACCGGTTCCGGACTGCGGAGGGCCCGCCATCCTCCGCCGGCGTGATCCGAAGCCCCGTCCTCGTCGCGCGGACGTCCGATCGCCGGCGCGGGGCATTCGAGTGCCCGGGGTGGGGATCGGCGCCATCGCGGCCCACGGTCGCCTTGCGGCGCGCCGGCCGAACCGGTAGGGATCTGAGCCCCATCGGGGGTGTCGGGGTGTGGCGCAGTCTGGTAGCGCACCTGGTTTGGGACCAGGGGGTCGTAGGTTCGAATCCTATCGCCCCGACCATTCGTTCAGGAGCATGTCGACCGCAGATGCCGAGCGCCCGCATCTTTCGTCCGTCCCGCGACGCCACGCAGTCGGGCCTCGCCCGGACCAAGCAGTGGATCCTAGAATTCGACCAGACGAGCCCGCGCGAGATCGATCCGCTGATGGGCTGGAACGGCTCCTCCGACATGATGCAGCAGGTGCGGCTGGAGTTCGACACGGAGGAGGAGGCGGTGGCCTACGCCAAGCGCGAGGGGGTCGCCTACCGGGTCGAGCAGCCGGCCAAGCCCGCCGCCCGCAAGGGGCTCTCGTACTCGGACAATTTCAAGTTCAACCGTACGGCGCCCTGGACGCATTGATCCGTCAGCGTCTCCGGCGGGCCGCCCAGGCGGCGTAGGGCGCCTCGCCCGCCGGCCGGACCTGGCTCAGTCGCATTGGCTGAGTCTCCAGGGGCTGGCAGAGTTCGGCGTAGATCGCGGCGCTCCCGGCATCGTGCGCCTCCGCCTCCTCAGCCGAGAAGGCGAAGTAGCCCTGCTTGAAGCCGGCGAGCCGCATCGCGGCGTGGCACATGGGGCAGGGGCGCCCGCTCGCGTACATCACGCAATCCGAGAGATCCCGGCGCCCCAGGATCCGGCTCGCCTCCCGCAGGGCCACCATCTCGGCATGGGCGCTGGGATCGTTCGTGGCGTGAACGGTGTTGGCCGCGCGGACCAGGATCGCGCCGTCGCGCACGATCACCGCGCCGTAGGGGGATCCTCCGGCCTCGATGTTCGCCTCGGCGAGCGCCACCGCTTCGTGGATGTAGGTCTCGTGCGTGGCCATGACGACGCTCTTCCTCCGCTGGCGCTCCAACGCCGCACGGGACGGGGAGTTCAGAACGCGTAGCGCACCGTGCAGTACGGCATCGTGTCCGCGAGCAGGGCCTTGAACCGCCCGAGCCATCGGCCCTTCCAGCCGGTCCGGTAGCGCAGGTTGGTGCCGCCGCCCTGCGAGACCTTCGCCTCCTGGATATCCGGCCGCCAGAGGAGTTCCTCGGCCCGCGGATGCCACCCGAGATTCACGTCATGGAGATCCGCGTTGTGGGTCAGCATGATGATCTCGCACTTGAGCTGCGCCTTGGCGGCGTCCGACAGCGTCCCGTCGAGCTCGGCGAAGAGCGCGCGCCAATCGTCCTCCCAGCCTTCGTACAGGATCACCGGCGAGAAGTTGGCGTGGACCTCGTATCCTGCGGCCACGAAGTCGTCGATGGCGGCGATCCGTTCGGGGATCGGGGCGGTGCGCACGTCGACCACCTTGGCGATCCGCGCGGGCATGAGCGAGAAGCGGATCCGCGTCTTGCCCTGCGGATCGTAGTCCAAGAGATCGCGGTTCACCGCCTTGGTCGCGAAGGACGCCTTCGCGTTCGGCAGGGTGCGGAACAGCTCGACGAAACTGCGCACCCCGCTGCTCACGGCGGCATCCACCGAGAGGTCGCCGTTCTCGCCGATGTCGTAGACCCAGGCGGCCGGGTCGATCGCATCCGGCTCGGGGAGGGGACCCTGCCGGGCGGCGTGCCGGCGGATCGCCGCGCAGGCTTGGTCGATGTTGACGAACAGGGAGATCGGGTTCGAGAACCCCTTGCGCCGCGGGACGTAGCAGTAGGCGCAGGCCATGGCGCAGCCATTGGAGGTCGAGGGCGCGATGAAATGCGCGCTGCGGCCGTTCGGCCGCATCGTGAGGCTCTTCTTCACGCCCAGGACCAGGGTCGAGCGCTTGATCCGCACCCAGTCCGCCACCGAGCCCGCATTCCCGTGCAACTCCGGGATGTTCCAGTGTGACGGCACGGCGATGCGCTCGGCATCGGGGAAGCGCCCCAGGATCTCCTGGCCGAGGGGGAAACCTTCCACCGCCGGCTCATGGTAGATCGTCCGGATATCGAGGAGGTCGCGGGTGAGGGCCATGCCGGTTCCGAGGCCCGAGGACGGCCCGCATCTCGATATGGGGTTCTGCGGCGGCGCCGGAATGGCTTGCGACGTGTCGTCCGGGTCGATCCCCAGAGGAATCCGGCAAGCCGCGTCCCAATCAGACGCGGTGGTAATCCCGATACCAGCGGACGAACCGGTCCACGCCGACCTCGATGGGGGTGCTCGGCACGTATCCGGTCGCCGCGGCGAGGTCGTCGACATCGGCGTAGGTTTCCGGAACGTCGCCGGGCTGGAACGGCAGGAACTCCTTGACGGCCTTCCGGCCCAGGCACTCCTCCAGAACCTCGATCAGGTGCAGGAGCTGCACCGGTCGGTGATTGCCGATGTTGTAGACCCGGTAGGGTGCCGCGCTCGTGCCGGGATCGGGGGCGTTCGAGTCCCAGGCTGGATCGCCCTGCGCGGGGTTGCCGGCGAGGCGCACGATGCCTTCCACGACGTCGTCGATGTAGGTGAAGTCACGCATCATCTGCCCGTTGGCGAACACCTTGATCGGCTCGCCGGCCAGGATGGCGCGCGTGAACAGGAACAGCGCCATGTCGGGGCGGCCCCACGGTCCGTAGACCGTGAAGAAGCGCAGTCCGGTGCACGGGATGCGGTAGAGATGGCTGTAGCAATGGGCGAACAGCTCGTTCGACTTCTTGGTGGCCGCGTACAGGCTGACGGGATGATCGACGTTCTGGTGCACCGAGAACGGCATCTGCGTCACCGCGCCGTAGACCGAACTCGATGACGCGTAGAGCAGGTGCTCGACCGGGCTGTGGCGGCAGCCTTCGAGGATGTGCAGGAAGCCTTCGACGTTGCTCTTCACGTAGACGTGCGGGTTCTCCAGGGAGTAGCGCACGCCCGCCTGCGCCCCGAGATGGATGACCGTCCCGAAAGCGTGTGTCCGGAAAACATCGTCCATGGCCGGGCGATCGGCCAGATCGACCTTCCGGAACGCGAAGTTCCCGTGCGCGGACAGGCGTTCGAGACGGCTCTCCTTGAGCGCGACGTCGTAATAGTCGTTGAGGTCGTCGATCCCGAGGACTGTGCGGCCCTCGGCCAGATAGCGCTGGGCGACATGGTAGCCGATGAACCCGGCCGCCCCGGTCAGCAGAACAGGCTTCATCGCGCTACCCGAGCGCGGGTCCCCCGGTCTCGATCCTGGCAGGGCGTAAGCTGCGATACCGTCACCGCGACCTCTCGATGGGATGGAGGGCAGATGCCCAGGCCGCCGAGCATCCCGCCGTCGGACGAGGGCGGGTCGTGACGGGCGTAGGCCGCCACGCCGCGACTGTGGCGCGGTCATCCGCCGTCGACAAGACGCGTTTCACGCAGGGCGACTTGCGTCTCGGTCCGCCGGGCCGCCCCCTCGACATGAGCTCACCACCGCCGCTCGGGCGACGCGGCCCCTTCCGGCCGGACTGTGAACTTGGGTCGACGTGAATGGACCCCCTCTTCGGGCACGCGCTCCGGAACCGATCTTCTCCGGTTCGACGGTGTTCTCGCAGGCTCGGTCAGCCGCTGGAGATGCCACCGCGGCTCTGTCGACCACCCCGTGATACCGGGACCGCGCAGCGGCGTTCGGAATCCGCAGCCGCGGCGCGCCCTCAGCATGGCGCCGTCGGCGAGCCGGACGTGCAGCGTGGGCGGGACGCCGCGATCGAGACGCCGGGGCGATGTGATCCGGTCGCACGCAATCTCAACCCGCGCCGGTCTCATGCTTGACCAGGGGCTCGCGACGGCCCACTTCACGTTCGCCGGGGGGCGCAGCGGGACGCGGACGGATGATCAATCTCCACTACTGGCCGACGCCGAACGGCCATAAGATCACGATGTTCCTCGAAGAGGTCGCCCTCCCATACCAAATTCAACCTGTAAATATTGGTAAGGGTGATCAATTTAATCCGGAATTTCTGAAGATTGCTCCCAACAACCGCATGCCGGCGATCGTCGACGACGAGCCGGCGGGGGGCGGTGCGCCGGTCTCGCTGTTCGAATCGGGCGCGATTCTGCTCTACCTCGCCGAGAAGACGGGGCGCTTCATCCCGGCCGACCTGCGCGGCCGGGCCGAGGTTCTGCAATGGCTGTTCTGGCAGATGGGCGGGCTCGGTCCGATGTTGGGCCAGAACCACCACTTCTCGCAATACGCACCGGAGAAGATCGACTACGCGATCAAGCGCTACGCCAATGAGACCAACCGGCTCTACGGCGTCCTCGACCGGCGGTTGGCCGACCGAGCCTTCATCGCCGGCCCGGATTACTCCATCGCCGACATGGCCTGCTATCCCTGGATCGTGCCGTACGAGAAGCAGGGTCAGAACCTCGACGACCACCCGAACCTCAAGCGCTGGTTCACGGCCATCGCCGAGCGGCCCGCCACGAAGGCGGCCTACGCCCGCGCTCCGGAGGTCAATCCCGATTTCGGCAAGACCATGAGCGAGGACGCCAAGAAGGTGATGTTCGGCCAGACCGCCGCCAGCACGCAACGCTGACCCGCCCGTGACCGATCCCGCGCCCGTCCTGCCGCTGGAGGTGCTCCACCGGGGGTGGAACACCTTCGGCATCGCCACGCTCACGCTGACGGACGGCAGCACGGTGCGGCGGGCCCTGGAGGATCACGGCCAGGCAGCCTGCGTGCTGCCCTACGATCCCGGCCGTCGCGTGGCCCTGCTGGTCCGGCAGGCCCGGGTCGGCCCGGCCTTCTGGGGTGAGCCGGCGGATTTCGACGAGGCCCCGGCGGGCGGACTCGACGGCGGCGCGCCCGAGGCGACCGCGATCCGCGAGGCGATGGAGGAGGCGGGCGTGCGCCTGAGCCGGCTGGAGCCGGTGGCGCACGCCTACACGATGCCCAGCGTGTCTTCCGAGCGCCTCTGGCTCTACCTCGCGCCCTACCGACCCGCCGACCGTGTCGGCGCCGGGGGCGGCCTGCACGAGGAGGGCGAGCAGGTGCTCGCCCTTGAGGTCCCGCTCGTCGAGCTGGCGGACCAAGCCCGGACCGGTCGCCTGCCGGATCTTAAGACGCTGGTCCTGGTCCAGGCCCTGATGCTCCGCGTACCCGAACTCTTCGCCGCATGACCGCTCGAACCGACACGCCCGCGCAGGACGTCCTCGCGCGGATGCTCGCTTTCGCCGAGGAGGCGGCACCGCTGGCGCTTGCCATGCGCGCGCGCGGCCTGGACATGACGAACAAGGGCCCGGATCTCGGCCAGGCCCTGACCGAAGCCGACCTCGCCGTCAGCCGATTGCTGCACGACCGCTTCGGACCGGATCTCATCGAGGAGGAGACGGCCGGGGAACTGGGGCAATCGGCGGCGCGGGCGCTGCTGGCCCGGGACGCCTGGACCTTCGTGGGCGACCCGATCGACGGGACACGTCCCTTCGCGGGCGGCCTTCCGGGCTGGGGCGTGATGGTGGCGGCCTGCCGGGCCAGCTGGCCCCGGGCCTGCGTGATGAGCCTGCCCGCCTGGAACGAGGACCGTTCGCACCCCGTTCGCGCCGAGCCGGCCGAGGCGGCGCAGGGCATCCTGCTGGCCGCGTCCGAGGGCCAAGCCTTTTGGGCGCCGACCCGGGGCGGACGCCAGGCCGAGGGCTTGCGGCCGCTCGAACGAAGGATCGGCCGCACCGGCCACGTGGGCTGGCTCGCCGTGGCGGCCCAGCGTTTCACCCTGGATTACGGTCGAGGCTGGTTTCCCTGGGGGGAGGGCGGCGCCATCGCCGACGCCGCGCTTCTCGCAACCGGCCGGCTCGACGCAACCTTGAGCAACCACAGGCTCTGGGATCTGGCGCCGCTCCTCCCGCTCTTCGAGGCTCTGGGCTTCCACCTCTATCACTGGCCCGATCTCGCCGATCCACCGGCCGCCCTCGTCGACCTGTTCGACGCTTCACTCTCCGCTCACGACGACCTGTGGATGGTCTGCCGGGACCGGGCGCAGGCGGCCGATCTGGCCGCGGCGATCCGGCTGGCCGAGCCGGCATCGACGCGGGCCTGAGGCCCTGACGGGTCGCGCACGGGGCGGCCAATCAGTTCGGCCTCATCGTTTTGCCAGCGACGCGAAGCCACCCGGCCGCGCCACCCCGATCGAGATGGCGCTCCGCCGGGTCGCTGCGCTCGCGATGACGAAGGCCGCAGGATCGCGACTGGCAGCCCCCGGAACGCGACGTGGCCGCGGTGAAGGGGCGCAGTCTGGAGCGGATCTAATCCATCGACCCGACGTTGGCACACCGGATTCCAGATTGCGTCGCGCCCGGTTGCGTCACGCATGGGCGGGACAGCAGCATGACAGACGCGACTCCGAAGAAGCCGTTCGCCCTGACGCGGCGTGCCGTGGTGGAGGGCTGCGCGGCAGCCGGTGTGCTGGGCGCTCTCGGTTATCGGCCGGCGCCCGCCCTCGCCGCACCCGGCGATCCGGCTCCGCAGACGATGCCGGTGCGGCTCACCGTCAACGGCACGCCGCAGGATCTCGTCCTCGACACGCGCACGACGCTGCTCGATGCCCTGCGCGAGCATCTGGCTCTCACCGGCACCAAGAAGGGCTGCGACCACGGCCAGTGCGGCGCCTGCACGGTGCTGGTGGACGGCCGGCGGATCAATTCCTGCCTGACCCTCGCGGCGATGCACGAGGGCGATCAGATCACCACGATCGAGGGCCTCGCGGACGGCGACAAGCTTCACCCGATGCAGGCGGCCTTCCTGGAGCACGACGGCTTCCAGTGCGGATACTGCACGCCGGGCCAGATCTGCTCGTCGGTCGGCATGCTGAATGAGGCCAAGGCCGGCTGGCCGAGCCACGTCACCGAGGATATGGCCGCGACCCCGACGCTCAGCGACGCGGAGATCCGCGAGCGGATGAGCGGCAACATCTGCCGCTGCAGCGCCTATCCCAACATCGTCGCGGCCATCCGCGACACCGCCGCCAGCAACCTCTGAAGGGGCGGACATGAAGGCTTTCACCTACGAACGTCCGGCTACGGTTCAGGACGCCGCCAAGCTCGCGGCCGAGCGGCCGAATGCCAAGTTCATCGCGGGCGGCACCAACCTCCTCGACCTGATGAAGCTTCAGGTCGAGACACCGGCGACCCTGATCGACGTCAATCGGTTGCCGTTGAACACCGTCGAGGCCACGCCGGAGGGCGGCCTGCGCGTCGGCGCGCTGGTGCGCAACTCCGACCTCGCCGCGGACACGCGGGTCCGGAAGGACTACGCCGTGTTGGCGAAGGCGCTGCTGGCCGGCGCATCGGGCCAGCTGCGCAACAAGGCGACCACCGCCGGGAACCTGCTTCAGCGGACGCGCTGCTACTATTTCTACGACACGGCCATGCCCTGCAACAAGCGCGAGCCCGGCTCCGGCTGCTCGGCGATCGGCGGGTTCAACCGCATCATGGCGGTGGTCGGCGCGAGCGAGTCCTGCATCGCCACCAATCCGTCCGACATGGCGGTGGCCATGCGGGCGCTCGACGCCACCGTCGAGACCATGAATCCGGACGGGCAGCTGCGCGCCATCCCGATCGCTGACTTCCACCGGCTCCCCGGCGACACGCCGCAGATCGAGACGGATCTCCGCAAGGGTGAGATCATCACCGCCGTGACGCTGCCGAAGCCCGTGGCGGGGATGCACATCTACCGCAAGGTCCGCGACCGAGCCTCCTACGCCTTCGCGACCGTGTCGGTGGCGGCCGTGATCGTGGGCGGCGAGAACGGCCGACCCGGCGCGGCGCGGCTCGCCTTCGGCGGGTTGGCGCACAAGCCGTGGCGGGTCGCCGAGGCCGAGGCCGCCCTCGTGCAGACCGGCTCGGCGGATGCCGCCGCCGACGCCGTGCTGAAGGGCGCCCGCGGTTACGGCAGCAACGACTTCAAGATCCCGCTGACCCGGCGGACCCTGCGCGCCGTCGTGGCGCAGGCGACCCGCGCGTAGAATCTCGGCAAGGACCATTCCCATGGAAATGAACCAGCCGATCGGCCGGACCCCGCTCGACGACCGTCCCGACGGTCTTGTCGGCAAGCCGCTGAGCCGGGTCGAGGGCAAGCTCAAGGTCACGGGTCACGCGCCCTACGCCTACGAGATCCGGGCGCTGAAGGACCCGGCCTACGGCTTCATCGTGCCGGCGACCATCGCGTCCGGCACGATCCGGTCGATCGACGCCGAGGCCGCCCGCAAGGCGCCGGGCACGATCCTGGTCCTGACCCACGAGAACGTGCCGAAGCAGGGCGAGAAGAAGGAGCAGGTCACGCCGCAACTCCAGGGCCGGGACGTTCGGTTCTACGGGCAGCCCGTCGCCTTCGTGGTGGCCGAGACCTTCGAGCAGGCCCGGGCGGCCGCCATGCTGGTCAAGGTCCAGTACGATGCGAGCAAGCCCAAGGGCCTCCTCAAGGACAACCTCGCGGCGGCCTACGAGCCGAAGCCGGTCAACTCGCCGCCGGATTCCAAGCTCGGCGACTTCGATGCGGCCTTCGCGTCCGCGCCGGTGAAGCTCGACGTGGAATACGTCACGCCGAACCAGATCCACACGCAGATGGAGCCGCACGCCACCATCGCGTCGTGGGAGGGTGACGGCGTCGTGCTGCACACGTCCAATCAGATGCCGAACCGGGGCCAGAAGGCGCTGGGTTCCGTGCTGAAGCTGCCGCCCGAGAAGGTCCGGATCGTCAGCCCCTATATCGGCGGCGGTTTCGGTTCGAAGCTGCAGGTCCAGCCGGAGGCGACGCTGGCGATCTTGGCCTCGAAAGTCATCCGACGGCCCGTCAAGGTGGCGCTGACCCGGCAGCAGGAATTCCACATCGCCACCCACCGCACCGACACGATCCAGCGGATCCGGCTGGGCGCCGACCAGAACGGGCGCCTGTCGGCGATCAGCCACGAATCGTGGTCCGACACCGCCGAGGGCGACGGCTTCTTCGAGACCTCCGCCAACGTCACCCGCTCGCTCTACGCGGCCCAGAACCGGGTGACCCGCCACCGGCTCGTGAACCTCAACATGCCGATCGCCTCGGCGATGCGCGCCCCCGGCGAGGCTGTCGGCCAGCTCGCCTTCGAGTGCGCCATGGACGAGCTCGCCGAGCAGCTGAAGGTCGACCCGATCGAGCTGCGGGTGCGCAACGAGCCGGCCGAGGATCCCGAGAAGAAGGTGCCGTTCTCAACCCGCCAGCTCGTCCCCTGCATGCGCGAGGGCGCCCGCCTGTTCGGCTGGGACAAGCGGCAGGCGGCGGGCAGCCGCCGCGAAGGCAATTGGCTCGTCGGACTGGGCATGTCGGCCGCCGCCCGCCTCAACCCGCTGATGCCGTCCTCCGCGAAGGTGCGGCTCGGACCGGACGGCGTGCTGGTGGTGCGGATGGCCATGACCGATCCCGGCACCGGCACGTACACGATCCTCACCCAGATCGCCGGCGAGATGCTGGGGCTGCCGCCCGAGCGCGTGCGGGTCGAGTTGGGCGATACCGACTTTCCCTTCGCGGCGGGCTCGGGCGGCTCGTTCGGTGCCGCCTCGGCGGGCTCGGCGCTGTACGTCGCCTGCGACAACCTCCGCCAGGCCCTGCTCAAGGCCGGCGATCTCAACCCGGACGGTGCCGTATTCCGCGACGGCGCGGTCACGTCCGGCAACCGCACGGAGGCGCTCACCGACCTCGCCAAGTCCGGGCTGGAGGCCTCCGGCGAGATCAAGCCCGGCGAGATGAAGCAGAAGTTCTCGCAGTATTCCTACGGCGCCCACTTCGCGGAGGTCGGCGTCGATGCCGATACCGGCGAGATTCGGCTGCGGCGGATGCTCGGGGTCTTCACCGGCGGGCGCATCCTCAATGCCAAGACCGCCCGCAGCCAAGCGATCGGCGGCATGACCTTCGGGGTCGGCGCGGCGCTGATGGAGGATGCGGTGGTCGATCCCCGCTACAGCTACTTCGTCAACCACGACATGGCCGAGTACCATGTGCCGGTCCACGCCGACCTTCCGGAGATCGACGCGGTGTTCCTGCCGGAACTCGACGACAAGGCGAACCCGCTCAAGAGCAAGGGTCTCGGCGAGCTCGGCATCTGCGGGGCCGGCGCCGCCCTCGCCAATGCCATCCACAACGCCACCGGGATCCGGGTCCGCGAGTACCCGCTGACGCTCGACAAGATGCTGAAGGGGTTCGAGGAGCAGGAGGCGCAGGCCCAGCGGCGGACGTAGATCCGGAGCCGCTTCACGCCGCGCGTTCTGCGCGAGGTCCCGGATCGCTCCACCCGTCCGGGGCAGGCGGCGCAGGATGGGACGCCGGCCCCTCGTGCCGACGCGTGCAGCGCCCGCGGAAGGCGACCCCGGACCCGACACGGGGCTCGCCGCGCGCTGGCCAGACGTCGAAGGTTGACGGAAACACGCCCAGGCGGGACACCCGGCCAAAAGCCCGAACGCGGGGGAGCGCCCGGTGCCCGAGAGCCTGTCCGAAGACCGCCGTCCGCCCGCGCGCTTCAACGCCGCGCGGTATTGTCTCGCCGAGAACGCGCGTCTGCGTCCCGACAAGACCGCCCTGATCCTGGTCGGGGACGGCACGGAAGACAGCCTCAGCTTCGGCACGGTCGAGCGTTCGGTGCGCGCCATCGCGGCGGGCCTGCTCGGTCTTGGACTCAAGCCCGGCGACCGGGTGATGATCCGGATGGGCAACGAGGCCGATTACGTCCTCGTCTATTTCGGCGCACTGGCTGCCGGGCTCGTGGCCCTCCCGTCCTCGCCGCTCCTCACCGAGGACGAGGCGGCGTTCCTGCTGGAGAATTCCGGTGCGGCCGCCGTGGTGGTCGGAGGCGGCTGCACCGTCGCGCCCGAGGCTCTGGACGGCCGCCTGCTCCTCGATGCCGCCGCGATCGCCGCCCTGAAGGCCGGCCCGAAGCTGCCCGACTACGCCGATACCGCCGCCGACGATCCGGCGATGCTGATCTACACATCCGGCACGACCAGCCGGCCGAAGGGCGTGCTCCACGCCCACCGCGCCGCCTACGGCCGGCGGCCGATGCTCGACCACTGGCTCGGGCTCACTGAAGCCGACGTGATGCTGCATGCCGGAACCATGAACTGGACCTACACGCTGGGTGTGGGCCTGAGCGACCCCTGGTCCGTGGGCGCCACCGCGGTGCTCTACAACGGTCCGCGCGATCCCGCCGTCTGGCCGCGCCTGATCGCGCAGTACCGCGCCACCCTGTTCGCCGCCGTCCCGACGCTCTACCGCCAGATTCTCAAATACGGCGATCTCAGCGCGCACGACCTGTCGAGCCTACGCCACGGCTGCACAGCCGGCGAACCGCTCCCGGTGGAACTGCTCGACGCCTGGACGCAGGCCACCGGCAAGCCCCTCTACGAGGCGCTCGGGATGAGCGAGATCTCGACCTACATCTCCAGCGGCCCGACCGTCCCGGTACGACCCGGCTCGCCCGGCAAGCCGCAGCTCGGCCGGCGGGTGGCGATCCTGCCGAGGGAGGGCGAGCCCGTGCCGCTCGCCTCCGGCGAGACCGGCCTGCTCGCCGTCCACCGTTCGGAGCCGGCGCTGATGCTCGGCTACTGGAATCGCCCCGAGGAGGAGGCGGAGGTGATGCGGGGCGACTGGTTCACGGGCGGCGACCTCGCCCGGCTCGACGATGACGGCTACCTCTGGTTCGCGGGCCGCAACAACGACCTGATGAAGGCCATGGGCTACCGCGTGTCGCCCAACGAGGTGGAGGTGGTCCTGTCGGCCCATCCCTCCGTGGCGGAGGTCGGCGTCGCGGAGTTGCCGGTGCGGGCGGATGTTTCGGTCATCTGCGGCTTCGTGGTGCTGCAGCCCGATGCCGAGCCCGACGCGGCGGCCCTGCTCGCGTGGTGCGCCGATCGGCTCGCCGCCTACAAGCGCCCGCGCGAGATCCGTTTCCTCGACGCCCTCCCGCGTACGGCGAACGGCAAGGTGCAGCGGAAGCGATTGGCAGCGGCGGTGGCGGGCTGAGGCCGGGTTTCTCCGGTGAAGGCGTGGCACGGACGACACCATCCTCCCGGCAACGGCGATCGGCTGCCCCGGCGTATCGACCCGCGCTGCGCCATCAGCGCCGGCGGCCAACCCGGGCGGCGTACGGCTGCAACGGGAGCGCGCGCCCGCGCTGCGACGGACATCCCTACAGCAGGGTCCCGCGCAGGATCAGCAGCGCCACCGAGAAGTAGATGACGAGCCCGGTGACATCGACCAGCGTCGCCACGAACGGCGCGGAGGCGGTGGCCGGATCGAAGCCGATCCGCTGGAGCAGGAAGGGCAGCATCGAGCCGGCGAGCGAGCCGAAGGTCACGATCCCGACGAGCGCCGCGCCCACCGTCGCTGCGACCAGCGGCCAGTGCTCGCCGTAATCGTAGAGACCGAACTTCTGCCACGCGACGATCCGGACGACCGCGATCACGCCGAGGATGCCGCCGAGGACGATGCCGGTGGGCAGCTCCCGCAGCGCAACCCGCCACCAGTCGCGCAGGCGGATCTGGTGTAGGGCAAGGGCCCGGATCAGCAGCGAGGTCGCCTGCGAGCCGGAATTGCCGCCCGAACTCATGATCAGCGGGATGAACAGCGTCAGGACGATCGCCTTCTCCAGCTCCCCCTCGAAGCCCTGCATGGCCGAGGCGGTGAGCATCTCCGACAGGAACAGCGCGCACAGCCAGCCGGCCCGCTTCCGGATCATCGTGAAGAAGCCGATATCCATGTAGGGCTCGGGCAGCGCCTCCATGCCGCCGAACCGCTGCACGTCCTGCGTCTGCTTCTCGATCATCGCGTCGATCATGTCGTCGACCGTGACGATGCCGATCACGTGGCCGACCGCGTCGACCACCGGCAGGGCCAGGAGGTCGTACTTGGAGATCAGCCGGGCCGCCTCCTCGCGGCTCGCGGTGGGCGAGACGGCGAGCGGCCGCCGGCCCGGGGCGACGCTGAGGACGTTGTCACTCGGATCCCCCGAGATCAGCCGCCGCAGAGGCACCGCCTTGGTGAGCGCGCGGGTGCGCGGGTCGAGCACGAAGATCGCGTAGATGGTCTCGCGGGTCTTCTCGACGTGCCGGATGTGTTCGAGGGTCTGGCCTACCGTCCAGGTGCCCGGCACGGTGACGAATTCGGTGGTCATCAGCGAGCCCACCGTCTCCTCGCCGTAGGCCGAGAGCCGGTCGACGGCGCCGCGGGTCTCGGCGTCGAGTCGGGCGCGCAGGTCGGAGCGGCCCGGTTCCTCGATCTCGCGGAACACGTCCGTGACCCTGTCGGCCGACATGCCCGACAGGTAGCCCGCCACCCGGTCGCGGGGCAGCATCTCGATGATGTCGGCGGCGCAGTCGAGTTCGGGCTGGTCGAGCACCTCGACCGCCCGCTCCATCGGCAGTCCGAGCAGGATGGCGGCGGCGACCTCCGGGGCTTCCTCGTTCAGGGCCTCGACGATGTCGGGAGCGCGCTCATCCGAGAGGCGCGCGGCCAGTACCGAGGGATCGACTCGCGTATCGAAGGGCGCGATCTCGTTCATGGCCTCGCCTCGTAAGTTACGAGGCGACGTGCCGCCGGTCTTCCTGGTCAAGGCCGTGGCCGGCCGCCGCGTCGGTCGCCCCGCGGCCAGGCCTCTCAGCGGCTCAGGCGGGATGACGGCGCGTGGCCGGGCACGGCAGGCACGATCGGTCGGGCACGTCGCTTCGCTGGTCGCTGCTGAAAGGGGGCGGCGACGCCGAGGACGGCGACGCGCGGGTGCGTCGTGCGCCCGCGTGGATTGTCCGTCAAGCCGAAAGCGTTCCTACCGGGGGCTTTCCGGGGCCTTGCCGGACCGGTCCGCGCCCGGTGTCGCACGGCCGCACCAGGGCTTTCTCCGGCTTTCGCGCGGGGCTCCCTATGAGAAATATAAGTGTTGTGCTCGCTTGTATTGCGTCCAAGATATTGCCTATATGACGTCCAGCAACAGCGAGGAGAGACGCCATGGCTTGGTCTGCCCCGATCGTGTCCGAGATCTGCGTCGGCATGGAAGTCACCAGCTACGAGTCGGCCGAGATCGACACCTTCAACTGAGTCGCCACCGGGCCGCGGCGCGCATCGCTCCTCGGCCTTAGCGACTTCGTTCTCAACCTTTAAACCTTAAGTGGAGAATATCATGGCTTGGTCTGCCCCGATCGTGTCCGAGATCTGCGTCGGCATGGAAGTCACCAGCTACGAGTCGGCTGAGATCGACACCTTCAACTAAGTCTCCGACAGGACGTTTCGCGGCGCCGCTTCATTCGAAGCGGCGCTTTTTTTATGCGCGTGTTCCGGGACGGAACCCTGACTGTCGGACCGATGTGGTCGCCCCGCACGTCTCTGACCCGGAAGGGCGCGCCGAAAACTTGCGGTCCGAGATCGAGCCTGGTGCTCGAGATGGCGCCGCGTGCGACACCGGTTTCCGGACCCGCCGCGGGCGCCGCCGTAGGGCGGTCTGGGTTCCGCGGGGCATCGATCTTCGGCCGCGATTCGATCACCCGAATCCCCGTCCGTGCCGTCACATCCCGGTTTGACGCTCCGTTCAAAAACCTGAACCGTTGATCCGCGTGCAGGCGCGCACCGCCTGCCGGACGAGCGGACACGGACTTGGCGGACAGCGCGCAGGCGGCCGACGCGACCATACCGCCTGCCCGATACCTCACGCCACGAACAGGCCCGCGATCACCGCGCTCGTCAGGTTCGAGAGTGTTCCCGCCAGGATCGCCCGCACTCCGTAGCGGGCGACTTCCGACCGCCGCTCCGGCACGAGACTGGAGAAGCTCGCGAGCTGGATTGCGATCGAGGCGAAGTTGGCGAATCCGCAGAGCGCGAAGCAGAGGATCGCCTGCGTTCGCGGATCGAGGGTGCCGGCCTTCAGCGTCGGGGACAGGTTGGCGTAGGCCAGGAACTCGTTGAACACGAGTTTCTGGCCGATCGCCCCGCCCACCAGGGTCGCGTTCTCCCACGGCACGCCGAACAGCCAAGCCAGGGGCGCGAGCGCCCAGCCGAGCACGCCCTCGAACGACGCGGCGGGGTAGCCGATCGCGTTGCCGAGATAGCCGAAGACACCGTCCGCGAGTGCGATCAGCCCGACGAAGGCGATCAGCATGGCGCCGACCGAGACCGCTACGATCAGGCCCTTCTGCGTGCCGTCGGCGGCCGCCTCGATGATGTTGGCCGCCCGCACCTCCCCAAACTCGACCCGGGTGGTGATGATCCGCGTCGGCTCGGTCGAGGGCATCAGGATCTTGGCGTAGAGCAGGCCGCCCGGCACCGCCATCACGGAGGCGGCGAGCAGGTAGGTCATCGGCACGCCCAGCGCCGCGTAGCCGGCCAGGATCGACCCGGCGGTGGACGCGGCGCCGCTCGACATCACGGCGAACAGCTCGGCCCCCGTCAGGCGGGCGAGGAACGGGCGCAGGGCGACGGCGATCTCGCTCTGGCCGATGGCGATCGTGATCACCGCCGAGAACGACTCGATCGGCGACGTGCCGAGGATCCGCCGCAGCACCGCGCCGAGCCCCCGGGCGAGCGCCTGCATCAGGCCCAGGTGGTAGAATACGCCGATCAGCGCGGAGACGTAGAGGATCTGCGGCAGCACCCGCAGCGCCAGGATGAAGCCCGAGCCACCGAACAGCTCGAACATCTTCGGCTCCACGAGCCCCCCGAACAGGAAGGCGGTGCCGCGGTCGCCGTAGGACAGCACGGTCACGACGACGTCGGCCGTCGCCGACAATCCCGCCTGCCCGGCCGGCAGGAACAGGATCAGGGCGCCGAGCCCCACCTGCAGCGCCAGCGCGGTGAGCACGAGACGGGGGCGGATCGCCCGCCGGTTCGTGGAGAACAGCACCGCGACGGCGAGGAGCAGAAGGAGGCTGAGGCCGGCATGGACTAGGCGGTCGAGCATCACGTCCTTCGGCTTGGAGGGTGCCCTCGACCTATGGAAAGTCCGGGCCAGACCGCGTCAATCCGAGTCGCGTGCGACCAGATAAGGGGCGAAGAGATCACGGACCTGCGCGAAACCCCAGTCGCGGTCGGCCTCGGTCAGTGCGGCTCCGCCCTGAAGGCGATGGCTCATCCAGTGACTGGACACGATCCAGGCATTGTCGATGAGTCGCCCCAGGGCCTCCGGGCCGATCCGCAGCCGCCCCGCCCGCACGGCCGCCTCGAAGACGCCGCGGGCCAGCGCCTGGGTCTCGGCCCGTAGGACGTGGATCCGCGGGCGGAGCGCCGGAGCGATCTCCACCATGGCTATGCCGTCGCGATAGACGCAGCGATAGCGCCAGATCAGATCGAACCATGCGCGCTGGTAGGCGAGGAGCGCGGCCGGATCCGCCGGCAGCCGGCCGGCAACTGCGATCGCCTCGACCTCGAAAGACGCGAACATCGCTTCCACCAAGTTGCTCTTGCGCGGAAAGTGGTACTGCAGATTGCCTTCGCGGATCCCCGCAGCGGCGGCGATCTCGGCTGTCGTCACCCGTCCCAGCCCGCGGGTGTTGAACAGGGCCAGGCTCACCGTCAGGATCCGGTTGCGCGTGCGCGGCGCGGCGCGGCCGGGCGGGCTCTCGCATTCCGTCGGTGTTGCAGGCCTGCGGCCGCGCGCCATCGTGTCAAACCTCGTCTAGGGTGTTCACCCTAGACAATCCGCGATGCCGGGGCTATCCCAGGCGACTGGGTCCGCACCAACTTGCCACTCGGGAGGCGCGACGTGGCGCAGAAATTTCAGCTCGCCGGCGCGGTCGCGCTGATCACCGGCGCCGCAAGCGGCATCGGCGCCGCCCTGGCGGAAGGCCTCGCGACCCGGGGCTGCCGACTCCTGCTGGTGGATCGGGACGCCGTCGGCCTCGAGGCGGTCGCCGCCAAGGCCCGGCAGAGCGGCGCTGCAATCGAGACCCGAATCGTCGATCTCGCGGATGCGGAGGCGATCCGCGCGCTTCCGGCCTGGGCGGCGGACCGGTTCGGCCACGTCGACGTCCTGATCAACAACGCGGGCGTCGCCCTCGGCGGCCGCTTCGACGAGACGGATCTCGAAGACTTCGAGTGGTTGCTGGACATCAACCTGCGCGCCGTCGTGCGGATGTGCCACGCGTTCCTGCCGATGCTGCGTACACGGTCCGCGGCGCAGATCGTCAACCTGTCGAGCCTGTTCGGGCTGATCGCGCCGCCCGGACAGGTGGCCTACTGCACGAGCAAGTTCGGCGTGCGGGGTTTCTCGGAGGCTCTGCGGCACGAATATGCCGGCACCGGGCTCGGGGTCACGGTGGTCCATCCCGGCGGCGTCGCCACCGCCATCTCGCGCAACGCCCGCGGCCGGCGTCCTCCGACCGATCCCGAGGCCGCCCAGCGCGCCGCCGTCGAGGACGAGAAGGCCCGGGAGGCCTTCGGCAAGCTCCTGACGCTGGCCCCTGCCGACGCCGTGGCCGCGATCATCCGCGGCATCGAGGTCCGTGCGCCGCGCCTCGTCATCGGCAAGGACGCCCGGAACGGGGCACTGATCCAGCGCTTGATGCCGGCCGGCTACTGGAGCGCGATCGTGCGGCTCTCCGGCGGGACGCTCTGAAATGGCCAGCCTGCGCGCCTATATCGGCGCCTACATGATCCGGAACCGGGTCCGCGGCCCTCTCGCGCGCGCGCGCGATGTCGCCGCCTTCCGCCGGATCTTCGAGGCGCCGACCTTCCCGGATCCGAAGGGCGTCACCTACGAGGCGGGCATCGTCGGAGGCGTGCGCGGCGAGTGGGTCCGGCCAAAGGCCGGACACGGCCGGCGGATGCTGTACATCCACGGCGGTGGCTTCATCGCCTGCTCGTCGCGCACGCACCGGCCGGTGACGGGAGCCCTGGCGAACCGCGGTTTCACGATCTTCGCCCCTGACTACCGCCTCGCCCCCGAGCATCCGTTCCCGGCGGCGGTTGAGGATGCCGTGGCCGTCTGGCGCGCCTTCAGCGCCGAGGGCGCCGCCTGCGTGGCGGGCGAATCGGCGGGCGGGAACCTTGCTCTGGTGCTGATGGGCGAGGCCCGCGCCCTGGACCTGCCGATGCCCTGGGCCGCCGCCCTGTTCTCGCCCGCGACCGATTTCATCTCCGAGGACGGATCGCGCGTCACGAACGCGTGGCGGGACGCGATGTTCGATCCGAAGGCGCTCACGGCGATCCGGTCGATGTATCTCGGCGATGCCGATCCGGCTGATCCGCGGATCTCGCCGGTCCACGGCGATCTCACCGGTTTTCCCCCGCTGCTGTTCCATGTCGGCGAGCGCGAGGTCCTCCGCGACGATTCCGTCCGAATGGCGGAACGGGCGCGGGCAGCGGGTGTCGAGACGTCGCTGAAAGTCTTTCCCGTCGTCTCGCACGCGTGGCAGTTCGCGGCCGGCATGCTGCCGGAGGCCCGCGCCTCCCTCGACGAGGCCGCCGCGTTCCTGAACGCGCACGCGCCGACACCCCATGCACCCACCGGGAGCCCCGTGCGATGACAGAGCCCGCTTCCGCACCGCTCGCTGTCCTGATCGTCGGCGCCGGCTTCTCCGGCCTCGCGATGGCGATCCGGTGCCGGCAGGCCGGGATCGGGCCGTTTCAGGTGATCGAGAAGGGCGACGGCCTCGGCGGCACGTGGCACGACAACACCTATCCGGGAGCGGCCTGCGACATCCCCTCGCACCTCTACTCCCTGTCCTTCGCTCCGAAGGCCGACTGGAGCCGGATGTACGCCCCGCAGCCGGAAATCCTGGCCTACCTGCGGGAGACCGCCGAACGAAACGGGCTGCTGCCGCTGATCCGGCTCGGGACGACGTTCATGGGTGCGGCCTGGGACGAGGCGCGTGCCCTCTGGCGGGTGAAGACCGACCGCGGGCCGATCCTGACGCGCGCGATCGTCTCCGGCATGGGCGGCCTGCACCACCCGGCCTACCCGGATATTCCGGGCCGCGGCGCCTTCAAGGGCCCGGCCTTCCACACGGCGGCCTGGGACCATTCCGTCGACCTCGCGGGCAAGCGCGTCGGCATCATCGGCACGGGGGCGAGCGCGATCCAAGTGGTCCCGGAGCTCGCCAAGGTCGCCGCCCACCTGACGCTGTTCCAGCGCACGCCGCCCTGGATCATGCCCAAGCACGACCACGCCATTCCTGAGATCACGCGGTCGCGCTACCGGCGCCTGCCGCTGGTCCGGCGGCTCGAACGGGCCCGGTTGTTCTGGCTCCACGAGGTCCGCGCCTTCCTGGGCTTCACCAAGGTCTCGAAGCTCACCGGGCAGGCCGAGGCGCTCGCCCGCCGGCATCTCGCTAAGGCCGTGCGCGACAAGGACCTGCGGGCGAAGCTCACGCCCGACTACCGGCTCGGCTGCAAGCGCGTCCTGATCTCGGACGAGTATTACCCGACGCTCCAGCGCCCGAACGTCACCCTGGAGACGGACGGCATCGCCCGGATCACCGAGGCCGGCCTCACCACGGAAGCCGGCCGGATCCACGATCTCGACGTGATCGTCTACGCCACCGGCTTCGACGTCACCGGAACTTTCACGCGGATGAACCTCGTCGGCCGCGACGGCCTGCGGCTGAAGGATGCGTGGTCCGACGGCATGGGCGCCTATCAGGGCATCTCGGTCGCCGGCTTTCCGAACTACTTCATGCTGCTCGGGCCGAATTCAGGTCTCGGCCACAACTCGGTCGTGTCGATGATCGAGATCCAGGTGCAGCACGTGCTCGACTGCCTGACAGCCCTGCGCACCGGCAGGCGGGCCATCGAAGTCCGCCCGGAGGCGCAGACGCGCTTCCTCGACCGGATCCGCAGCCGGATGGCCGACAGCATCTGGCAGGCCGGCGGCTGCCGCAGCTGGTACCTGGACGCGAGCGGGCGCAACACGACCCTGTGGCCGGACTCGGTGATGGCCTACCGCCGGAGTGCCCGACGCGCCCGCATGACCGATTACCGCCTGAGTTGAGCGGGGCCGGTCCTCAGAACGCGAAGCCGGCTTCCGCCGCGAAGGCCTCCAGACCGGGCAGCGAGGCGTCGAACAGCGGACGGGCCCCGAAGGCGTCGCCGGCGCGCACGAACAGCGTCACCTTGGCGTTGCGATGGGGACCCATCACGCACACGAGACGGCCTTCGTCCTTGAGCTGGTCCAGGAGGGTCTGCGGCCGAACCTCGACGCGACCATTGATCAGGATCACGTCGAAGGGAGCCCGATCGGGCGCGCCGGAGGCGATCGGACCCTCCGCAACCTGGGCCGTGGCGCCGAGGCGGGCGCGGGCCTCTGCGGCGAGATCCGGCACCGATTCGAGGGCGGTGACCTGCGCGCCGAGCCGCGTCATGATTTCCGTCGCGTAGCCAGTGCCGCTGGCAACATCGAGCGCGGTCACGCCCGGGCGGATCCGGAGGGCCTGGATCATCCGCGCCAACACCATCGGGGCCGGCATGCAGCGAGTCTCGCCGGTCGCATCGCCGAGGTTCAAGGTCTGGTCGATATACGCGAAGGCCTCACGGCCCTTCGGCACGAACGCCTCGCGCGCGACGGTGTCGAAGGCATCGAGCACCGAGTTGTCGTTCACGTCGAAGGTCCGCAACTGGCAGTCGACCATCATCCGCCGCGCCTGCGCGTAATCGATCATCGAACCGTGTCCTCGAACCGGATCGGAACGCCGTATCGGCCGGGATCCGGCCCGCGGCCGTGATCCCCGGCCAAGCCTAAGCTTCCCGGACGGGGGGCGTTTTCGGAGATCGTTCGGCAAAACGCAAGGCGAGGGCGTGCATCGCGTGCCGGCTGATCTGAGGACCGCCGGAGACAACCGGGCCAGATCCGCGATTCCGGAGCACCGTCGGCTGCACGGCCTGGAACCGCCGGGATCGCCGATCCGGTCCGCCGGTCCGGGAGCGACAGGGTCCCTCAGGCTGCCACGATCCCGCGCCGGGTTACGTCGGCATCGAGCTGTCGCGCGCGTTTCCATGCGACGGGTCGCGTCGTCGGACAGATCGTTGAATAAAGAGTTCAGCAAAAGCGGTGGGCCGAGAAGCCGACCGCATCGGGAGACATCATGACGTCGATCCGCAAGCCGACCGCGACCCGTTCCCTCGCCGCTGCCCTGGCCTGTCTTGGCTTGGGCGCCGCAGGATCATACGCCGCGCACGCGCAGGAGACGCCCGCCTCCGCCGCGCCGCCGGCGAGCGTGAAGGCGGTCGAACGCGGCGATGCCCTGTACGGCCGTCCGGAGGGCGGCGCGGCCGCGAAGCTCGCGCCCGTTGCGGGGCCGCCGCTCGCGACGCCGGTCGCCAAGCTGCCGCTGGACAAGCTCAAGGTGCCGGAGGGCTTCCACGTCGAGGTCTATGCCAGCGGCCTCGCCAATGCCCGCGAGATGACCCAGGCGCCGGACGGGACGCTGTTCGTCGGTACCCGCACGGTCGGCAAGGTCTACGCCGTGCTGCCCCAGGCGGGCCAGGACGGGAAGCGCGAGGTCAAGACCATCGCGACGGGCCTCCACCGGCCGAACGGCGTTGCGTTCCACGACGGCGCCCTCTACGTCGCCGAACTCTCGAAGATCTGGCGCTACGACGACATCGCCAACCACCTCGACGGCGCGGCGAAGCCGGTCCTGGTCTACGACGACCTTCCCAAGGACGAGGCGCACGGCTGGAAGTTCATCGCCATCGGGCCGGACAACAAGCTCTACGTGCCGATCGGCGCGCCCGGCAACATCCTGGTTCCGCCGGATACCCACGCGCAGATCCGGCGCATGGACCTCGACGGCAAGAACGCCGAAGTCATCGCCCGCGGCGTGCGCAACACGGTCGGCTTCGACTGGAACCCGAAGACCAAGCAGCTCTGGTTCACCGACAACGGCCGCGATTGGGTGTCGGAGGACATCCCGAACGACGAGCTGAACGTCATCACCGAGCCGGGTAAGCAGCATTTCGGCTACCCGTTCTGCCACCAGGGCACCTTCACCGATCCCGAATACGGCTGGGGCCATTCCTGCTCGGAATTCACGGCGCCGGCGGCGCTCCTGGGCGCGCACACGGCCTCGCTCGGCCTGCGGTTCTACACCGGCACGCAGTTCCCGGATGCGTACCGGGACGCGATCTTCGTCGCCCGGCACGGCTCCTGGAACCGCACCACCAAGCTCGGCGGCGACGTGGTCATGGCCAAGCCCGGTTCGGACGGCAGAGTCGCCGCGGTCGAGCCGTTCCTGACCGGCTTCCTCCAGGACAACAAGTATGTCGGCCGTCCGGTCGATGTCCTCGTCGCGAAGGACGGATCGCTCCTCGTCTCGGACGACTACAACGGCGCGATCTACCGCGTCAGCTACGGCAAGTGATGGGCGGGATTCAGCGGGCGATCCGGGGTCCGGCGACCGCCCTCGGCACGCTGGTGGCCGGCGCGGCGCTCGCCGCGCCCGATGCGGCGATGCAGGAGCGCCTCGCGCCCTGCATCGGCTGCCACGGAAACGGCACCTCCGAAACCGAGGGGGTGCCCTCCCTCGGCGGTCAGCTCCCGGACTACGTGGTCACGCAGCTCTTCCAGTTCCGGGAGAAGCAGCGCGAGGCGCCCCCCATGAACGACGTCGCCGCCGGTTTCTCCGACGACGACCTGCGGGCCTATGCCGACGCGGTGGCGACGCTGCCGCCACCGAGCCGGAGCGGAACGCCCGCCGATCCAGCCCTGGCCGACCGGGCTCAGGCACTCGTCGCCAAGCACCAGTGCACTTCCTGCCACGGCTCCGACCTTGCCGGCCGCGACGCGATCCCGCGGATCCGGGCGCAGCGGGAGGAGTACCTTGCCAAGGCGCTCGCCGGCTACAAGTCGAACGCCCGGCCCGGCTACGATCCGGCGATGAACGAGGTCGCGCAGGGGCTGAGCGAGGCCGACATCAAGGATCTGGCAGCCTACGTGTCGCGGCTCTGAGGGCCGTTACGACGGGCGAACAGAGTCTCTCCCTCATCCGGAGAGGCCGAACGCGGCGGAGGCCTCGAAGGAGGCCGCCGGATGTCGCGCCATCCTGGAGGGCAGCATGAAGGCCCGCCGGTGCGCGCTTCAGGAAGACGGGATCGGGTTCGACAGATCGCCCTGATCGATCACCCGACCACCCGCAACGCGTCGCCCCTCGCCAGCGCGCCGCCGGCGATCACCTCGGCGTAGACGCCGAGGTCCCGGTGGCCGAGCCGGGCATCCAGGGTCCAAGGGATGTCGCAGTCCCGCACGCCGCTCACCGGATCGACGTTGGTGGCCGCGCAACGCACCGTACGCTTGGTGATCTTGAGCCGCAGCCCGCTCGGCGCCTCGACGACCTGCCCGACCATCTCCAACTCGGCGAAGGGCGCGAGCCCCTCGACCAGCAGGTTGCCGCGGAACCGCAGTGGATCCACGGGCGCGCCGAGATAATCCTCGACCGCCGCCACGCTCGCCCGGTTGATCAGCGACACGTAGCCGGTCGGCGAATCCGTGAACCGGTGCTGCGGCGGGGCGGCGAGCACCTTCGGGTCCCCCCGCAGGCTCTCGGGGACGAACCGCCGCATCAGGTCGGCCAGTCCCTCGCGGCCGGCCTCGGTGTCAAGGCGAAAGGCCTGAGGCTCGCCGTGCCCGTCCACGGTGAGCGTCGCCGTGGCGTCGTCGTAGCGAGTGCGCAGGCGGGCGAGCGCCTCGTCGCGCATGAGCATCAGGTACTTGGTCTTCGGCTGATGCCGGTACGCCACGGCGTTGAAGCCCGAGGGGCCGTTCTCGATGGCGTAGAGCCGGTCGCCCGGGAAGAAGCCGCTGGTCTCGAGGTCGGCCCGATCGATGGGCTCGGGGCTCAAGCCCTTCACGGGATAGCGGTACAGGGCGCTGACATGAATCAATGCGGTCATGCGCAAAGCGTGCCCCTGAATTGATCCGTCGCGCAAGAGCTTCGCGGCCCCTTGTGGTGCCCATTTGCAACACCACATCGGGTCTACCGGCGGCCACCAGCGGCGCCGGGGTCCTCGCGCGGCGGATAGCCGGAGGGCGACGTTTCGGTGGCGCCGCGCCTCTCATCGGGCGGCGGATGCCGGTACGGGAGGGTTGTGCATGAATTTCGAAAAGTACACCGAGCGCGCCCGCGGCTTCGTGCAGGCGGCTCAGAACCTCGCGACGCGCGAGGGACATCCCCAGCTTCAGCCGGGTCACCTGCTCAAGGTGCTGCTCGACGATCCGGAGGGCCTGTGCGCCGGCCTGATCGACCGCGCCGGCGGCCAGTCGCGCGTGGCGCTGGCCCAGACCGAGCAGTGGCTCGCCAAGCAGCCGAAGGTCTCCGGCAACGCCGCGGCCCCGCAGGCCACGCGCGAGCTGATGCGCCTGTTCGACACCGCCGAGAAGGCCGCCGAGAAGGCGGGCGATTCCTACGTCACGGTGGAGCGGCTGCTCCTCGCCCTGGCGGTGGAGAAGGATTCCGAGGCCGGCCGGTCGCTCCAGGCGGCGGGCGTCACCCCCGCCTCGCTGAACGCCGCCATCAACGCGCTGCGCAAGGGCCGCACCGCCGACAACGCCTCGGCCGAGAACGCCTACGACGCGCTCAAGAAGTACGCCCGCGACCTCACCGAGGCCGCCCGGGAGGGCAAGCTCGACCCGGTGATCGGCCGCGACGAGGAGATCCGGCGGACCATCCAGGTCCTGTCCCGGCGCACCAAGAACAACCCGGTCCTCATCGGCGAACCCGGCGTCGGCAAGACCGCGATCGTCGAGGGTCTGGCCCTGCGCATCGTCAACGGCGACGTGCCCGAGAGCCTGCGCGACAAGAGCCTGCTCGCCCTCGACATGGGCGCGCTGATCGCCGGCGCGAAGTATCGCGGCGAGTTCGAGGAGCGGCTGAAGGGCGTGCTCTCCGAGGTCACGGCGGCCGAGGGCGGGATCATCCTGTTCATCGACGAGATGCACACGCTGGTCGGCGCCGGGAAGGCCGACGGGGCGATGGACGCCTCGAACCTGCTGAAGCCGGCGCTCGCCCGCGGCGAGCTGCATTGCGTCGGCGCGACCACGCTGGACGAGTACCGCAAGCACGTCGAGAAGGACGCGGCGCTCGCCCGGCGCTTCCAGCCGGTCTTCGTGTCGGAGCCGACCGTGGAGGACACGGTCTCGATCCTGCGCGGATTGAAGGAGAAGTACGAGCAGCACCACGGCGTGCGCATCCAGGATGCGGCCCTGGTGGCGGCCGCGACGCTGTCGAACCGCTACATCACCGACCGGTTCCTGCCCGACAAGGCGATCGACCTCGTTGACGAGGCCGGCTCGCGCCTGCGCATGCAGGTCGATTCCAAGCCCGAGGAACTCGACAACGTCGACCGCGAGATCGTCCGGCTGAAGATCGAGGCCGAGGCCCTCAAGAAGGAGACCGATTCCGCCTCCCGCGACCGGCTGGTCCGGCTGGAGAAGGAACTCGGCGACCTGGAGGAGCGCTCGGCGGCGATCACCGCCCGCTGGAAGGCCGAGAAGGACAAGCTCGGCACCGCCGCCGGCCTCAAGAAGAAGCTCGACGAGGCCCGCAACGACCTCGCGGCGGCGCAGCGCCAGGGCCAGTACCAGCGCGCGGGGGAGCTCGCCTACGGAGTCATACCCGGTCTGGAGAAGCAGCTCGCCGAGATCGAAGCGAAGTCGGAGACTGGCCGCGACGCCATGATGGAGGAGGCGGTCACCCCGGCCCACGTCGCCGGGGTGGTCTCCCGCTGGACCGGCGTGCCGGTGGACAAGATGCTGGAGGGCGAGCGCGAGAAGCTACTGGCCATGGAGGAGGCGCTCGCCAAGCGCGTTGTCGGCCAGCGCGAGGCGGTCGAGGCGGTCTCGACTGCGGTCCGGCGCGCCCGCGCCGGGCTGCAGGATCCGAACCGGCCGATCGGCTCGTTCATGTTCCTCGGGCCGACGGGGGTGGGCAAGACCGAGCTGACCAAGGCTCTGGCCGGCTTCCTGTTCGACGACGACACGGCGCTGGTGCGCATCGACATGTCCGAGTACATGGAGAAGCACGCGGTCGCCCGGCTGATCGGCGCGCCTCCGGGCTATGTCGGCTACGAGGAGGGCGGCGCCCTCACCGAGGCCGTGCGGCGCCGGCCCTATCAGGTCGTGCTGTTCGACGAGGTCGAGAAGGCGCATCCGGACGTGTTCAACGTCCTGCTGCAGGTTCTCGACGACGGGCGGCTCACCGACGGCCAGGGGCGGACGGTCGACTTCCGCAACACCCTGCTGATCATGACCTCGAATCTCGGGTCCGAGTATCTGGTGAACCAGCCCGCGGGCCAGGATACCGACGCGGTCCGCGACGAGGTCATGGGCGTGGTGCGGGGTCACTTCCGGCCGGAATTCCTGAACCGGGTCGACGAGATCATCCTGTTCCATCGCCTCGCGCGGTCGGAGATGGGGGCGATCGTCGAGATCCAGCTCGGGCGGCTGCAGAAGCTCCTGGACGATCGCAAGATCAATCTCACGGTGGATGAGGACGCCAAGAGCTGGCTCGCCGACAAGGGCTACGACCCGGCCTACGGGGCGCGGCCGCTGAAGCGGGTGATCCAGAAAAACGTCCAGGATCCGCTGGCCGAGCTGGTGCTGTCCGGCAGGGTCCACGACGGGGAGACGGTGCCGGTCCGCGTGGGTCCGATGGGCCTGATGATCGGCGACGTCACGGTCGGCACCGAGCGCCGGCCGGTCCACGCGACGTTGAACTGATCGGCTGGCCGATCACGATCGGGGCGGCGCATCCCAGGCCGGTGCGCCGCCCCTTCCCCAGGCATACCGTGGTGCGGGCAGGGGTCGCTTGCCGCCCGCGGGCCTTGAGCCGACGCAGGAGGGACTGGATGTGTACGGTGTTGACGCACCTCGGGTGCGATCACCGCCGCTATTTCGAGGTATTGCGGGCGAGCCCGGGATGACGCCTCATCCCGGTTTCCGCTGAAGCCTCCGGGCAGACGTCGCCCGCCCTGCGAGCCCGATCAAGCATCGTGGTCCAGCGCAGCCCGGCAACCGTGAGCGCGGCGTCGCCCGGGATCGCCTCGCTGCGCTCGCAATGACGGGATGTTCCGGAACGGGTCGCGCTGCGAGCGTTTGGGTTGATCGGACACCGTCACCGGAACCTCGCCCTATGGCCGTCGCCGCCCCGACACTCCCGCTCAACGATGCGCGCCGCATCCCGCAGATCGGCTACGGCTGCTGGCAGCTCTCGGACGCGCAGGCGCCGGACCTTGTCGGTCGGGCGCTTCAGGCGGGCTACCGCCTGATCGACACCGCGGCCGCCTACGGCAACGAGGCGGGCGTCGGCCGCGGCATCCGTGACGGCGGGGTAGGGCGGGAAGAGATCTTCCTCACCACCAAACTCTGGAATGATCGCCAGGGGCGCGACGAGGCGCGGCGGGCCTTCGACGAGAGCCTGAAGCGGCTCGGCCTGCCGTATGTCGACCTCTACCTGATCCACTGGCCGTGCCCGCAGCGGCGCCTGTTCGTCGAGACCTGGAAGGCGTTGATCCAGCTCCGCGAGGAAGGCCGGGCCAAGTCGATCGGCGTCTCGAACTTCACTCCTGAACACATCGCCACGTTGATCGGCGAGACCGGCGTCGCGCCCGCGGTGAACCAGATCGAGCTCCACCCGCGCTTCCAGCGCGTGGATCCGCGCGCCGACCATGCGCGTCACGGAATCGTGACCGAGTCTTGGAGTCCGCTGGGGCAGGGCAAGGAGCTGAACGACCCGGTCATTCTCGCGATCGCGAAGGCGCACGGACGGACGCCGGCCCAGGTGGTGCTGCGCTGGCAGGTTCAGATCGGCTGCGTTGCGATCCCCAAGACCGCACGTCCCGAACGCATCCTTGAGAACAGTGCGCTGTTCGATTTCGAACTCGGAGCGGACGACATGGAGCGGATTGCCTGCCTGAACCGGACCGACGGCCGGATCGGGCCCGACCCCGCGACCTTCTGCTGACGGGATTCGCCTTCGGCAGCGCAGCATAACATCGCGCCGCAAAAGATTTATGCTCACACCTAGCATATCTGGACAGCCGCCCCGGGCCCCCATAAGTTAGACGGCACAATGCTCAAACTGAGCATAATGGAGGACGCCATGACGGCGACCATTGCCCCCGTCTCGCGCAGGCCCATCCCGGGGCTGCCGCTGCCCGATCTCTATGCCCGTGTCAGCCGGCACGTGCCGGCGATCGAATGGCCCGCCCTGGCCCCCGACATCGAGGCGATCCTGCGCCTGAAGCGCGAGCGCAACGCCGTGATCCTGGCACATAACTATCAGGCGCCCGAGATCTTCCACACGGTGGCCGACATCGTCGGCGATAGCCTCGCGCTGGCCCGCGAGGCGGTGACGGTCGATGCCGACGTGATCGTGCTGGCGGGCGTCCACTTCATGGCCGAGACCGCCAAGCTCCTGAACCCGGCCAAGACCGTGCTGATTCCCGACATGGGCGCGGGCTGCTCGCTGGCCGATTCGATCACCGCCGCGGACGTGCGCGGCTTGCGGGCCAAGTACCCGGGCGTGCCGATCGTGACCTACGTGAACACCTCGGCGGCCGTGAAGGCCGAGTCGGACCTGTGCTGCACATCCGGCAACGCCGTCGCGGTGGTGAAGTCGCTGAACGCCCCCCGTGTGCTGATGATCCCGGACGAGTTCCTGGCGCAGAACGTCCAGGCCGAGATCCCGGAGGTCGAGATCCTGACCTGGGCCGGGCACTGCGAGGTGCACGAGCGCTTCACCCCCGCCGACATCCGCGACGTCCGCGAGAGCTATCCCGGCGTGACCGTGATCGCGCACCCGGAATGCCCGCCGGACGTGGTGGCGGAATCGGACTTCTCCGGCTCCACCGCGATGATGATGGATTTCGTGGTCCAGAAGCGGCCGAAGCAGGTGGTGCTCGTCACCGAATGCTCCATGGCCGACAACATCGCGGCGCAGAACCCCGATATCGAGTTCATCAAGCCCTGCAACATGTGCCCGCACATGAAGCGGATGAGCTTAGGCAACATCCGCCGCGCCCTGGAGACGATGACCCACGAGGTCACCGTTGATCCGGCGCTTGCCGACCGGGCCCGCGCTGCGGTGGAGCGCATGCTCCAGGTGCGGACGCGATGAACGCGTTCTCCCCCAACACCGCCGACCGCGTCGTCGTGGTCGGCGGTGGCGTCGCGGGTCTCAGCGTCGCGCTGCGCCTCGCGCCTCGCCCGGTGACGCTCGTCACCGCATCGCTTCTCGGCTCCGGCACCGCCACCGGCTGGGCACAGGGCGGCATCGCCGCCACGGTGGGCGCCGACGACGCGGCCGCGTTGCACGCGGCCGACACGGAAGCGGCCGGCGCCGGGCTGACCGAGCCGGACGTGGCGCTCCGGGTCGCGCAGGAAGGCCCCGGGTTGATCGACTGGCTGGTGCGGATCGGCGTGCCGTTCGATCGGACCGGCGATGCCGCGCTCGCCCTGGGGCTGGAGGCCGCGCACGGCCGCCGCCGCATCGTCCGCTCCGGTGGCGACGCCACCGGGGCGCGGGTCCTCGAAGGGCTGGTGCGGGCCGTGCTGGCCGCACCCTCCGTCGAGATCGTCACGGCGCGCGCCTGCGACCTGCTCCGCGACACGAACGGCGCGGTAGCCGGCATCGTCGCCGAGCGCGACGGCGCCCTGTTCCGCATCCCGGCCCGCGCCGTGGTGCTGGCCACCGGGGGCGTCGGCGCCCTCTACGCGGCGACCACCAACCCGCCGGGCGCGGTCGGCCGCGGGCTGGCCCTCGCCGCCCGGGCCGGTGCGGTCCTGCGCGACATGGAGTTCGTGCAGTTCCACCCGACCGCCATCGCGGCCGGCGCCGACCCGATGCCGCTCGCGACCGAAGCCCTGCGCGGGGAGGGCGCCCGGCTGATCGACGAGACCGGCGCCCCCGTGATGGCCGGCATCGCGGGCGGCGATCTCGCTCCGCGCGACGTCGTCGCCCGCGGTATCTTCCAGGCGCTGCAGCGGGGCCGCAGGGTCTATCTCGACGCCCGCGGCACGCTCGGCGCCGCGATGCCGACGCGCTTCCCGACGGTGGCGGGCCTCTGCGCCGCGGCCGGCATCGACCCGGCCGTGGAGCCGATCCCGGTCCGCCCGGCGGCGCACTACCACATGGGCGGCGTGAAGGTGGACGGGCACGGCGCCACCTCGGTGCCGGGCCTCTACGCCTGCGGCGAGGTCGCCTCCACGGGCCTGCACGGCGCCAACCGTCTCGCCAGCAACTCCCTGCTGGAGGGCCTCGCCTACGCCCGCTTCATCGCCGAAGGGCTCGACGCGCCGCCGCCGGCCGCCATCATGCCCCAGGTCATTTCCGTCCGCGCCGCCGGCGACCTGCCGGTGATCCGCACCTTGATGGAGCGCCAAGTCGGCGTCGTGCGCGACGCGGCCGGTCTGGCCGGAGCGGTGGGCGCCCTGGCGCCCGCGGCGGAAACCTGCGACGCGGCGCTGGTGGCGCTGCTGATCGCCCATGGCGCGCTGGAGCGCCGGGAAAGCCGCGGCGCCCACTGGCGCAGCGACCATCCGCATCTCGGCGCCGCGACCCACACCGAGACGACGCTGGCCGATCTCCGGGCGGCGGAGCGCGGCCGGGCGGCCGCCGAGGAGGCCCTGACGCCATGACCCGATCGGTCCTCTCCGACGAGATCCTGCACCTGCCGCGGCTCTTGGTGGAGCCGGTGGTGCGCGCCGCCCTGCTTGAGGATCTCGGCCGGGCCGGCGACATCACCACCGACGCCATCGTACCCCCGGGTGTGCACATGCGCGGCGTGATCGCCTCCCGCCAGGACGGCGTCATCTCGGGCACCGACGCCGCCGCCATCGCGTTCGCGCTGGTGGACCCGGCCGTGACCGTCACGGTCGAGCGCGGCGACGGCGCGCGCGTCGCTCCGGGCGACGTGGTGCTGCGCCTCGAAGGCCCGGCCCGGGCGATCCTCACCGCCGAGCGCGTCGCGCTCAACCTGCTCTGCCGCATGTCGGGCGTCGCCACCGCAACCCACGGCCTCGTCGAGGCGGCCCGCCCGCACGGCAAGGCCTCGATCGTCTGCACCCGCAAGACCACGCCGGGCCTGCGCGCCCTGGAGAAGCACGCGGTGCGGGCCGGCGGCGGCTCGAATCACCGGTTCGGCCTCGACGACGCGGTGCTGATCAAGGACAACCACGTGGCGGTGGCCGGCGGCATCGTCCCGGCGATCGCGCGGGCCCGGGCCAGGGCCGGCCATCTCGTGAAGATCGAGTGCGAGGTCGACAGCCTGGAGCAGCTGGCGGAGGCGCTCGCGGTCGGGATCGACGCCGTGCTCCTCGACAATATGGGCCCCGATCAGCTCACCCGCGCGGTGGCGATGATCGACGGCCGCGCGCTCTCCGAGGCCTCCGGTCGGATCACCCGCGAGACGGTGGGGGCGGTGGCGGCATCAGGCGTCGACCTGATCTCCTGCGGCTGGATCACCCACTCGGCGGCGATCATCGATCTGGGCCTCGACGCGGCCTGATCGGCGGGGTCCACCGGCACCGTCGTTCCACTGTCATCACGTTCGAGTGACAAGTCTTCGTCGTGGTCGCATCGGAGAAATCCGGAGTCTATCGCCGCGCGACTGACGCGCTAGGGTTTCGCGCAACAGCGAAGCGACCGATCGGACCTGCCCGTGAGCCAAGCCCTGCATTCCGCGGCTGCCCCGGCGGTCGATCTTCCGGCCGCGCCGGTCGCGCGCAAGCCCGGCGCGGTCCGGCACGGCCCCGGGGCGGCGCTGATGCTCGGCGCGCTGGGCGTGGTGTACGGCGACATCGGCACGAGCCCGCTCTACGCGTTCAAGGAGGCGGTGAAGGCGGCGACGGCGGGCGGCGCCGCGGTGCCGGCGGCGGCCACCGGCGCGGTGTCGCTGATCCTGTGGTCGCTGATCCTGATCGTGTCGCTGAAATACGCGGTGCTGATCCTGCGCGCCGACAACCGCGGCGAGGGCGGCATCGTGGCCATGCTGGCGCTGCTCGGGGCGCGGCATGCCCGGCCCGGGACG
>NZ_JAKSYP010000108.1:0-143794 GCF_022829625.1 Methylobacterium sp. E-046 | reverse complement strand
ACGATCCAAGCTTCGGGGCAGGTTGGATGGCGCGGGTGTATTGGAACGCCGTCGCCTCGGAGCGGATGACCTTGCGCACAACCTTGCGCGAAACCCTCAGCTCCCGGCAGATCTGCTTGATCGGCTTCTGCTGCACGAAGTCCGTGCCGCAGATCTTTGCGACCGTCTCCACGACCAACATCCCGCGCAAGCCTCCCGTTCGAGCCGGAAGGCAGTGTGGATGACTTGTCCTGGGGGTCCCGTTTGGACGACGATCACCCCGAAAACGGGGTCCTTATTCCACGCCTAATCACAGGGGCCCCGTCCTGATGCGCCGGTAGTCAACCATGCCGTTGCGGCCCTGGGCGGTCCGGAAGGCGTGCGTGAGCCCGTAGGAGCCCAGCCGGAAGTCCGTCCAAAGGGTGCCGCCGAGGAAGCGTGCGTCGCCGATCGCCACGGCGTCGTCGAGCAGGAGGTGGATGCCGAGTGCGGCAGCCCGCTCCCTTCCGCGCTCCATCTGGTCGTGGATGGTGTAGCGGTCCTCGCCCTGGTCCCACCAGAAATCGTGGTTCCCCGGGACGTATACGACCGGGACGCCGGGCAGGCGCTCGCCCAGCCAGTCCAGGGCCCTGGTCAAGGGCATATGCACGTCACCTGCAACGACAGCCACGTCGAAGCCCTCGGCCGGAGCGTAAGCTCCAGGGTCCCAGGCGTTTGCGTGCCACTCCTGGTGGAGGTCGCTAAACACCCAGAGGCGAAGGGGCGATGCGGGTCTTACGGGATCGACGTTCGGTGGCATGCGAGGCTCGCGCCGGGGCGGAGGCTCGACACGCGACGCGGCACTCCAGGATCAATTGGATGGATGCTGAGTCGCGAATTTCATGATTGGAACTCCTGGTCAGTAACAGGGATCGCCTGGACGGAGGCGTCGCGCAAGCTGGCCGGCACACCCCCGATAAGCCAATCCACAGTCGGATGGCTCCACCTCCGCGAACAGGTGAGACCTCTTTCACGGTTCTCCGGCAGCATGGGTCTTCTCAGAGAGCCGACCTCAATGATCGACCAGCCCCTTCTCGACGAAATAGCCGACGAACTCGTCGCGGACGGCGAACTCGTGTCGTACACCTCAGTCCAGAGAGCTCTGAAGAAGAAAAAAGGCCGGGGCGCCTCGTATAGAGACATTCAGGACCCCCTCGCAGACTGGAAGGCAAAGCGGCGATACAAGGGGCATCTCGCCGTCCTGGACCTGCCTGAGGAGATGGAGAAGGCTATCGCCGGCTTCGCCACCTCCGCGATAAAGATCGCAGAGGCTAGGGCGCTGGCGGCGCTGCCCGTGACGTCCGGCCAAGGACCGGCCGCGAACCTCCTGGAGCAGATGCAGCGCATCGTGACGGGGCTGGAACGGCAGCTCGCGACGCTGGCAGACGAGAACCGTCAGCTGAGGAACGACATCACCGCGTTGGCGCCTCGGCAGACCGTGGCCTTGATCGAGGATGTCGCTCCGAACGTACAGAAACGGATTAGGAAGGGACGCGGACGCCGTACTGGCATACCCGCGCGCATGGCTACGATTTTCTGGAACGAGGTGATGTCGAGCGTCTCGGACATCATTTACGCAGGCGGACGACCGGTCACAGCCGACGAATTGCTCCCGCTGATACCCGGCGACATCCTGGAGATGGCCGCCGAGGGCTTCGAGGAACTGGATGCGACGCGGCTCGGGGAGAAGCTCGCCCAACGCATCCTAGGCAGGAAGTTCGGTCTGTTCCATGTCGGCGAGGACCACTTCGCCGTGTTTCCGATGTCGCCCGAGATCCCCGAGCTCGCCGAGGCCGCGGCGGCGGCGGCCTGAGCGTCGTCATCTCCCATCATGGGGTCATTTGGTAGCGGGTACGCGGTAGCCCTACCCGTTACCAGCCCGATGTCGGACAGACCTCGACCAAGCCGCAAGCGTCGCGGTCAGCTCGCCCGGGCTCGACCTGACGCGCGCGAGCAGGGTGCCGGACTGGTGTCCCTACGGTCGACGGTCCTAGCTTCGCTTCGGCCGGACGGTCAGCCTACCTCTCAAAGTCCACCCGGTGTCTCTTGCGCAAGGACGGCGCAAGCCCGGCGGCACGCATCCCGTAATGACAACATATTGTCAACTTGACGAGTTCGGTCGGACGACTATGTTGTCCCTCATGAGCACAAAGAAACAGGTCGCAGCGTCGGCGCAGGCCCACCTTCGCGAGGCTTGGTCCGGCCTCGTCATCGAAGTCTTCCGCATCAACGGCGAACTGCTCGCCGCCGGCGACACGCTCGTCGGGGACCTCGGGCTGACCAGCGCCAGATGGCAGGTGTTGGGGGCAATCGCGCTCTCCCCCGTGCCGCTGCCCGTCGCCCACATCGCCCGCAACATGGGCCTGACGCGGCAGGCCGTTCAGCGGCTGGTCGACGAGATGCGGGCGGACGGCCTCGTCCGCCTGGAGCCGAACCCGCATCACCGGCGCGCCATGCTGGTCTTGGCGACGGAGAGTGGGGAAGCCGCCTATCGCGCGGCCATCGCACGGCAGGAGCGCTGGGCCGACGCGCTTACGTCGGGCCTCTCGCCCGCGGCGTTTGAGGCCGCCGGCTCCCTGCTGCGTGAGATGAGGGAACGGATCGAAGGGTCCGAGCCGGCGGCCGCCATTGGAACCCGATCCCAGACACAAGGAGCCTGACATGCCCAAGTTCATCGAGATGGACCAGACCGTCACTTTGGCGGACCAATTGAAGGACGAGGGCGGCTCGGTCGTCCTGATCAACACCTTCGTGGCTCGGGCCGCCGATGCCGACCGGCTGCTCGCCGCTTGGACGGCCGACGCCGAGGTCATGACGCGGCAGCCCGGGTTCGTATCGACCCAACTGCATCGCGGCATCGCCGGCAGCGGGGTGTTCCTGAACTACGCCGTCTGGGACAGTGTCGCCGACTTCCGGGCCGCCTTCACCAACCCAGAGTTCCGGGCTCGCCTGTCGGACTATCCCGAGACCGCGACGGTGAGCCCGCACCTGTTCCGGAAGGTGGACGTGCCCGGCATCTGCGAGGCGTGAGCCCATCCGTTCTCCAGCCCGAGGCTTTCATGTCATCTAAAGCGACCACTGAGCCCTTCGACGCCGAGGTCATCGTCGTCGGCGCCGGTCCCGTCGGCCTGACCACGGGGTGCGCCTTGCGTTACCACGAAGTCGATTGCCTGATCCTGGAGGAGCGGACCGAGGTTCGGGCGTATTCCCGGGCCAACAACCTCTGGGCACGGCCGCAGGAGCTCCTGGCCGCCGTCGGCCTACGCGACGCCATCGCTGAGCGCGCCTACCCGGTCCGATTGGTGAACTTCTTCATGAACGGGACGCCAACGAGGCCGATCCAGATCGACGACGTTACCAGTCCCCACCCGCAGGTCCTCTACAGCGGGCAGGACGTCATCGAGACGGCCTTGATCGAAACCTACGAAGGGCGCGGCGGCCGGATGCAGCGCGGCGGCAAGGTCGTGTCCGTTGTGCAAGACGGGGACGGCGTGACCGTCACGGTGAGGCGCGGAGACGACGGGCCTGAGGAGCGCCTGCGCTGCCGATACCTCGTCGACGCCGACGGCGCCAAGAGCACGGTGCGCAACCAGATTGGCCTGAACTTCGAGCCCGAGCGGTTCGAGGGCCGGATGAACCGTCAGGTCGACGCCAAGCTGTCCTGGCGGCGTTCGCTTGAGCCCGACCAGCTCTGGTTCTTCTATTACGAGCGCGGCTTCTGCGGCGTGATGCCGGTGTGGGGCGGCTATCACCGGCTGTTCTTCCTGGCCGACGACACGGGCGTGCCGGACCGCGATCCGACGCTGGACGAGATCCAGGCGGTGGCCCGCGAGGTCACGGGCGACGAGACCCTGACGCTGACCGACCCGCAATGGCTGACCCACAGCCGCTTCCAGTACGGTGTCTCGCCGGGATACGCTCGCGGCCGGGTGTTCCTGGCCGGCGATGCTGGGCACCTGTCCCTGCCCATCGGCGGCCAGGGCATGAACGCCGGCTTGCATGATGCCGTCGAGATCGCGTGGCGGCTGGCAATGACCCTGCGGGGCGAGGCGGCTCCGGCGTTGCTCAATTCCTACGATGCCGAGCGCGGCGGCGAGCACGCCAGGCTCAGCGAGCAGCAGGCGAAGGGCTTCCGCCGGACCGTGTACCGGGGACCTGTCACGGATGCAGCCCTCGGCCTGGCGGCCAAGGTGGTGCCCGGCATCGGCGCCCTGCTCCAGGGTACGGACGACCTGCAGCAGCTCTCGGTCAGCTACCCGAAGAGCCCGCTCAACGAGGACCACCTTTCGGGTGTGACCCATCTCCTCCAGCGCGGACCGAGGGCCGGCGAGCGGGCCCCAGAGGCCGAGGTGACCCTTGGCGGCCGGACGAGTTCGCTCTTCCCGTTCATCTACAACCCGGACGGCCTCACGACGGGCTGGGCCTTGCTGTGCTTCGACGGGCGGTCACCGGAAGCCGGCGCTTCGCTTCGCGCTGCCATTGAGGCCGTCGCCCCATGGGGCTGGGTGCGCCCCCGTCTCGTCTTGGCGGGTCCTGCTTTCGAGGCGGGAGGGGCGCCGGTGCTGTCGGACCTCGACGGCAAGGCGCACGGCGCCTACGGCCTCGAAGGCCAGCCGTCGGCTGTCCTCGTCCGACCCGATGGGCATATCGCCTATCGCGGCGCGGCCGATAGGCCGGAACGCTTGGGCGCGTACTGCCGTAGGATATTCGACACCGCGAGCGGTCCCACAGCGTGATCTCGTTGCCGATGACGTTCGCGGCTCCGATGATCAGGTGTCGGTACCGCGGACTCGATTTTTGGCAGGTGGATAAGGCTTCCGGCCTACCCCTGGCCGGACGCCACGATGGCCTCCCCGGCAAGCGCGGGCATCTCCGCGCAGATCCCTGGGCATCCGCGTCGCAGGCACCAACGGGCCCTATTCAGCGGGCTTCCCGTCGCCGGCCGTAGCCGGCTCGGCGGCAGGCTTGCCGCGGCTTCCTTTCCTCCGGCGGTCGAGCGCGGCGGCAGGCACGACTTCATAGCGCGGGATCTTGTCGATCTCTGGCTTCAGCGCGCGAGGCGGGAAACGACCGTACTTCCTTCCCTCGGTGTCGGCGGCATGCCCCTGGATGAAGTCCAGCTTCTGCGAGTCCACGCCCACGGTACGGCCCACCGTCTTGAAGCGATGCCGCCAGCCATGGTTCGGCTGGACGTTGGGGTCGTCCACGCCGATGGCCCGAACCCATTCGCCGATCTTCTGCCCCATCCGAACGTGAGGCGGGTTGCCTGGCGAACCGCCCCTAGCGCGCTTGGGGCTGTAGAAAAGCGGTCCCTTCGCCTTGCCCTGGGCGAACGTGAGGAACCCCTGCTCGATCAGGTGGTCGTGGATGGGAACCGCCCGCGCGAAGTCCGTTTTCGTCGAGCCAGCCTCCGGCGTGATATGGACCACCCAGACCTTGTCGATCAGCATGACGTCCTCATGCCGAAGCTGCGTCATCTCGTTGACCCGCGCGCCCGTGTAGGCGCACAGCCAAGGCACCCAGCGCCGGGCGGCCTTGAGCTCCGGAGAGGTGAGGTCGTTCTGCGGGGCCAGGGCCGCCGCCAGGATCTTCTCGGCCTCCTCGTCCCTGAAGTCCTTCTCGCGGACCGTCCCCTTGCTCTTGGCCCTCACGGTGACGTTGGCTGCCGGGTTGGCGCCAATCTTAGACTGGTCGGATGCGAACCCCAGCAGCGCCTTCGGGGCGGCCAGATAGACGTCCCGGACCGTGATCGGGTCCAGGTCCGCGCCGTCACTCAGCATCTTGTCCCGCCACCGGATCACGTCGGCCTGCGTAATGCGGCGGAGATCGTCGACGCCAACGAAGGCGATGAACTTCTGGAGGACCGGGGTCCAGCGCTTCACGGTGGCTGGCCGGAGCTTGCTCTGACGTTGGTAGTCCGCCCAGACCGGCTCGAACCTAACCGGCCCCGCAGACGACACGGACGGGGGGAAACGGTCGTCGTTGCTGTCCGGTGAGTAGTCGCCCTGGGCCTTCCTGAGGATGTTCTCGTGCGCCCGCTGGGTCGCATCGACCGCAGCCAGGACGATCCGGCGGCGGTCGGCCTCCGAGACGACCATCCCCTTCTCGGCGAGGAACGCATCGACCGCATCGCCGTGGCGCGCCCGGATGAGGGTCTCCGCCTCAGACCAGCCGGTGGCCATCCGCAAGGCGGAGGGCTTGCCGAACGTGCGGCTTTGAAGGTCCTGCAGGCGTCGGTCGGCAGCGGCGAGGCGCCGCCAGGTCTCGGGAGATCCCGGGTCGTCAGCGTGCTCCGCGACCTTGGCGCGGTAGATGTCCCCGGCCAGGGCCTGGACCTGCAACTTCGTCAGGCCCTGCTGCCCCTTGCGCAGGTTCGCCCAACGCTCCTCCAGCTTGTAGATTTCGGCGAAGTGGCGGGCCTTGGCCTCGGCCGGGTCCTTGGTCCGGAGCGAGACCTTCTCCTCGGTCTTGCCGACGAGCTTCACCAGGTCGGCCGGCACGCGCCTGCGGAGGTAGTAGACGCCGGACTGATGCTTGAAGGGTCGGGGCATCGGGAGAGGCACTGTGTACCACCTGTGTGTACAACAGGCGGATCAAGAAAGCCTTACCGTGCAACGACTTCTGGAGAATCAAGCGCTTAGGGAAGTGCTTGGCGGAGAGGGGGGGATTCGAACCCCCGATGCCCTTGCAGGCATGCCGCATTTCGAGTGCGGTGCATTCAACCGCTCTGCCACCTCTCCAAAGCCTTGAGATCATTGCAAAACCGGCGCTTTTGCAGGTCGGTTGAAAACCCTGCTTGCTACCGAATTGCTACCCAACACTCCGCGGACGCTTCTCTAGCGCCTGCGATAGGGCCTCGTCAACGCGGGCCACGGCCTCCTCCTGCATCCCCGGCAGCACGTGGCTGTAAAGGTCCAGCGTTATGCCGACCCGCGAGTGCCCGAGCCGTTCCGAGGCGACCTTCGGGTGCACGCCTCGCCCGAGAAGGTGGGTGGCATGGGCATGTCTGAGATCATGCAACCGGATCCGCGGCAGGTCGCCCGAGGCTGCGATCTTGCGCCAAGCCTGGGTCAGGGTGCGGGGCTGGATCGGTTCGCCATCCTCCCGGGTGTAGACGAACGTTGCCTCCGTCTGCCGGACACCAAGGGCAAGGAGGCCTTCCGCCTGACCGACGCGGTGCACGCGGAGGCGCGCGGCCAGCATTGCCGGCAGCGTGACGACGCGGCCCTTGCCGGACTTCGGAGGCTTGTAGCGAACACCGGCCTTGGTCTGCTCCGCGCTTTCGGCGATCGTCAGACGCCCGCGGTCGAGGTCGACGTGTCGCCACCGCAGGGCAACGATCTCGCCTCGCCGGAGGCCGCAGAGAACGCCCAGCATCACCGGTATGAGGAGGCGCGACTTCTCCAGGCCGTCCAGCAGCGCGATCGTCTGATCGACGTCGTAGGTTTCGAGGGCTTTGCGTTCGACCTTAGGCGGGTCGATGGCATCGGCTGGGTTGCGGTTCATCAATTCCCAGCGGACGGCTTGCGCCAGGGCCTGCTTGAGCAGGCGATGCATATAGACGACCGTCGTCGGCGCGAGGCCGCCCTTGCCATCGCGTCGTCCGCTCTCAAGGGCCTTGGCGTAGATCGTCGATATCTGCACCGGCTTGAGGTTGATCAGCAGCAAGCCGCCAATGGCTGGGACGAGGTTCTTGAGGACGATCTCGGTGTAGCGCTCGTGAGTGCGCGGCGAAACCTGTGTTCTGGCGTGGGCGAGCCATCGCAGCAGCAGGTCGCCGACCATGATCTTATTGGGCTCGACGTAGTCCCCTCCCCCGATCGCCGTGATCAGGCGAGCGCATTCTTTCTGCGCCCCACGCTTCGTACCGCTGAAGGAGTGCCACTTCCGCTTGCGCTTGCCAGTCTCCGGATCCCGCAAGTCCAGGATGATTGCCCACTTACCGGGCGAGCGCTCGCGGATGTGACCTTTCATGACGTCCTCCTCTTTTTTGATTTGTTGGCCTCGAACTCCGCTAAATCTTTCGTCAAGGCAGCATCAGCGCGCCGACGCCACTCCGCTTCTTCTGGCATCTGCGCCCGAGCCTTTTCAAGAGCGTCATCTACAATGCTGCCGAGTTTTCGCTTCAGCTTTGATACTACATGCTCAGCGTGCGTTCCTTCGCTGATGGGCAATGAAGGGTCTGCCTGTTGTATAGTTTGCCAAACTGCAATCGGTATCTGCCTAACCAGCCATTCAAAAATTACTTCATCCTTGTTTGTTTTTGCTTTGGGCGGACCGGGACGTAGGGCCTCAAGCACGTTGTTGACTACTCTAACTACAGCATCAAAAAGATCAGGATCTGTTCGCCAATTGTTGGACTTGTTGTATGGGATGCGGGTGTCCTGCATAGACGCCGCCACAATCCTCATCAGGTAGTAGTTTTCCGGACTACCAAAGACGTCCTCCATGCGGCCTTCTTCGTTAAAGCTGTCGCTGAGTCGGATTTCAACTTCTTGCGATAGAGAGTGTCCGGACTTTTTTGCCGCATCATCAAGCTTCGCCCTAAGATCCGGGCGAATACGTGTCGTGAACACAGATGCTTTTCCTGAAATCGCACCTGTCGGCGGACGCCCGCGCTTCCCTGGCATAACCGCTCCTGAATTTGTCTTCGCAAACGTAGTCGCATGGCTTGCGACGGTCAAGGATTGGAGCAATTTGTATGCGTGAAGCGAAGCCAAATTGGGAGCGCAGATTATGAGAGCGATCGAACCGGGACGGACTGGCGCAAAGACCATCAGCGTCGAGGAAGCAGGAAAGTGGCTCGGCGTGAGCCGGAACACCGCCTACGAGGCGGCAGCCCGCGGCGAGATCCCCACCATCAAGATCGGCCGCCTGATCCGAGTGCCGGTGGCGCCGTTCGAGCGGCTGCTGGGCATGTCCGTCAGCACGATGACGGAGGCCGCGTAGCAGGATGGCCCGTAAAAAAGTTGAGGGACGGAGCGCCGGCCAGCGCTCACGTCCCTCGGAATGTCTATCTCACCAGATTGACCATTCCGAATTAGCACTCGCCCCGCTCGAAATCCAGACCGCGCGCCTTCGGGCCCAGTACGATTTCAGCCCCAGCCTCGCCGCGGTGATCGCGGCCCATGCTTACGGCGTGGCGGATCGGTGGGGGCGCCAGTGACCGCCCCCACCCTCATTGCGACCGTCATGAAGAACAACACAGAGGAGGTCAGGGTCAGCCTGACTTCCTTCAACGGTTTTGACCTCGTCGATATCCGGACCTTCGCGCGGCTGATCGGTGCCGGCGGCGAGCCGTTACCGACAAAACGCGGCATCTGCTTAGGTCGTGACCGACTCCCGGATCTCATCGCAGCCCTGCGCGAAGCAGAGGAAGCGTCGTGATGATGGATCTCCGCTCCGCAGCGCGTGCGCTCGGCGGCGAGGTGGTCGGCCGGGGCATTGTGTGCCCCGGTCCGCATCACAGCCGCCAGGACCGCTCCCTCAGCATCCTGTTCGATGCCTCGGCACCGGGCGGGTTCACCCTGCACAGCCATGCCGGCGACGACTTCGGACTCTGTCGTGATCACGTCCGTGAGCGGCTCGGCTTCATCAGTCCCAAAGCGCAACCTGCGCCTTCGCCGTTGCAGTCGATCAAGGGGGGTAACGAAACGCTCCCCCCTTCCGCCTCTGACCGCGCGGCGCTAGCCCTGCGGATCTGGCGTGAGGCCCAGCCTGCTGCCGGCTCGCCCGTCGAGGCCTACCTCGCTCGCCGCAAACTCGCTCTGCCCGACGAAGCGAACGAGGTGATCCGGTACGCACCGGCTTGTCCCTTCGCGGGTACCCGGACCCCGGCCATGGTCGCGCTGGTCCGCAACGTCGTCACCAACGAACCGCAGGCGATCCACCGGACGGCCCTGAACCATGAAGGGCAGAAGGTCGAGGTGAACGGCAAGGGCCGGCTCGCCTTCGGCAGCATTCGCGGCGCCGCTGTAAAAATGACGGCCGACGAGGAGGTCACGACCTGCCTTGGGATCGGTGAGGGTGTCGAGACGACGTTTTCGCTCCGGTGCCTGCCTGAATTCGGCGCGTCGCCAGTGTGGTCCGTCCTGAACGCAGGCGGGATTACTGCCTTCCCGGTGCTGGCCGGGATCGAATGCCTCTGGATCGCGGTGGACGACGATCCGGCTGGACGGGGAGCATCCGAGCTGTGCGCCGACCGCTGGCGCCGCGCCGGTCGAGAAGTCTTCCTCGTGCGCTCGACAATCGCGGGCGCTGACCTCAACGACATCGCCAAGGAGGTGCGGCATGGTTGAGGCCGCCTACACGATCGAGCGCTTCTCGCCGGATCACGGCCGCGCCAGCGAGCCCGACGCTGAAGACCTGAACTTCGAAACCGTCACCCTTGCGGGCTTGCTCCGTGAGACTTTGCCGCGGCGCGAATTGATCCTCGCGCCGATCATCCCGGTGCGTGGTCTTGCCATGCTGTTCGCTGGTCGCGGCACCGGCAAGACCCACGTCGGAATGGGCATGGGCTACGCCATCGCGTCCGGCGCCACGTTCCTCCGTTGGCATGCAGCTCGCCCGCGGCGCGTCCTCTACGTCGACGGGGAGATGCCGCAGGAGGCCCTGCAGGAGCGTGCACGATCCTTAGCTGCCGCGACTCCCTACAGCCCGCCGGATGAGAGCTACTTCACGATCCTGCCGATGGATCGGCAGAAGCTCGGCGTGTCGATCAATCTGTCGAAGCCGGAGCATCAGGCCGCGCTGGAGCGGCACCTCGACGGCGTTGAGTTCATGGTGATCGACAACATCTCGACGCTCGTGAACGGTGGTCGGGAGAACGACGCCGACTCCTGGGACGCGATGCAGGCGTGGCTGCTGCAACTGCGCCGCCGCGGCGTGAGCGTGCTGCTGATCCACCATGCCGGTCGCGGCGACAACGCTCGGGGCACCTCGAAGCGGGAGGACGTGCTGGATACCGTGATCCAGCTCAAGCGCCCCGAGGACTACGACATGGAGGAAGGTGCCCGGTTCGAGGTGCACCTCACCAAAGCCCGCGGTGTCGTCGGCGACGACGCGCAGCCCTTCGAGGCCAAGCTCGACGTGGTCGACGGCGTCGACTCCTGGACCTGTCGGGTGCTGCGCGATCGTGAACTCGACCGCGTCGCCGAGCTGTCGGGCGAGGGCATGAGCGTCCGGGACATCAGCGCGGAGCTGAACCTCAGCAAGTCGAGGGTGCAGCGGATGCAGGCCAAGCTGCGCGCCGAGGGACGGTTATGAGCCCATTTCGAGGTGTCCCACTGTCCCACGCACTAGGGATGGGACGAGTGGGACACTTCCAGCGCACGTCGGGCGGGACGGCTGGGACACGTGGGACAGTTGGGACAGCAGGGAGAGATTGAGATGATGCATTCCAATATCGCCGGTGCAATCAACGCCGCTCATGCCGGTGTCGAGGCTGCCAAGCGCGAGGGCGCCCGCTACGCCGTCGAGTGCGGCCGGCTGCTCGCACAGGCCAAGGATACGGTCCCGCACGGCGGCTGGGACGCTTGGCTCCGGCTGAACACCACCGTGTCGCCCAGGACGGCGCAGCTCTACATGCGGATCGCCCGGCACGTCGAAGGGGACCCGACAAAAGCGCAACGCGTTGCGGGTTTGAGCGTGCGAGAGGCGGCCGTAGAGGCCACCGGACCGAAGCGAGCTACTGCTACTCGGAAGCCCCTATCGCCTCAGGCCGAGCACGACTTCAGCGAGTTGAAGAAGGTCTGGGACGAGGCGAAGGACAACCCTGATTGGCAGGAAGGGGCGGCCCGCGAGCTATTCCGCCTAGGCTACGTCACCAAGCAGCAGCGGAACGACATCATCCGCAGCGTGTGGGCCAAGCACTACGCCCACCTGACCGATGCGGATCGGAAGGAAGCTGCGAAGCGCGCCGCCGAGATGCTGGTAGAGAAAATCCCGCGGGAAACGCTGCTCAAGCTCATCCCAAAGCTTAAGAACGTGCCGGCCAGCGATATCGCGATCGCCATGGGGGACGTGCAGGAGGATCGGAAGCGCCGGGCAGCAAAGGCTCTGTCATGACGCCCGGCGCAACAAGCCTTAGCCGATCACCAGCGTGACCAGCAGCATGGCCGCAATCGCGCCGGCAACTGCGATCCCGAGCAGGACGGGACTGGCGAGTTGGTCCACCGCGTTGATGTCGTCACCCCAGCGGTGGATCGGTCGGTTAGCGCCTTCATTGCTCGCCGAGCTGGTGTTCACGTCCGGATAGATACGCGGGGCCATAGAGTCCTCCTGCCAGTAGGAGGTTCAACCCGCGCTAGCCAGATTGGTGCGGTCGCAGTTACCAGACATTCTCAGCCACGAGTTGGCCGCTTCCATCGAACGTGCCCTGCCAGCCGCCATCGTACAGATGAACGGTAACGCGCGATCCACCTGCCTCCAACCAGCTTTCGGGAATGATCAGAACCCTAGCGCTTCCCTCAATGACGGAGCGCTTTAGCGCAGTTGCACTCACACCAATGCGATGTGCCACATCCTCCAGATCAACGATCCAGTTGTCGGGAAGATCAAGATGGAGCCTCATCGGAACGGCCTTCGTTGGGATACCTGTGCGCGGTCTATTGCTCCAATCCGCTGCTTTCTTCCTCCGAATTAGGGAGAAAGGAGTGCGTAGAACGTCACTTTCGCTCGTCATTCGAGGGCGGGGAATAGGTGTCCCCGGGACACAAATCTCGCCAAATTGGTCCTACCAGCCAATCGGTATCATCACGAGGTACAGCACCACCATCGCAGCGCCCAATCCCAGGATTGCCCATAACCCAAGTTGGTTGTTCATGATCAAATGCCGACGCTAGCCGCGCCTGCATCAGCCGCCTGCCTGACAGTCGCACCGTTGCGCAGGGCCGCAGCTATGGCTGCGGAGGAAATGTCGATTGCACCGGCTCTCTCGTCGCCGAAATCGCGCGTGGTGTTCGCGTTGGATCCGACCCGCGCGTGGAAATTGTCGGGAAAGTGCTTGTTGATCCGCTCTCTCAGCATGTCGGACGCGGAACGGTAGTCACCAGTGAAGTCCTTCGGCGTTTTGCCCGCTTTTCCGGTCGAGTTTGGGTGCTCGCCCGAAGCAAACAATTGATTGTTTTCTCCCAGTGCCGGTCTAGCCGACATGAATTCGGATATCTTCGAAAACAATCTTTTGACGTTATTCATCACACCCACCGGCTAGAGCCGCAGTTATTACCGCATCGAGTCTTATGTAGCACGCGCTTGCGGCCTCAAAGTTCCGCGGCGCTTCATTGGCGGTCGCCGAACACGCCGGCTACAAAGCGTAGCAGTGACGACTCTCAGGCGAGCACGATCAGGAGAGGGTCCAATCCCGGACTATCGGCTGAAATCCCTCAAATAAAGGAGAGTACCGTTCAGCGCGTCTCTTATGATCAGTTTTGATGCCGTCTCCATGTGGATCCATTCCCACCTACGTAGTGCGTCGGATACCGAGAGGCGTGAATGAAGCTGTAGAGATAAGCTCTCTAAACGTGATGATTGAAATGTTGCGCGCCCTGGACTCAATCTGCAGGTTCTTCAACTTTGACATTCCGCCTCAACAAGGCAGAGAGCAAAGGGATCTTTGGGGTGGGTCGAAGACATCGTGTAAAATGGTATTACTGTTAGTCTCTGCAATAGTTAGGGGGTTGTCAGTTTGCGCTTTGGCCTTTGTCATTACGAAAAGTCTTCTGTAGATTTGGTCCTTATGCCTGATCTTTCGCGCCCCAACTGAAAAGAATGATACCGCTCAGCTGCAACCCAGTGTCGTTTTTGTCGCAATTAACATAGTATCGCTTTGCCCATATTGCCCATGTACCGTTGAAGCTCTTCTCTACTTCCGGACACGCGGCGGGAAATATCATCATTTGATGGGATATTTGCTAATTGCCCTGCTTGGAGCTGCCTGCGGATTGTTCTCGACTTGGCATCTCTTAATCCCGGTCGTCACAATTGTTGCAGTAGCAGTTGGCGTGGCCGGCGCGATTGAGCGCCATTCCTTCGGCAGTGTTCTAGCAGATGCGGCTTTGATAGTCTGCATTCTGGAGGTGAGCTGGCTGGGCTCTGCGTTTGCCTTTGCTCGCTTAGCTTGTCGAAAGGAAAAGCCGAAGGGGCGAACGCATCGACCGAGAGATCGGACGCGTAGCCCCCCAGAATACGAGTGATAGGCCCTACTTAAGCGGACCTGTCAGCCCTGCCGGCTCGACATCCAGCGCGACATGAACCTGAGCGGACGAACGACATTGGCGCCATCTTGGCCCGCTTGCTCACCATTCGGCAGCATCGACCCAATCAGCTGCAATAGGTCGTCCCGCTCTTGACCTCGGAACAGCACGAGGAAGGATCCAAGGTCCAGCTGAACTGCCGGATCGGTTTCACAGGAGCGATGCAGCACATAAGGCTCACCGGTTTTAAGATCTCGCGTCAGTGCATAGCGATCTCCCAGCGGACCGACGTGGAACTCTCTCCCAACTCGTGGCGCTTGCTCAATCATGGCGGCCTCTACGCGAAATTTGATATCACAGCTGCGGCATATTGGCATGAAATCTTGGGACGAAATATAACATAGTACAACAACACATAACTATGGATAACGGCACCGATCTGCTGTCGATCCGATTGGCCGCAGCCCGCTCTTGCTAAGCTAAGGTAGGCGAACCAAAGGTTTGGCTACGCAGTGTCTTAGGCGCAGCCACATCATGACCCAACCTCTTCGTCGAGAAGCTTTGCTCCGGCTGAAGGTCGAGACCGACCTCGCCCGAGCCGTTGAGACCACCGCCCGTCAGCGCGGCCAGACCATGTCCGAGTTCACGCGCCAAAGCCTGCGCGCGCATCTAGCCCGTCATGGTGTTCGTCTCAGTCCGGACGACGGCCCCCGCACCCCGCCGGCCGCTCCCGCCCTCGCTCGTGCAGCTTGAGGGAGACCGGCATGCAGTACGTCAACATCCGCCACAACAATCACGACGGTAACGTCGCGCCGCACGTCAGCTTGGGCCGCAGCTACATCGATCGTCTGCTGGTGACGGTGCCGGTCGAGCCGCGGGCTGCCGCACAGATCATAGCTGACCGTGACCTCGCTCAGGCCGAGCGCGAGTCCTTGGAAGCCTCTCGTTCCGACGTGCTGCTGAACGGTTCGGTCGAGGATCTGCTCGCCCTCGACACCCGCATCGCGTTGGCCAAGGCCAAGCAGGATCAGGCAGAGGCGCAGCACGCCGCCGCCGTGATCGCCGAGGCCGATGCGAAGGCCGAGAATGAGGCCGAGCAGGCCCGCCGCAAGGCCCTGCGCAAGGCCGGCATGAAGGCCAGCGCCGAGGCCGGTAAGCTCGCGGACAGGTACGTGGCCATGGCTCAGGAGATGGCCAGGCTGCTCAGCCAGCTGCGCGAACACGAGCGCGTGATCGCCGATGCGAACCAGAACCTGCCTGACGGCGCCGAGCCCGTGCCGCCCGGCGAGCCATTCAACGGTACCGTGGGCACGCCCACCCGCTACGAGACGACACACAACCTCGTCTGGATCGATAGCCGCGACGGCTCACGTGCTGGCGGAATGGCCGGTGATGCCCTCCGGCACCGCGTCGCCAAGAGGGTCGAGCAGGAGGTCTACGTGCCCGGCACGCCCGGCGAGCCGCACATCCCGCTCTCCCACCGCGTCACGCTGCCCGGCCTCGGCCGCGACGCTCCCCGCATCTGGAGCGGCATTCCCTCTCCCATCACTCCCAACACGAGACGCTGAGCATGAGCATCGATCGACAGAACCCCGGCGAGCACGCTGCCTTCTGGCGCCGTGTCCTCAACAAGCCTGAGCCGGTGACCGCTGAGCGCAAGCCGACCCAGGCTGAGCGTCTCGCTGCGTGGTCGGCGCAGAACCGCCAGGACGAAGCCAAGGGCATGCAGACCCGCGCGGTCGTCGCGACTCCCGGTGCCGCCTACAAGGTCGGCGCCGAGCGCTTCGCAATGGACGGCACCCGCTGGAAGCGCGTCGCCTGACACGGAATTGCGCGGGGCGCCCTCACGGGCCTCCGACTCCGCGCCATTGAGGGCGACGCAGCCAGCCCAACAGCGACAAGCCAGCCTGTCCCTTGCCTCGAATGCCATGGACCCGGGGATCCGAAGGCCGGCGCAGCTGCACCCCGTCGACCAAGCGACGGATCATCGGAGATCGCGGCGGAGGGGTCACCCCGCTGCGATCTCCTCACCCGACAGCCCGGAGAGCCGCCATGGCCGATCCTACCCCGCCGAAGCTGACCGACAGTCAGCTCGCTGCCATCAACGACCTTGCCAACACGATGCTGAGCAAGGACCCCGGAGACGCTCGCAGTGTTGGTATGGCCGGCTGGCCCGCCATCGCCGACACGAAGGTGATCGACGGCCACACCATGCGATGGACCGGGCTCACATGGTCGCGCGCGGACGCGGTAGCCTGATCGTGTCAGTCGCCCCCACCACCGCCGCCACCGCCGTCTCCACCGCCACAGCTTCTGCCGTCGCTGGAGAAGCCGCCGTGCGAGCAGTCGTGACCGCTGTGGCCACCGAACGGGCTGGGGTCGGTGCCCGGTTGCGAGCTACCGCCCGACGCGTCCCAGTAGCCGCTGCCACTGTAGGTGTAGCCGACTTTCCGGGTCTTCTCTCGCGTCAACAGGTTGAAGACGCTGGCGATCAGTCCGACGGCCGCAAGAACCAGGATCGCGATCTCTATCGACTGCTTCTCATCCATCAGAACCTCCATCGGTTCGTCGGTCAGAGCAGTCTAGCACACGCGCCCCTGCAGCGTCGTGAGGACGCTGAGCAGGTGGGACCCAACAGGGATCTCCGCTCAGAGGATGCCTCGATGCGAGTTCCTGGGTCCTTCCGAGGGAGGGGGGAAGCCGAGGGTCCGCCCGAGCGAAGTTCTTGTCTAGGCGAGTTTTCCCAAAACCATGCAACACGCAACGTGCAACTCACGCAACATGGCAACAACTGAGACCAGAGCAGCCTTCGCCCGCCGTCATGGTGTGAACCGTTCGACGGTTGGCCGTTGGGAAACCAAGGGCAGCCTGGTGCTGACGGTCGACGGGCTGGTGAACGTCGAGGCGTCGGAGCGGTTGCTCGGCGGCCGGGCGGAAACCTACCGCGGCGGCAAGGCCAAGGGGCCGAGCGCTCAGAAGGTCCTGGCGAAGATCACTCCAGTTCTGGATGCACCACCTGCTCAGGATCCACTGGCGCTGGCGCACACCGGCCTCGCCGAGGTGATCCGCGCGATAGGCCCCTATGCCGCCCGGATGGCGGTGGAGTTCGGCGCGCCGCTGGAGGTGGCCTACGGGCTCGACCAGGCTGTTGCCGTCGAGGCTGATGGCATCGCAGCCCGGTTCCTAGCCCGGCACGGCCACCCTGACTCTGCCAAGGGCTACGGCACGCTGGAGAGCCTGGGTCTCGACTTCGTGGAGGCAGACTGGGTCGCACTCGCAGCAGCACGTGGCGAGCCGCTGAACCTCGATGCGCTCGATGCCTGGTTCACGGCCACCGATTACTGGCGCCCGCCCGCCGAGGCATCGGCATGACCGACCAGCCGTCACCCCAGCCCATCCCATCCAATGACCCGCCGCGCATCGGCGAGGTCCGCGAGCTGTTCGGCGTGCGGTTGCGCTGGAACGGCTCCCGCTGGGTGAAGGCTGACTGACCATGACCCGCGTTGCCGAGATCGCCGACTTTGTGCTCAGCACCGGCATCGGCGACACCGAGGCGGCCTGGAAAGCCGAGGTGCTGGAGACGATCGGCACGCGGTGGCCGGACGCCACCGCTGTAGAACTGACCGCGGCCTTTGAGATCGTGATGCTGGAGACCGGCACCGCCCTGCTGCGAGCAACCACCGATCAACTGAATGCCGGCGCGCTGGCGCCCCATAGGAGCGACGCCAATGGCCGATGAAACCTTGAGGATGAGGGCGGAGGTCGAGGATCGGTTTTCCGGACCGTTGAAGGCGCTCCGGTCGCAGCTTCTCGACACCAGTCGCCAGGGCGCCGCCCACGGCGAGAACCTCGCGAAGGGCCTGGGCAAGGTCGAGGGTGCAGCGCGCTCCGCCGGACAAGCGGCACAGACCGTTCTCAACCCTGCATTGGCTATGGTGGGCGTCACGAGCCTCGGCACGGGCGTGGCGGTGGCTGGCGTCGTGAATGCGCTGAACAGCTTGGGCAGTAGCCTGTCGAGCCTTGGTCAGCTCGGTCGTGAGACCGGCATGGCGGCGGACCAGTTGCGGATCTTTCAGAGCGTCGCCGGCAAGTTCGGCGTGTCAGGCGACGCTTCCTCGGCAGCTGCGAAGACCTTCTCGCAGAACATGCGCGACATCCGTCGCGGCGTCGGAGAGACCATGGGCTTTCTGCAGTCGCAGAACCAAGTGGTTGCCCAGTTCGCGATCAAGCTCAAGGGCACCACGAACAACGACGAAGCCCTCAAGATGACTGAGCAGTTTCTTGAGCAAATCCCCAACGCGGTGGATCGCGGTCGCTTCGCTGAGAAGCTGTTCGGCAACATGGATCTGGGCAGGCTCGGCGATAAGCACCTCGGTGCGATCCGAGACCTGAACGCCAAGACGGCGGAGAAGCTCGGACCGTTGGATCCGAAGACCGTCGAGTCCGCCGAACGGTACGAACGGGCGCTGAGCAACCTGCGCTCCTCAATGCAGCGGGTTGGTGTCGCCATCGCTTCCGAGCTGATGGTGCCGGCCGAGCGCTTCACCTCCTGGATGGACGACATCGCCTCCGGCAAGCGCAAGGCGCTGATCGATGGCCTGCGCCAGGGCATGCACGACATCGGCGACGAGCTGGGCAAGATCGATTGGAAAGCCGCCGGTCAGAGCGCCGAGCAGATGCTCACCAGCACCACAATGCTGGTGAAGCCGCTGGCCGAGAGCGTGAAGGAGATCGCGGCGGCGATCAAAAGCTTCAACGAGGGCAAACCGGCCGAGGCCATGCGCCACCTCGACGGCGGCAGCGGTCCGCTGGCTCGGCGGCTGGCGCCGATGCTGGGCGACGATGAGATCAACGCCCAAGAGAACGTTGATCGGCTGCGGAAGCTGCGGGATGTGTCGAACGAGGCGTCGCAGCACCTGATCGGCCGCACGCAACAGCGTATGGGCCTGATCGATAGCCCGGAAGCTGCTCAGCAGAAGCTCACGGCTGCAGAGGCTGAGTTGGCTCGTCTGAAGGGCCGCACGCCGGAGCAGCGGCAGAAGGATTTCGATGCTTCGTCGGAGCGGCTGCGCAAATCAATTGACGGACTGAGCGAGCAGCTGAAGAGCAAGCAGGACGCCACGGCTCAGAAATCGAGCCTGGACGCCGACGAACTGTTCGGTGGCGCACGGGTCCAAGCTGCCTCGCTCGGCGGCGCCAGTGTCTTTGGGGGGCCAGGCGGCAACCGCGCCGAGATGCGAGAGCGCTTCCGCCAGTATTTGATGCGGAAAATTCCAGGTTACGACGGTGGGGCAACGGTACCGACCGGGCCAGAGGGCAGGATTTCCGGCGTCGACGGTGGGACGCCTCGCATGCCTGGTATCGGGGGCGGATCTCCCATGCCATCGATCGGCAGCGGCAGTGGCTCCATCGTTACGCACGGGCACCGTTGGACGCCGGGCGCACGCACAGCCGAAGGCAAGGCCCGGGTTCAATCGTGGCTCGAATTCATGCAGCGTCCCGTTGATCAGGGCGGCGTAGGTGCAGATGCTGGGACTGCTCGCGCTATGGTCGGGACTATGCAGGGCGAGTCTGGCGCTGACCTAAACCCGAAAGCCGTTGGTACGGTCGGTGAGATCGGAACCGCACAATGGTATAAGGAGCGGGCGAACGCACTGCGGAGCAAGGCGGCCGGGATGCGCGTGCCTTGGTACGACGTTGGCGCCCAGCAGCAGCATTTCCGAGATGAAGTCATCCACGGCAGATATCGCGGTGTATGGCAGCAAATGCTTCGGGCAAAATCCGAAGACGAGAAAATGTGGATCGCGATCGATCAGTTCGAGAGTCCAAAATACAAAAAGAAAGCTTTCGATTTTAGGCTACCTAATTTGCGTCGACTACAGCAGGACGCCGCAAGCGGGCGCATGCCGGGCATGCCGCGCCCCGATGTTGGCCAAGCCGACGGCGAGGGCTGGGCATCCCGGGAGAAGGCTAGAAAGGCGTTCGAGGCGATGCAGAAGGGCGAGGGACGCCTCGATGCCTCAGCCGCCCGTGCCGGTGTCGTCGCCGGACCCAAGATCGAGAACAACGGCAGCGTCAGCGTCGTCGTGCAGCGACCGGGGCCGGAAACGAACGTCCGCACCTCCGCCTCCGGCAACCTCTTCAAGGACGTGGTGCTGCAGCGGGGTCGGACGATGGCTCCAGCGGGCGGGTGACAGTGTATGCTGCGCGTCTAAATCAAATGCGCGAAATCTTATTAAAATCCATTAACTATCTAATGATGCTTTCATGAACTGATTTCGCCTGAGATGCATGTATAGCCATACGGGTTCAACCAGTGGTTTTGGATCATGGGAAGGTACTCAATTTTTATCCGAGACATCTCTAAGGGTGACGCATGCCGTCCGCAGCTTTTGGCATATGACATCGACGATGGCCAAGATGCTCAATCCCTCGTTTCGGGCATCGCACGTTCGTATTCGGACCACGGTCAAAGGCCAGGTACTAGCGTACACTGGTTCCGTTATGAGGGTAGCGTTCACGAAATCTACGCTTGGGCGCAAGCGTGATTTCCGATTGGCTGCCGCTTCCTACAAGACGTGATAGGCTCGCCTCGGCCTTGGATCAAACCGCTCGGTCCTGAGCCTGCGGAGAGCCCGCCCGGCACCCTGCCGCGGCGGGCTTTTTTCGCCTTGCGAATGTATCAAATGGCGGGGCGGCAAATTGGCGAGGATGTAGGCTGAGGCTTCTCCTCAAGACCGACTTAGGCCCGCCCGGTCCTCCGGCGCGGGCTTTTTCTATGGGTCTTCAATGACGAGCTACGGCTGCTTGCGCTGCGCCGTAGGGTTTGGCGTCGAACTCGTGTCGGGCCCGACGGCGGGGCTGATGCTCGTGACGTATGACCAAGTGCCTCCTATGGCCAGGATCCCGGCGAACAAGGCTGCGAAGATGCCGATGAGTGCGAAGCGGTTCATGTCAGGGAGAAGGCGGCAACTCAGGGACTGATCCCATGGCGGGTGCCGCCGGTCCTTCTGCCGCAGGCGCGCACTCTGTTCTGATGACGCAGTGCTCGTGGGCCATGACTGCCGCTACCAGCTGCCTCTTCCGCGACGTGGCGCAGAACCACGGGCGGCAGATGGCGAAGGCGGAGTAGACGTCACGCGCCCAGATCTGTCACCACCGCGGGCTTACCCTTGCAGCTGGTGCTGGTAACGTTCTGACAGAGGTTCGTCCAACGCAGCGAACGTCCCTACCTTCGGCCCGCCCGGTTTACCGCGGTGGGCTTTTTCTTGCGCAACTTCGACCCTACTCAACCCAGCAGGCGGCTCTAAGTAGGCGCTACGGACAGCCTACGGTGCGATAATGGACACGCGCCTGCCTCCCAACGTGCAACCGATTGCTGAGGGCGCACATGCGCGGGCTATTGGCTTGCCGAAGGACAGCTGCCCATACCCAGCGAACTCTCCTGAACGGAAGGCTTGGTTCGAAGGCTACGATGGCACCCCCGCCGATGACGGTCCGGACTTGCCGATAGCCGATGCCTGACTGGCAAGGGCTGTGCGCATCCCGGCAGGATAGCCGCCGGGACGGCGGTGTCGAGGCCACGCGCTGGCGCTCCAGGAGGCGTAGCGGGCGGCGGTATGATGGAATGACGATGCAGAGCCGCAAACCTCTTACGTCGGAGGATTGTACTGCGACGGTCGGTGCGCAATGATCAATTTAGTATCAGGATCAACCACTTGAGCAGGAAACAATGATCTTTCGAGATGGATGTCCTTGATCGACGCTAGTTTTTTATCCCCTACAAGTTTTCCCATCTCCTTGCTGTGCCCAGCTTTTGGAGGAGATATTATCTTTATCTGCTTATTAGGAAATTCCTCAAGTACCATTTTTACCGCTGGCGTCAAGTCGCTATCACGACTTACAATAAATGCCTCGTCGTATTCATTTTTATAGGCACGATTGATAAGCCAGAGAGCAATATTAACGTCGGTCTCTTTTTCTTCATGGGCTACCCAACGGGCCCCGCAGGAGTTGCAGCGTTTATCTTTTGCTTTGAATTGACCCATCACGGGCGTTGTTCCGCAAGATTTCAAAGCCTCCACGTACTGTCGGTGACGTGCGCTCTGCTGCGGCAACCATGTAGCAATTGCAGAAAAGTAGAATATGGACTTTAGCTCGTGAACATGGGGGTCCATAAAGAAAGACGTAAGCTTTCTTAGGTCCAGCCATTTTAAATGCGGACGTTTTAAATTGTCCACCGCATGATATAGATTGAAACCATCTACGAAGCACTCAACGCGCCTTCGGACAGCCATTTATGGTCCAGAAATGAGAACCCCCGAGCCGTGGCCCGGGGGAGGCGCCGAGACCGAAGCCCCGGCGGGATCAACGTGAGTTTGATATGTGATTTCCCCGGACCGGGTAAAGCCCCCTGGTCATCAATTCGCGGAATTTTTCACCGGCATACGGAAATGCCATGCCACCCTCGGCTGTGTGGCTCCGCGGATTAATAACGCCATCGCCCCACCCTCAGCGCCGCTTCCACGAAGCGGGCGATGGATCAGAACACGGCTATAAGGGCGACTCCAGCGATCATGAGTACTCCCCCGACAAGCCGCCACAGGGTTGCCGGATGCACCTCGAAGCCTACCCATCCGAAGTGATCCAGCAGGATTGAGGTGACGACGCCAGCGGTGACCAGGAGCGAAAGGAACGCACCGGCACCGATCTGGCGGGCAATCAGGAGCTGCGTGATCACGACACCGCCGCCAAGCAGTCCTCCGAACCACGCCCACCATGGCATCTGCGCCAGTTCGACGTAGGTCGGCCATGCCAAACGCCGGGTCACCAATCCGATGATGAGGACGCTTAGCGCCGCTCCGATCCCAACGACGAGCCCGGCCGTGAGCGGCTGAGAAAAGCCTTTAGCCAGCGTGCTGTTCTGGCCAGGCTGCACCGCATTGGCGATCCCAGCGATCAGCACGAAGCCGTAGAGGTACCACATCGCCAAGATCCCATTCCGTGAGATCTCTAACTAGGGCTGTCGAGGCCGCTACTTCCCACTATCGTCGGCGGCATGTCGTCCTATGCCTCCGCCCCGCCTTCAGCGCCTCCTCTACGAGGCGGCGGATGACCTACCTCAGAGCGGCAAATACGCCGCATGCCACGAGTCCAGACACCAACACCATGAACGGGGCGTTCTCATACCCCGCGTAGCTGAGAAGCCTTGCCGAGATCGTCGCAAGGGCGAAGACGCATAGTGCCACCGCGAGCGTGGCGACACTCACTTCAGATAGCCCTTCGCCTTCAGGTACTCGGTGAGGATCTGGCGGATGGCCTCGGCCCGCGATGGTGGAGGCGTCGGCTGCTCCTCCCGCCAGCTTTCAACGGCGGCAACAAGCTCCGGCGGCATCCGGATACCCTGATGCGGCGTTACGCCGGTCGCTGGGCGACCGCGCTTTTTATGGGTATCAGGAATTGACATCCGCATGACTTCTTGGGTATCAGAAAAGCGGGCCGAGCGGAAGCTGTAACTTCCTCCCGACCCTAACCATCAACGCCTGGGATCTTCGCCGATGGCTACGCATGCCCATAGCACACGCACGCCCTTATTACCCCTGTCCCGTAGCCCTCAGCCCTTATTAGGCCAGGGGCTCGGCAGGCAGTCGGGCCCCGTCACCATCGCTCTCGCGGCCATGCAGGCTGCCGATCCGGATCGCCAGCGCGTCCGCGAGCTGCGCCGCCGGATCGCTGATCGCATCGAGGCGGACCTCGCCTTATTAGACGCCCTCGACGGCGACACAGACCTCGAAACCGACGAGGCTGACGGCCCGGAGGGCGACGACGAGCGCGAAGGCGACCCGGCCGAAGACGGCATCGGCGACTACGGTGGTTTAGCCGAACAGGTCGGGCTGGCCCTCTCGCGGAGGGCTTACGCATGAACAGCCCCGCCAACCGCCGCGGCTTCCTGCGCGGCCTCACGACGCTCCCGCTCATCGGCGGCGGCGTGACCCTGATCGGCGCACCATCGGCCGTCGCCGAGCCCCTCACGCCCGCGTTGCTCGACAGCTACGATGCATGGCTATTCTACGAGCGCCGGTATCTGCGGTTTCAGCGCTACCCTGGCGTCGACAGCGATCTCGGTTACGACCGCCGCTTCGTCATCATGGATACGGAGTCGGGAAAGCGCTTCGATTGGCTTGCCGTAGACAACGCGGGTGGGGCCTTTCACGACCAGCACCCCCATCCGACGGATCGAGCCGCTCTCGTTTTGAGCGCGGTCGGGTGCGACTGGCGGAGGGGCGACTTATGACCTCTTCCACCCGCCGCGCGACCCTCGGTGCCATCCTCACGGCTCCGCTCACAGGTAGGGCCATGACGGCCCCACCTGCCGGAACCCCGCTGGTCGCGCCGTCCGATCTCGCCCAATCCTGCGAGTGGGCGATCCAGCACCGCGCTTGGATCTGCAAGGCTGCGCTCGATGAGGACTGGGAGGACGACCGCCTAGATTTCGAGAGCGACCGACACGAGGCCGTCGTTGTGTGGGCTGCTAGCGAGCCCTCTCGAAGCCCGGCAGACTTGGCGGCCAAGGCTCGGCTGCTGCTCGACGAGTGGGCGAGTACGGGCCTGTTGAAGAGCACCAATGGGGACGAGCGGCTCGCGGCCACCATCCTGCAGGAGGTGATCGCGCTATGCGCCCCGGGGGCGGGCTAAGTCGAGCTTAGGGGTGGGTACTCAGTACCCCTCCCTGCGACGGGCTAAGTCGATGGGGTAACGACCCGTTACCCCACATAACATCCACGCCCGCCCGCTGGTGTCGCTTATCGAAAACGGAAACGGTTTCCGTTTTGTCGAGCAGCGTGGGGGTGGTGAAACGCCACCCCCTTCGACGCCCTAAGCGCTTCTTAGCCCGCCGGTTCAAGTCGCCAAGTTTGCCACTTGCTCGCCGAGGGTTCGCCAAGCTGGCGAGGGCTAAGGAGGTCGCGGATCGCTACTCCCTTGGCATCCACGCCCGCCCGGCGATTGACCAAGAACGATAGGCAGGCGTGGAGGTCGACCGCGGTCGACCCCTAGACATCGGGCTTGATTGCCTTGGAGGTCTCTAACCTATGACACGTACCGCTCGCGCATCCCGTGCGGTCGGCTCACTGCAAGAACTTACAGTGATAGCATCCACGCCCGCCCTTCGGTTCACTGGAGAGTAGACTTGAGAGCGGGCGTGGAGGTCGACGGGATGAGGACCGCCGACGCAGTCACCCTGCACAGATGCAGACAGATCTGTCCCTGTGACGGATGCGCTGCCCTCACGAACGCTGCTCGCGCATCCGGTGCGGGCGACAAGTCCAGTTGATGGACCCCTATGAGATCCAGCCGAGGACCGTCACCAAGTGATCGGCTTGGGCTCGGGTCAGACCGGAAGCGATAGCGGTGCCGTTGCGACAAACCGCATAGGTCCCGTCGGCGGACACACGAATTTTGATGGAGGCCATGGGGCGAGATCCGCGGTCGATCCGCGGTCGATGTCGAACGCTCGGGACGAGCGAGCACGGATGTGGCCTCGGCCTTCGAGCAGGAGAATGCGGCGGACGGCCCCAGGGCCAAGGTACTCCGCTAGGGCCTGAGAACGCCCTCACGAACGCTGCTTGTGCATCCGGTGCGAGCGGCTCAGCCACCGGAACAGACCGCGTCCATCTGCTACCGCTTTTGCTACCAAACTCGGTAGCACAGGCGGGGATGGAACGGGATGAGAACGAGGTAAGGACCCGAAAATGCCTAGGCGAGACAGGACTTTATCGGATCAGCTGGGAGACGGCAGGATGGCCGAAATCGCATTTCGAGTGCGGTGCATTCAACCGCTCTGCCACCTCTCCGCGAGGTGCCTCGACGAGACGGGCGGTGCGTAGCACGCGCGGTCGGGCTCCACAAGCGATGTCGACGCCCGGCGCCGCGGGTCACATCACCACGGTGATCGCCTGCGCGGCGCGGGTCAGGCCCGTGTAGAGCCAGCGGGCCCGGTGCTCGCGGAAGGCGTAGGATTCATCGAAGAGCGTCACCCGGTCCCACTGCGATCCTTGTGCCTTGTGAACCGTCAGCGCGTAGCCGTAGGTGAACTCGTCGGTCTCGCGGCGCAGGATCAGCGGGATCTCGTCGTCCGTCCCGGAGATCATCGCGCGCAGCACCTTGATGTCGGTGGCCTTCCGGCGCAGCGCCGGGTCGTCCTCCGGCACCACGTCGAGGCGGATCAGGTCGGGGCGCGGCGGCGCGCGCAGCGCCTGGACGGTCCAGGTCGAGCCGTTGAGCAGCCCCTTCACCCGGTCGTTGCGCAGGCAGACCAGCTTCTCGCCCACCGCCGGCATCGGGTCCGTGTGGCCGGCAAGCTCCCGGAGCCGGGCGTTGTAGAGGCGGCGCGTCTTGTTGAGGCCGACCAGCACCTGGTCGCATTCGAGCACCTCGGCCGGGTCCAGGGTGCGGCGCGAGACGACCCGGCTCTGTCCGTAGGTGCCGAGTTCCAGCCGGCCGCCTTCGCGGATGGTCATCGCCATGCGGACGATCGGATCGTCCTTGGCCTGCCGGTGCACCTCCGTGAGCATCACGTCGGGCTCGGCCTCGGTGAAGAAGCCGCCGCCGCGCACCGGCGGCAACTGCGCCGGGTCGCCGAGGACCAGGACCGGGCGCTCGAAGGACAGGAGGTCGTTGCCGAGGTCCGGATCCACCATCGAGCACTCGTCGATGATAATCAGGTCCGCCTTGGCGGCGGCACCGGAGCGGTTCAGCGTGAAGGTCGGGCCGCCCTCGTCGGCCTCCTTGGTGCGGTAGATCAGCGAGTGGATCGTCGCGGCGTCGTGGCAACCCTTCTGGCGCATCACGGAGGCCGCCTTGCCGGTGAAGGCGCCGTACACCACCGCGCCGTCGACATCCTCGGCGATCCGCCGGGCGAGCGTGGTCTTGCCGGTGCCGGCATAGCCGAACAGCCGGAACACCTGCGATCCGCCCTCCCGCCGCCACGCGGCGATCGCTTTCAGCGCCGCGTCCTGCTGGGGGGCGTAGGCGGCCGGCAGCCCCGCGCTCACGGCCAGCGCACGGTGGGCGGCATCGACGACAGGATCGAGGCGACGTTGCCGCCGGTCCTCAGCCCGAAGATCGTGCCGCGGTCGTAGAGCAGGTTGAACTCCACGTAGCGCCCGCGCCGCACCTGCTGCTCGAAGCGGTCCGCCTCGGTCCAGGCCGTGCCGACGTTGTCGCGGACGATCTTCGGGTAAGCCTCGAGGAAGGCCCGGCCCACGTCGCGGGTATAGGCGAGGTCCGCCTTCGGATCACCGCTCCAGAGGTAATCGTAGAAGATGCCGCCGATCCCCCGGGGCTCGTCCCGGTGCTTGAGATGGAAATACTCGTCGCACCACGCCTTGTAGCGGCCGTGGTCGATGCCGTGGGCCGCGCAGGCGCGCTCCAGGCAGGCGTGGAAGTGGCGGCTGTCCGGATCGTCCTGATTGCGGCGGCGCTCCAGGACCGGGGTCAGATCGGCGCCGCCGCCGAACCACGCCCGCGTCGTCGCGACGAACCGGGTGTTCATGTGCACGGTCGGCGCGTGCGGGTTCCACGGATGGGCGATCAGCGAGATCCCGGTGGCGAAGAAACGCGGATCCTCGGCCGCCCCCGGCATCTGCGCCCGGAATTCCGGGGCGAACTCGCCGTGCACCGTCGAGATGTGGACGCCCGCCTTCTCGAAGACCCGGCCCTTCAGCATCGCCATGACGCCGCCACCGCCCGGCCGGCCGGTGTAGTCGGTGCGGTTCCACGGAGTCTTCTGGAAGGTCCCGGGCCCCTCCGGCGCGTCCGGGTGGAACGGCCCCTCGGCCTCCGCCTCGATCGTCTCGAGGGCGTCCAGGATGCGGTCGCGCAGCGCCTCGAACCACGCCGCGGCCTCGGATTTCATGGCCGTGACATCGGCGTCTGAGGGAGGCGCAGACAGGGCTGCGCGCGCATCGTCCGGCATCGTCATGGCAGAGGCTTTCCCACCGCGCCGGGCTTACGTCAATCAACCTGGACGGGACGCGGGCGCGCATCGTCTCCAGGCGCCGCCGGCTCGTCTCCAGGCGCCGCCAGTTCGTCTCCAAGCGCCGCCGGCCGCTCGCCCACCGGCTTGAGCAGGCCGGTGGCGGTCGCCACCAGCGCCCCGTCGGCGCCGCGGATCTCGGCCTCGCAGAAGATCACCGACCGCCCGGCCCGGGTCACGCGCCCCTCGGCCGACAGGATCCCGCGACCGGGGGCGAGGAACCGGGTTTGCATGTCCAGGGTCACCACGGGACGGCCCGCCCCGAGACGGGCGGCCGTCCCCAAGGCGACGTCCAGCAGGGTGCAGAGCACGCCGCCATGGGCGATGCCGAGGTTGTTGGCGTGCTCCGGCCGCAGGGCGAGGCGCAGGCGGGTGCGGCCCTCGCGCACGTCGAGGGCTTCGATCCCGCAGAAATTCACGAAGGGAATGTGGGCCCCGAAGATGGTGCCCGGTTCTGTCTGCTCGTCCACGCCGATCGCCCCGTTTCTCGCCCCGCCGGCCGGTTATGGCCCGGATGGGCGCTTTGTCCCAGGACCCAGATCCGCACCGCCCGGGTCGCACCCGGATGCCGCCGGGCCTGCGCGCGCGGGCTTCGGCAGAGACCACGGCACGCAGAACAGCCGGGCCGGCAGGCTACGGGACGAGTTGTCAGGCGTCTTGTCAGACGGAAGTCGGATCTTTGCAGACGAAGGACCCGGCCCGGCCAGGCCGGAAGGCGTACGGACGACGCCCCGTGAGACCCGAGCTCGTGCAAGAGCCCGTTGCGGCCATCGGGTTTCTCAGCCGACGATTTCAGCTCCACCGATCGCTTGAATAATATGCGTGTTCACGACCGAGGGATTGTGTACGGAAATCCTAGACGACGACTTGATTTTGCTGCAAAGACGATAGAACCGTCCCACCACCACCGGATAGAGGGAATCATCGATGGACGACAACACTCCTGAACAGCAGCAGACCTTTATCGAGCAGGCCTCGGACATCGTCTCGGCGTATGTCTCGAACAATTCGGTTCCCATCAGCGAGCTGCCCGGACTGCTCGCCGGCGTGCACGCGGCCCTCGCGAAGCTCTCCGCGCCCGCCGCCACCGTCACCGAGGCGGCCGACAAGCCGACGCCGGCCCAGATCCGCAAGTCCGTGACGCCGGATGCACTGGTCTCCTTCATCGACGGCAAGCCATACAAGACGTTGAAGCGCCATCTCTCGCGCAACGGTCTGACGATCGAGCAGTATCGCGAGCGCTTCGGACTGCCGCGGGACTATCCGTCGACGGCCGCGAGCTATTCGGCCCAGCGGTCCGAACTCGCCCGCAGCCTCGGCCTCGGCCAGCAGCGCCGGAAGTCGGCCAGCGCCGCTCCCCCCGCCGCGGAGCCCGCCGCGGAGGCGCCCGCCGAGAAGCCGAAGCGTGCGAGCCGTCCGCGCAAGGCCAAGGAAACCGCCTGATCGGACGCCCTCTGATCCGGCTCACCGAACCGGCGCGGCACGCAACCTGCGCGTCGCTCCGTCAGGCGAAATCGGCGAGATCGTCGGCGACATCCCCGGCGGCGATCTCCGTCTCAGCCTTCTCGCGCTCCGCCGCGTCGCGTCCTGCCTCCGGGGCGGGCCAGGTCCGATCGTCGGACCGCTCGGCCTCCGGCGCGCCTGCGCCGTCCGGCCCGTCGACGGATTGATCCGGAACCCTGCCCGCCATGTCGCCCCTCCCCGGCCGCCCGCGCGGCTGCGGGGCCAAAGCGCCGGGCGCCCGACCCGTTCCACGTCGGCAGGGCCGGCGCCGTGACAGCCCCCCCCGATCGCGATGCCGCCCGTCCTCGGATCGGGGACGATCGATGGGACGACGGCGTGGCGCATGCGGCGGCGGCCGGGCCTCCGGAGGCACGCGGGCGGGGCGCGCCCGATGTCGGACCTGCCATCCGGCGCGGAGGCGAGCCGCCGCGACCTGCTCCCGGCCCCGCTCCTCGGCTCTCTGCTGCGCCTCCGGGCGAGTGCGGCAGGGGCCAGCCGGCCCGACCCGGCGCAGGCGGCCATCCGCGGGCCCGACGAACCGCCGTGGGTCGCGTCGCAGGATGAATCCGAGCCGAGCGCCGCGCGCTCACCCGCGATGGCGATGGCCCGGACCTCGACGGAACGCCGATCCCCCGGCGGCCCGACGCCATGAGCGCCCCCAACCCGACACGACCGACCGGTCCGGCCTGATCCTGGCCGGCACGGGGCGGTGCAACGGCGGGGGCGGATTGCGCCCCCGCCGCCTCCCGCCGCCTGCGGTCCCGGGAAGGCCGTCGGCTTCGCCCGGCGCCGACTGCGGGACGGCGCCGGGCGCCTGTCGCCGGCTCAATCCGGGCAGCCGGGCCGGCGACGGCCTGAGGGCGCGGGAGCGAGGGGGCGCGGTGCGGCGCGGCGCGTTGATCGCCCGGGAGCCTCGATCGGGAGCAGGGTTTGGCTAATCGCTACGGACTGGAGATCCGCGCCGCCGCGGCCTCCGACGCCGCAGGTCTCGCGGAGTTACTGGGCACGACGGACGTTCCGGTCGGCACCGCGGATCTCGCGGCGCGGATCGACGCCCTGCAGCGCAGCGGCGGCACCGTGCTCGTGGCCGTGGAATGGGGACCACCGAGCGGCCTCGTGGCGCTCGCGCCGGTGGTCACCCTCGGCGCAGCCCGGCCGTTCGGGCTGATCACGACCCTGGTGGTCGGAGCCGAATCCCGGCGCAGGGGCATCGGGCGGGTGCTGCTGAAGGCAGTGGGGCGGGCCGCGCGGCAGGCCGGCTGCGACCGGCTGCTGCTCAGCGTCGAGCCGGAACAGGCGGACCTGCACGCCTTCTGCGCCGCGGCGGGTTTCACCGCGGAGGGTCGGATGCAGGCGCGGCCGCTGCTGAAGCGGGGATCCGCGGAAGCTTGAGATCCGCGACATCCTGGCCGCAGCCGACCGCGGCCGAACGGCGTTGACGGATGAGACGGGAGTTCCATCGATGACACTGCGATCCGAGACGCCACCGCCCCCCGGGAACCTGACGGTCGAGCCGCCGCCGGATTCCGAGACCCCGACCTCGGCGCAGCTCAAGGCCGACATCGACAGCGGCCGCACGGCCGACAAGACGCCGCACATGGATGTTGGGGCCGCGCCGCTCGGCACCTGCGAAGAGGCTGGCGGGACGCCGCCAACCTCGCAGGAGGTTCGGCTGGCGCGTCAGAACGAGCGGGCGCCCTCCGAGAAGGCGGCGGCCGGCTACGTGCACCAACGGCAATCCTTGGTCCTGCCGGTCTATGCCGGCTTCATCGTCCTGGCGGCCGTCGGGCTCGGCCTCGCGCTGTGGCTGACGCGGTGAGACTGCCGTCGGGAGACTGAGGCGGACAGATCGGTGCAGGCGGCGACCTCTGCGGCGCGCGAAGCGGGCCGGTGTCGGGCGGACCGAGATGGGGATCCCGCACGCGCCGTCCCGGAACGGTATCCGGCGGCCGACGATGATGCAGGACGACACGGTCCTTCGCGGGACGGTTTAAAGGTCGATTCACGCCGATGCGGTTAGCGTAGCCTTACTGCAGTCCTGCGTAACCCGATCCTCCATGCCCCCATCCGTCGATGCTCCGCCGGACCTGTCCGGGCTCCTCGAACTCTCACGCATCGAGAATCTCGATCTGAAGCCGGTGATTCTCCGGGTTCAGACCGACCTGTTCATCCGTGCCCCGGGTCGGGACCGGAGCGCGGTCGAGATCTTCGAGTCCCTGGCCTGCGGGTTGATCCCCACCGTGGACGAGGAGACCGCCCGGGTAGTCGCCGGGAAGCTCGCCCCCTTCCCCGAAACCCCGCCGGCGGTCCTGGAAGCCCTCGCCCTCCGCGGCGGCGGCGCCCGCGACGCTGTGGTGGAACTGGCGCCGGCCCTGAGCCAGCGCCTGATCGAAGCGGCCCTGGCGGAGGGATCCGACATCGCCGCCCGCATCGCCACCCGGGCCGGGCTGAACCGCGAGGCGGTGGAGGACCTCGCCCGCGAGGACCGGCCGGAGATCGACCTCGCGCTCGCCGCCAACCGCGGCGTCGTTCTGCGCGGAACCGCGCTCGCCCGGCTCGTGGGCCGGGGCCGCAGCGCCGCCGACCTCGCACGGCTTCTCCTGATCCGCCCCGACGTCTCGGCTGCCGACCTCGCGCCGCTCTACCTGCACGCCGATCCGATGCGCCGGGCGGTGATCGGCCGGACCGTCGAGGCGACCGCCGCCTTGCGGCCCTGCCCGCCTCCGCCCCGGGACCTCGGCGAGACCCTCATGGGCCTGTCGGCCGCCCACGACGTGGCGGCCTTCGTGGCGGCTCTCGCGGATGGCCTCGGCGTGCCGCGCGATTTCCTCACCGTGGTGGGCGATCCGGGGGCGCGCTACGACCTCCTGACGCTCGGCCTGCGCGCGGCCGGCCTGCACGAGGAGGAGGCGGTCTACATCTTCCTCACCCTCAACCAGGGGGTGGCACGCTCGGCCGAGCGCGTGGCCGATCTCGTCCGCCTGTTCCGCACCGTGACCCGGCCGGCCGCGCGGGACCTGATCGCCGCGATCCTCGACCGTCCGCTCGACGAGCGTGGGCGGAGCGAGGCGCACCAGCCGCTGCACGGCCCGGAAGCCAAGCCGCGCCTGGGCGGGGAGCGCGTGGCCGCGCAACGCCCGCCCCTGCCGCTGCGGGCCCGGGCGGCGGCCGGCGGGGAGACGAGCTGACATCCTGTCCGGCCGATGGCTTCGGCGCCGCAATCCTCGCGGCCCGACCGACGCGGTCCGGACGGCGCCACGCGGACCGACGGGGGGTCGCCCCGGGTCGCGTCGCGCGATGGCGGCGAGGGACGCGTCAGCGGACGGGATCGAACGATCCGCCGACGCGCGGTCTCAGCGGGGCTCGATCCCCCGCCACGCCGGCTGCCGGTCGGCGTCTTCCAGGGTGTCGGTCGAGGGTGGCTCGGCGGCGCGTCGGCTCAGCTCCGCCATGAGGCCCCGCGCCAGCACGGCGCGCATTGCGCGCTCGCGGGTCTCGGTGGGGACGGCGTCGAGGGCCGTCTGGGCGGTCGGCAACGCGCCGGCCAGCCTGCGGGCCTCGGCGGCCGGATCCGCGCCGGTGCGCATCAGCGCGAAGTACGAGAGCACGCCGATCACCAGCGCGGCGCGCAGCAGGACAGTCATCGGACGGTTCCTCCGCTCGGTGTCGAGCGCGAGAATTCGACCTTTTTCGTGAACCGGGCCTCAACCGCGCCGGGCTTTCGCGCGCCATGGTGAACGAAGCTTGCCCGGACGCGGCTGGTTACCTCTCCGAAAGCATCCCGACCATTCGGACAAGATCCGCAACACTCGTTTAAGCCGGCTCTGCGACCGTCCGGAAGTCGTTCGAAGTGGAACCGGAGGCGCGACGGATGCGGAAACGCATACTCGCGGCGCGTGCCAACCTTGACCATTAAAAATGTCCTGACTTCCTTGATCGACGACCGTCTCGCCGGGCTCGTCCACGAGTCCGCGGCGGACGATGCGGCCACCCGCGCGCGCCACCAGCGCTTCCTGGTCTCGCGTCTCGCCACCGGCGCGGTGATGATGGTCGGGCTGCCGCCCTTCCTTCTCTGGCGCGGCGTGCCCTCCGGCATCGAGGTGCTGGTGATCGCGAGCCTGCTGCTTCCCGTGCTGGCCGCCGTCCTGCTCGCCCGCACTGGATCCCTCTGGCTCGCCCACGCGGTCTCGTCGGCGGGGCTGACCGGCATCGTCGTGGCGCTGGCGAGCGTCACCGGCGGCGGCGCCTCACCGGCCGCCGTCTGGCTGGTGGCGATCCCCCTGGAGGCGCTGGTCTCCGGCTCGCTCCGCGCGACGGTCGCGGCCTCCGTCATGGCCGTCCTCGGCGTGCTCGCCGTGGTGGGCCTCGATGCCTGGGCCGTCGCCCTGCCGGTGATGGACATCTCCGCCGTCTACGCCCTGCCGGCCTTCGCGATCACGGCCATCGGCCACGTCGCCGCTCAGGCCCTGGAGCACAGGCGCAACGAGGGCGCGTGGCGCGAGCGGCTGCGCGACAACGAGGCCCGCGACCGGCTGCTGCTCTCGGCGATCGACGATCTGGTGACCTGGCACGACCGCAACGGCCGCGTGCTGGAGGCGTCGGACTCGGCGGTCCGGCTCGTCGGCAGCGACCCGGGGCGGCTGCGCGGCCACGGCCTGCTGGAGCGGGTCCACGTGGCCGACCGGCCGGCCTTCCTCAAGGCGGTGAGCGACGTCGCCGCGAGCGGGCGTCCCGCCACCCTGCCGCTGCGCCTGCACGTCGAGCCCGAGGCCGGACGCGCCGACGGCGCCAACCTGATCCATGCCGAGATGCGCGCGCACCGCATCGTGCACGGCCCGCACGATTCCGCCATGGCGGTCGTGGCGGTGACGCGCGACATGACCGAGCACCACCGCCACGCCGAGGAGCTGGAGCGCGCCCGCGCCGAGGCCGAGCGGGCCGACGCGATCAAGGGTCAGTTCCTGGCCAACGTCACCCACGAGCTGCGCACGCCGCTCAACGCCATCATCGGCTTCTCCGAAGTCCTGGCGGGCGAAGGCGCGATCACCCTCGGCCCGGACCAGGCGCGGGACTATGCGGGCATCATCGGCGCTTCGGGCCACCACCTGCTCGGCGTCGTCAACACCCTGCTGGACATGAGCCGGATCCAGAGCGGCAACTTCGACTGCGCCCCGGAAACCTTCGACGTCGCCGGTCTCCTGCAGTCCTGCTGCGACCTGATGCGCCTGAAGGCGGACGCCGCCGGCATCACCCTCACCGCGGCGGCGTCGGGTCCGGTCGAGATCACGGCCGATCCGGCCGCCTGCCGGCAGGTGCTGATCAACCTCGTCTCCAACGCCGTGAAGTTCACCCCGCGGGGCGGCCGGATCGACCTGTCCCTGCGCCGCGGCGCGGACAGCCTCGACATCATCGTCGCCGATACCGGCATCGGCATCGGCGCGGACGACCTGCCCCGGCTCGGCACCCCGTTCTTCCAGGCGGGCAGCGGCGGCTACAAGCGCCCGCACGAGGGGACCGGGCTCGGCCTCTCGGTGGTGCAGGGCCTGGTCGGCCTCCATGGCGGCGCCCTGCTGATCGAGAGCGCGCCGCAGGCCGGTACCGTGGTGACCGTCACGCTGCCCCTGGTCTGCCGGGCGGCCTCCGCGTCCAACCCCGCCCCGATCCGCACGGCCGTGCGGGGCGCCCCGGCGCCGCGCCGCGTGGTGCGCCTGCCCCTCGGCCTGTTCGACGCGGAGCCGAGCTCCGCCGCGCTCCCCGCCGGTCCGGTCCTGCGCCGCACCGGCTGAGCCCCCGATCCCCCGTAAGGAGACAGGATGTCAGGATACCGCGAGATCATCGTGCCGGGCGAAGCCGGCCGGGCGCGCCCCTCCGCCCCGCGCCGGGCCGCCGCCCACGGCGACTGGCGCGCCGTCCTCGTGGGTGCGCTGACGGCGACGGGCGCCACCTGCCGGAACAGCCCGGACGCCGTCCTCAGCAGCCTCGTGGCGCTGGGCGCGGCGGGCTTCATCTGCGTCAACGCCCTCGGCTATCAGGCGGGGCGCCATCCCGCGCCGATCCTGCCCAAGCTCGCCCAGAAGGCGCCGGCCCAGCGTGAGGCCGCGCCGGCCGTCAAGGAGCCGGTCCGGGAGGTGGCGCGGGATACGGCCAGGGATACGGCCAGGGATACGGGGCGCCCCGAATCCGACCGGGCGGCGGCCCCGGTCAAGCCGGCGGCCCGGGACGCGATCGCCGACCTGATCCGTTCGGAGGAGACCACCGCGTCGGTGACCCCGAAGGCGTCCCTGCCGCGACCGGCCGCCAAGCCGGCGACCAGGGACGGCGCGAAGGACGGCGCGAAGGCGGCCAAGCCCGAGAAGGATGCGGATTCGGTCCTGCAGGCCCAGAAGGCCCTGTCGAAGCTCGGGTACGCGATCAAGCCCGACGGTGCGATGGGCCCCGGCACCCGCGCGGCCATCGAGAAGTTCGAGCGCAGCGCCAATCTGCCGGTGACCGGAGCGGCGACGGGCCGGACCCTGCGCGCGTTGGTCGTGAAGGCCGGTCAAGGCTGACGGGCCCGGCCGGGGGTCTCGGCCGGAGGCCTTGGCCTGAACGACCCGGGATGGGCCGGCGACCCGACGCGCGACCCTCCGGACGAAGCGGGGGATCGGTGTGCCCGCTTCATTGCCGGGCGGAGGCCCGCACCGGGCCGGCTCGGCCGTGCGATCCCGCTGCGGGCCCCATGCAGGCCCCATGCAGGCCTAGTACTGCGTGCCGGTGAAGCGGCAGATCGTCTTGCAGCGCGGACCGCCATTGGCCTGCCAGGATTTCGCGTGGCCGATCGAACCGGTCATGTCCTGGGTGGGATTACCGCCCGGCCGCAGGACCACGATGTTGCAGGCATCCTGCGGCGTCCGCTGGTAGCGCGGGCAAGATGCGGAATCGCGGTTGCCCAACAAATCCATCAGCGTCTCCGAACGGGCGTGGGCCGACGGCGCAACAACGGACAGGCCAGCGAGGATCAGCGTGGCAAGCGAGATCATTCTCCGCATCGGAGCGCTCCTTAAGTCATCGTGATTTGCAAATTCGGGCGCCCTTTGCTCAGTTAATCATCAAACAATACTGCAGATGTGCGCTGACACACATCGATAAGATCTTTTTTAATCCCAAGAAATACCAAATATTTTTGCGGAATATTTTGCGCGCCGAGCCGTTGCATGCGGATCGGGCATTCCCGCGCGCACGAGGTTGCTCGCCCCGGCGCTTTCGCGCATGGCGAGAGCCGCACCGCTTCGAACCCGCAGGGTTCAGGTCCGACCGCCGCGTCGGATTGCCCATCCCGGGGCGATCCGCATCTCACAGGGCCACAGACGCATGCGCCTGCGTTCCGATTTCTGGGTCTCGGCCCATCTGCGGCGGCTGGATGTCGTGAGCATTCCGGCCGTGCTGCGACGGCGCGGGTCCGCGGAGGCTGGCGCGATCTTCGTGAAGGTCGACCGGCTCGACGGCAGCGCCGACCTTTACGGACCGGCGCCGCAGGCCCTGTTCGAAGCCGAGGAGAGCGGCGACCGCCGCTTCGCCGCCCTCGTCTCCGGCGGCAGCCCCCTCGACGTGGAGGAGCGCCTGACCAAGGAGGTCCGGTTCGATTCCGATCTCTGGATCATCGAGATCGACGACCGCCAGGGGCGGCACTTCCTGGATCTGGCTGAGTGAAATGAAGCGCCGCCGGCCGCCGTTGCGAGCGCAGCGAAGCGATCCGGCGGCGCCACGCCGACCGATGTCGCGCGACCCCGGGTGACTTCGCCGCGCTCGTGATGACGGGGTGGGTGGCGCGACGCCGCTCGGCGTCGCGCCCCGCCTGAAGGTTTCGTCAGCCCTCGATGATCCGCTCGTCGAGCTTGCGGTCGACGGTCTCGACGGTGCGGTCGATCTCGGCGTTCGGCGCGCCGAGCTGGTGTGAGATCAGCTTCACGAGCAGGTCGACGCGCTCGATGTAGGGGGCGCCGTTCGCCACCGCGCGCGCCGCCGAGGACGGCTTCAGCAGGCTCTCGGCGGCCTTGGCGTATTTCTCGAACGGCACCTGATCGGCGGGATCGGCACCGAGTTTCCGGGCGATCCCGTCGACGTGATCGTAGATCGCCCGCGAGCGCGCCAGGTCGCCGTGAACGGCGTCGTGGATCGATTGCGGCTCGCCCGGGGTGATGCAGCGGTAATTGCCGGTCAGCAGCATCGACCACTTGGCCAGGGGCACGAACAGCGAGTCGAACACCTTGAGCTTGACCGGGACATCCTGCCCGTCGATGCGCACGGCGTCGATATCGGCCTCCAGTTCCCGGAGGAGCCGGTTGTGGGCCTCGTCGTCGAAGGTCGCGGCCTTGAAGTTGGTCGGCAGGCCGACGTGGAGGACGTTCGCCTCCTCCTCGGGCGGCCGGAAAGCCTGGGGGTCGGGGGAGCAGAGCGACACCAGGCCCGGCTCGAACCGGTCCCAGACACCGGCATTGGTGTAGGCGTCCTCAAGGTCCATGGCGGCGAGCGCCGGAATCCGCTTGAGGTAGGGCAGCGGCGGCATGTTCATGATCGACAGGCACGGCAGCTTGGCCGCCGCGATCTTGATCATCAGGACGCGGATCGTGTGGTTGTTGTATTGCGGCTCCTGCATGGCGAGGCCGACGAGGTCGTAGCGCGACACGTCTACGTCTTCCGGCGGCATGGCGTCGACCTTCCCGGGCAGGTCGCGCGAGTGGATCGCGCGGTGCTCCTTCTCGTCGCGCAGCTTGATGCGGACCTCGGTGCCCTCGCGGTTGATCAGGTCGGCGGTCTTCCTGCGGCAGACCAGGGTCACGTTGTGACCGGCCATCAGGAGCTTGGTGCCCAGGAGCGAGCCGTAGGAGGCCCCCAGGATCAAAATGTTTCTGGCCACGTCGTTCCTCCCCAGCATTGAAGACTGCTGTGTGTTGTCGGGCTGCTGGGAACAGCGCGGCCGCGCCACGTCCCCCATCGCACCAGCGATGGATGGCAGCGGCGCGTTCGGAACGCAAGCCTTCTGGTATACCTAATCCCAAACCGGTTGTGACGCCCGGCGAATGACAGGCGGCGCGATCTCTATCGCCACGGCTTCCGGGTCGACGGACATATCGGGCCAGAATCACAGCGACGGAACGCGGTGGCATGGCCGCCGTCCTGAACCGGCCCGACACCGTCCGGCGCGCAATCACGCCTTCGGCACGTTCGCCGGCCAACCGAACCCCATCCTGGTTGCCGTTGCCGTCTCTCGGGGCCGAGCGAGGCGCGCCAGCCGGTCCGCCACGCTCCGGCAGGTAGACGGCTCGCCGACCGCATACGCCCCCGAGACCGCTGCGGCACAGCCCGGCACCGTCGCAGCCGCACGATCCATCTTCAAGTTGACATTTGCCAACATGAGGTTGATTTAGAGGGTCGAGAAAGCCGGCCTGGAACGAACCAAGCCCGCCCCCAAATCGTACCGTTCTCAAGTCTTACGATTATAAAACTATCAAAATTGGATTTAATATGCTTATAGAAACAAGATATGCTCGCTCTTCGAGAAGTTATTTTATCCGATATGCTCCATTACAACGGAAGATATCTTGGGATACAACTGCGTATTGATGTTTTGACCGGTGAATTCTCCTTCTTTCGGCGCCTGATGGATCATCTCGCCAAACCCCAGGATCGCCAAAGACGAACCGGTTTCTCGAAGGTCGACGGCAAGGAAGTGAGCGATGCGCATTCGACCAAGCGGTGTGGACAGCTGATTTGGATACGCCCGCGGAGGCCCTGATCATGGCGCGCGCGATCATCGCCGATCCGGCTCGCTACGTGCAGAACGCGATGGCGCGGGATGCCGGAGGCGCCAGGATCTCGCCGCGGCATTCGGCGGCCGTGTGCTTCTGTTCCATGGGTGCCCTGCTGAACGTCACGCCGTACCACGATGGCGTTCACGACGCGGCGATGGCACGGCTGGAGGCCGCCGGGCGCGCAATACTGGCGGAGGCCGGCATAACGCTGCACCACACGCAGAGATCAGTGCCCCGTGTGAATGATTTGTTCGGGCGCGAGGCCTGCCTGCGGATGTACGACATCGCCATCGGCGATCCTTCATCATCGACCCGCACCACGCGACTCTGATCGGACGTGGCGCAGCCTCGACATCCCGCCGCGCGGCCACGGCGGGGCAGAACGCCTCGACCCGGCGCGGCCTATCCCCACAGCGCCGGCGTGGGCGGATGCATCAGGCTGCCCGCGTAGGCGAGCGGCGGGTCGCGGTCGCGGGCCAGGAGCAGCGGCCCGTCGAGATCGACGAAATCGGCGCCCTCGGCGAGGAGCGCCGCCGGCGCCATGCCCAGCGAGGTGCCGAGCATGCAGCCCACCATGATCGACAACCCCCTCCCCTTCGCCTCGCGGGCGAGGAGCACCCCCTCGGTCAGGCCGCCGGTCTTGTCGAGCTTGATGTTGATCGCGTCGTAGCGCCCGGCCAGCGCGTCTAGGCCGGCGCGGTCGTGCAGGCTCTCGTCGGCGCAGATCGGCACCGGGTGCGGGATCTCGGTGAGCAGGGCATCGGCGTCGGCCGGCAATGGCTGCTCGATGAGGACGACACCGGCCTCTAGGCAGGCCGTGAGATTGGCTTCCAAATTCTCCGGTCGCCACGCCTCATTGGCATCGACGATCAGCCGGGCCTCCGGCGCGCCGGCCCGCACGGCCGCGATGCGCTCCGGATCCCCGTCCCCGCCGAGTTTGACCTTGAGCAGCGGCCGGTGAGCGGCCTTGCGGGCCGCCTCGCCCATGCTCTCGGGGGTGCCGAGGCTCAGCGTGTAGGCGGTGATGACCGGACGCGGCGCCGGCAGGCCGGCGATGGCCCAGGCGGGACGGCCCTGAAGCTTCGCCTCGAGGTCGAATAGCGCGCAGTCGAGGGCGTTGCGTGCCGCGCCGGCCGTCATGCGGGTCATCAGCTCCGCGCGACCGAGTCCGGCCGCGATCGCCTCCGCCTGCCCGGCGATCAGGGCGCTGACGCTCTCGACGCTCTCGCCGTAGCGCGGATAAGGCACGCACTCGCCGCGCCCGACCCGGTCGCCGTCCTGGATCGTCGCCACCACCACCGCGATCTCGGTGCGGCTGCCGCGGGAGATCGTGAAGGCGCCGGCGATCGGGAAGCGCTCGACGGCGAGGGTCAGGCGGCGCGCCATGTCAGATCTCCGGGAAGTCGGCGACGATCCGGTCGACCAGCCCGTCGACCCCGAAGCGCACCGGATCGGTGGCGGGCAGGTCGTGCTCGGAAGCGAGCGTGTCCAGAAGCGCCCGAGCCTCGCCCTCGGCGAGCGCCTGGGTGTTGACTGCGATGCCCACCGGCTTGATCCCGGGGTTGGTCAGGCTGCCGAGCTGCACGGTGAGATCGATGACCTGCCGGATCGTCGGCAGCGGATGCTTCACGCCGCGCATCGTCGTGCGGGTCGGCTCGTGGCAGACCACGAAGGCGTCGGCCTGGGCGCCGTGCAGCAGGCCGAGGCTCACGCCGGCGAAGGACGGGTGGTAGAGCGAGCCCTGGCCCTCGATCAGGTCCCAGTGGTTGGAGGCGGCGTCCGGCGAGATCGTCTCGACGGCGCCGGAGATGAAGTCGGCCACCACGGCATCGATGGCGACGCCCCGGCCGGAGATGAACACGCCGGTCTGGCCGGTGGCGCAGAAATCGGCGTCGAGGCCGCGCTCGCGCATGCCGCGTTCCAGGGCCAGCACGGTGTACTTCTTCCCGACCGAGCAGTCGGTGCCGACGGTGAGCAGGCGCCGGCCCGCCCGCTTGGTGCCCTTGCCGGTGGGGAAGCGCTCGTCGGTGTGGCGCACGTCGTGGAGCTGGCGGTCGCGCCGCGCGGCGGCCTCCGCGATGGCCGGGACCGCGCCGAGCTTGACGTGCAGGCCGCTCGCCACGTCGAGCCCCGCCTCGATCGCCGCGACGATCTCCGTCACCCAATGGTCCGGAAGCACGCCGCCGGCGTTGACGACGCCGATCACCAGGGTCCGGCAGCCCTTAGCCAGGGCCTCGGGCAGGGTCATGTCGGGGATGCCGAGATCGGCGGCGCAGCCCGGCAGGCGCATCTGGCCGACGCACCATTCGGGGCGCCAGTCCTTGATGCCGTAGGCCGTCTTGGCCGCCAGCGTGTCGGGCACGTCGCCCAGGAACATCAGGTAGGGCGTTGCGATCTGCATCGGTCGAGCAACCTTCTCCGGGGGGCCGGCGGACCGTCTATGCGGGATCGCGACCGTTCGGCGCAATGCAGGAGGCCGGCCAAGGGGGCGGAGGTGGCCGCCCTCGGGCGCATGCCGAGGCGGCACCGCGGGCGGGCAGCCCCGGGCCGCCGACACCCGCCAAAGCCTCGCCCCTGAGGAGCCGCGGCCGCGGCGGAGGGCTCGACGGGCGCTCCCGGCAGCGCAGGCGCGGCCCCGGGCTCCTTCGAGGCCCGCTCACGCGGGCCCTTCAGGATGAGGTCGCGCTCGGGAGAACCGCTCTCACGCCTGCGGCGTGGTACGTCCCCGTTCAGGCGGCGCGTCGTCGCGCGACCCCGACCTCGTTGGCCACCGCGTCCACCGGCGACAGCGCGCCGCTCGCCCGGACCAACCCCTCGGCACCGGCCAGGGCGCCCGGGCGCAGTTCCAGCCCGAGGAAGCGGTCGCGCTCGAACGGCCCCGGCAGGGTCAGGCCCTCCGCGAGCGCCCGGTCGAAGCCGAAGCGGGCGTAGTAGGGCGCGTCGCCGACCAGCAGCACAGCGCCGTGGCCGAGCGATTCGGCCCGGCCGAGGGCCGCCTGCATCATCACCGAGCCGAGTCCCTGGCCCTGGATCGCCGGATCGACGGCGAGCGGGCCCAGCAGCAGCGCCGGCCGGCCCAGCCCGGCCTCGACGTGCCAGAGGCGCAGGGTGCCGACGAGACGCCCGGCGCGGGTCGCCGCGAAGGCGAGGCCGCGGGCCGGCAGGCGGCCCTCGCGCAGGCGCTCCGAGGTCTTGGCGCGTCGGTTGCCGGGAAAACACGCGTCCAGCAGGCGCTCGCGCGCCGGGACGTGGTGGCAATGCTCCGCGCGGATCTCGATCATGGCTGTGCCCTCCCCGGGCCGGCGAGCGGGAGAAGCGGTGGGTTCCGACGGACGGCCGAAGGCGCTCCGTCGATGCGGCAGCGGAAGTTCGCTCCCGGCAGCCGAGGGCTGCCGGGACGTCCTAAAGCGGATCAGATGACGATCTGCTGAAGGGGCGGGAAGCCGTTGAAGGCCACAGCCGCGTAGGTGGTGGTGTAGGCGCCCGCGCCCTCGATCAGCACCTTGTCGCCGATCGAGAGCGAGACCGGCAGCGGGTAGAGCTGCCGCTCGTAGAGCACGTCCACCGAATCGCAGGTCGGGCCGGCGATGACGCAGGGCTCGGTCGCGTCCCCGTCCCGCGCGGTGCGGATCGGGTAGCGGATCGCCTCGTCCATGGTCTCGGCGAGGCCGCCGAACTTGCCGATGTCGAGGTAGACCCATCGGACCTCGTCGGCATCCGCGGACTTCTTCGACACCAGCACCACCTCGGCCTCGATCAGGCCGGCATTGCCGACCATGCCGCGGCCCGGCTCGATGATCGTCTCGGGGATCTGGTTGCCGAAATGCTTGGTCAGGCCCCGGAAGATCGCCTCGCCGTAGCTCTCCACGCCCGGCACCGCCTTGAGGTACTTGGTCGGGAAGCCGCCGCCGAGATTGACCATCGACAGGCCGATGCCGCGCTCCGCGCACTCGCGGAAGATCGCCGCCGCGGAGCCGAGCGCCCCGTCCCAGGCCTCGGTGTTGCCCTGCTGCGAGCCGACATGGAACGAGATGCCGTAGGCTTCCAGCCCCTGGCGGTGGGCGTGCTCCAGCACGTCCGCGGCCATCTCGGGCACGCAGCCGAACTTGCGGGACAGCGGCCAGTCGGCCCCGGCCCCGTCGCACAGGATGCGACAGAACACCCGCACCTCGCCGGCCGGCACGCCCAGCGCGTCGGCGGCCCGGGCGATCTTCTCGACCTCGGCCTGGCAATCGACCGCGAACAGGCGGATGCCGAGCTTCAGGGCGCGGCCGATGCAGCGCTCCTTCTTGATGGTGTTGCCGTAGGAGATCCGGTCGGCGGTGGCGCCGGCGGCCAGCACCATCTCCATCTCGGCCACCGACGCGGTGTCGAAGCAGGAGCCCATCTCGGCGAGCAGGCGCAGCACCTCGGGGGCCGGGTTCGCCTTCACGGCGTAGAACACGCGGGTGTCCGGCAGGGACCGCGCGAAGGCCGTGTAGTTGTCGCGCACGACGTCGAGGTCGAGGACCATCACGGGGCCCTCGTCCTGACCGAGGTCGCGGCGGACGCGCAGGAAGTCACGGATGCGGTCGGTCATGGTCGTCTCCCGGCACGGGTTCGCGTGCGCCCTTACGCGGGGCGCGCTGTCGAAGGTGACGGCCAGGACTGGCCGCCGGCGTCAGGGGGCGATGCGTCGCGCGGACCCACGCGCTTTGGAGACGCGTGCATCAGGGCGGGCGCAGAGCACCCGGAAGCTGCCGTGGATTGGAAGGGAGGACCCCCACCGCACGCCGGGCAAAGAGAAACAAGCCTCTTCGGTGCCGGCCTGTGGAGGGCCGACGAGACCAAAAAAGCCCGTTCGTCGTTGCTTTAAGCTGCGTCCCCCGTGGAGAGCGGGGTTCGCCGGTTTCGCCTCCGGCTGCCGGTTGTTGTCGGGGTCCGGTGTCGCCACCTGGATGCCGGCCGTAGGGATCCACCCTTGCGACCATCGATCCTTTAAGACCCCTGGCGGCTGTCCGGCAGTTGACCGGATGCCCACCAACCGACACGCGGCCACAGGCACGTGCGAAATTGGGCAGGGCGCATATACGGCCGCGATTCCGGAACGACAAGGGGAACGCGCCGTCGGGCAACGGCTTTTTCGCCCGCAATCCACACCCGGCACCGGCCGTTGCAAAAACGACGCAGCCGGAAGGCCCGGAGCGACCGCCCGGGCTTCCCAAGCGGGGCGGAAGCGGGCATCTGACCGCCGGGGACTATCACGCAGGCGAGCGAGCCATGGCCGGGCCGACCAGATCCACCGCGACGGCGCGGGCGTGAGCGCCCCCCTGCGCCATCCGGTCGGCGACGGGCTCCCCGAGCCGACGATCCGCATCGCCACGCTCGCCGACCTCGACGCCCTGGTGGCCCTGGAACACGCCGCCTTCGCCACCGACCGGGCCGAGCGCCGGGCGATCCGCCACGCCATCCTGTCGCCCACCATGGACGTGCTGGCGGCCCTCATCGACGCGCCGGACGCGGACCCGACGCCGGTCCTCGTCGGCGCGGCGGTGCTGGAGCGCCGACGCAGCACCCGGATCGCGCGGCTGGCCTCGATCGCGGTGGCGCCGAACCGCGGCGGGCTCGGGCTCGGCGGCAAGCTCCTCGATGCCGCCGAGGCCCACGCCCACAGCCACGGGTGCACGCGCCTCCGGCTGGAGGTGCGGGCCGACAATGGCGCCGGCATCCGCCTCTACGAGCGCCGGGGCTACACCCGCTTCGCCGTGCGACCCGATTATTACGAGGACGGGATGGAGGCCTGGCGCTACGAGCGGGCCCTGTGAGGCCGTTTGCCCTGATCCCGCCCGGTTAGGGGCGTTTTACGGCTCCCGCGCGACAGCGCGCGGGCCCCTCCGAGAGATCCCACAGCTCATGAGACGCCGTCCATGGCCGTGATCGCCGCCTTCGTCCTCAATGCGGGGCTCAACTTCGTCCTCGGCCTGCTGATCGCCAAGCTGCTGGGGCCCGCCGATTTCGGCCGGTTCGCCCTCGCGACCACCGGCGCCATCGTGCTGAACACGGTGCTGTTCGAGTGGCTGCGCCTCTCGGCGACACGGTTCTACTCGGGACGCGTGCGGGTCGACGAGCCGTGGATCCGCCACGGGCTCGACCGGGCCTACCTGCGCATCGGCCTGCTGCTCCTGGCCGCCGCGGCCCTCTGCGGGGCCTTCGGCCTCGCCGGCGGCGCGGACGGGCGCGAGGCGGTTCTGTGCGGCACCGGGCTGGCGGCGCTCGGCATCGGCGTGTTCGACTACCACGCCGCCCTCGCCCGGGCGCGGTTCGACGGCCGGCTCTATCTCGGCCTCGTGGCGGTGAAGAACGTCCTGTCCTTCGCGCTGATGGCGGCGGCGGCGTGGTGGCTGCCCCAGCCGGCCTGGGTGCTGGCGGCGGCCGGCATCAGCCAGTTCCTCGCGGTGGTCCTTCTCCGCCATCCTCTGCGCGACCCGCGGACGCCGTTCGAGCGGCCGCGCCTGTCGGCGACCTGGCGGGTCTTCGCCCGCTACGGCCTGCCGCTCATCGCCGCCAACACCGCCTACCAGTGCCTCGCCTTCGTCAACCGCGGCGCGGTCGCCGGCCATGCCGGCTTCGCGGAGGCCGGCTACTTCGCGCTCGCCGCCGACGTCACCGCGCGCTCGTTCATGACGCTCGGCACGGCCCTCGACCTGCTGCTGTTCCAGCTCGCCGTCCAGGCCGAGGAGCAGCACGGCCGCGCGGCGGCCGAGGCGCAGGTGGCGGAGAATGCCGGTACCCTGTTCGCCCTGCTGGCGCCCTGCGCGGTCGGGTTCTGGGCCGTGCTGCCGGCGCTCCAGGGACTGGTGGTCCCCGAGGCCTATCGCGGGCCGTTCGAGACCTACAGCGTCGCGCTCATGCCGGGCCTGTTCTGCCTCGCCATGATGTTCTACGCCCTCAACCCGATCTTCCAGATCCGCCGTCGCACCCTTCCGGTGATCGCCGCCGCCCTGGTCGGGCTCGCGGTCAACGGTGCGGGCCTCCTGGTCCTGCCCGGCCTGGCCGGCGGCATCGGCGTCGCGCTGGCCCAGACCTTCGGCCTCGCCGCCGCCGCCCTCTGGCTCGGCTGGCGGGCGCTGACGGGCGCGGAGCGGATCGCGCTGCCCTGGGCCGAGATCGGCGTCGCGGCCCTCGCGTGCGCGGCGATGGGCCTGACGCTGGCCCCCTTCCGCCACCTGCCGCCCGCCACGGCCCTGGCGGTGCTGGTGCCGGCCGGGATGGCCCTGTACGGGGCCCTGGTCTGGATCTTCGACATCGCGGGGCTGCGCCGGCAGGTCAGCGCGCGGCTGAGGCCGGCGCGCGCCGCGGCGGCCGAGTAGCGCCCGCGGACCGGGAAGCCCCTGGCCGCACGAAACCGGCGCGATCGGCGCGGCCGGTCCGGGGCCGTTCGCCGGACAGCCGGAGCGCATCCGACCCCGCCGGCGATCCGCCGCGTGACCGTCGCGGGGGCGGCTCCGCGGAGGAAACCCAACCGCTGAAACCCCGCGACGCTGCCCCCGCTTGAATCCGCCGTCGCTTCCGGCGACACCCGTCCTGGAATGTCTACAAACAGGACCAGGGCGGAAGCGATGGGCGTCTACGAGCCCGGCACCGAGGCGGAGGCCGGGGAGATCGTGCGGGCCGCCGCCGGGCGCGGCGAGCGTCTGCGGCTTGCCGGCGGCGGCACCGCGGCGGGTCTCGGCCGCCCCGCCCAGGATAACGCGACGCTCTCCGCGAAGGCGCTCACCGGCGTCACCCTCTACGAGCCGGCCGAGATGGTGGTGGGGGCCCGGGCCGGGACGCCGCTGGCCGAGGTCGAGGCGCTGCTCGCCTCCCGCGGCCAGATGCTCCCCTTCGAGCCGATGGACCTGCGCGGCCTCTACGGCAGCGCCGGCGAGCCGACCCTCGGGGCGGTGGCGGCGATCAACAATGCCGGCCCCCGGCGGATCAATGCCGGGGCGGCCCGGGACAGCCTGATCGGCGTCCGCTTCGTCAACGGGCGGGGCGAGGCGATCAAGTCGGGCGGACGGGTGATGAAGAACGTCACCGGGCTCGACCTCGTGAAGCTGATGGCCGGCGCCCACGGCACGCTGGGCCTGCTCACGGAGGTCACCTTCAAGGTGCTGCCGGCCTGCGAGCGCGTGGCGACCCTGGTCTTCGGCGGCCTGGATGATGCCCGGGCGGTGACGTCCCTGGCGGAGGCGCTGGGCTCGCCCTTCGAACTCACGGGTGCCGCGCACCTGCCGGCGGGGATCGGCGCCCCGGAGGCGCGGACCCTGATGCGCCTCGAAGGCTTCGCGGATTCCATCGACTACCGCACGGGCGAGCTGCGCCGCCTGCTCAAGCGCTACGGCACGCCCGCGATCGTCGACGGCGAGGCCGGTGCCGCCCTCTGGCGGTCCGTGCGCGACGCCGCCCCCCTGGCCGAGCCCCGGGAGGCCGCCCTCTGGCGGATCTCCACCGCGCCGGCGCACGGGCCGGCCCTGGCGGCGGCGGTCGCGGCGGAGCGCGACGCCCGCTGGTTCTTCGACTGGGGCGGCGGCCTGATCTGGCTCGCCACCGGCTCCGAGGGCGATGCCGGGGCCGGGACGGTGCGCCGGGCGGTGCAGGCGCAGGGCGGCCACGCCACCCTGGTCCGCGCCCCCGACGCCGTGCGGGCCGCCGTGCCGGTGTTCCAGCCGCTGGCCGAGCCGCTGATGCGGCTCACGGCGGGCATCAAGACGGCGCACGACCCCGCCGGGGTGCTCAACCCGGGCCGGATGTACGCCGGACTGTAGGCTTCAGATTCCGCCCCTTCCCGCTCCGGGGAGGCGAGGCGCCGAGGACGCGACCCGTGCAGACCAACTTCGCCCCCGCCCAGCTCGCCGACCCCGCCATGGCGGCCTCGGAGAAAATCCTCCGGACCTGCGTGCATTGCGGCTTCTGCACGGCGACGTGCCCGACCTACCTCCTGCTCGGCGACGAGCTCGATTCCCCCCGCGGCCGGATCTACCTGATCAAGGACATGCTGGAGGGCGGCAAGCCGGCCTCGCAGGAGGTGGTCAAGCACGTCGACCGCTGCCTCTCCTGCCTGTCCTGCATGACCACCTGCCCGTCGGGCGTGCATTACATGCACCTCGTCGACCATGCCCGGGCGCATATCGAGGCGACCTACGCCCGGCCGGCCGACGATCGGTTCCTGCGCGCCCTGCTGGCCCAGGTCCTGCCCTACCCGAACCGCTTCCGTCTCGCGCTCACCGCCGCCAAGCTCGGCGCACCGTTCCGGGGGCTGGTGGCCCGGCTGCCGCGGGTCGGCAACCGCCTCGCCGCCATGCTCGACCTCGCGCCGGCCGGGATGCCGCCCCGCGAGCCGACGAACCGGCCGGGCCGGTTCCCACCCGCGAACGGACAGGCGTCCAGGCGCGTGGCCCTGTTGCGCGGCTGCGCCCAGAGCGTGCTGCGGCCGGACTTCAACGCCGCCGCGATCCGCCTGCTCAACCGGCACGGGATCGAGGTGGTCCACGCCGCCGAGGGCTGCTGCGGGGCGCTGACCCACCACATGGGCAAGGAGGATTCCGCCCACGCCCACGCCAAGCAGACGATCGACGCCTGGGACGCGGAGATCGCCAAGGGCCTCGACGCGATCCTGGTCACGGCCTCGGGCTGCGGCACGACGATCAAGGATTACGGCTTCATGTTCCGCGACGACCCGGCCTATGCCGAGAAGGCGCGGCGCGTCTCGGCGCTGGCCAAGGACGTCACCGAGTACGTGGCGCAGCTCGACCTCGCGGCGACCGCGGAGAGCGACCTCGTGGTCGCCTACCACTCGGCCTGCTCGATGCAGCACGGCCAGGGCATCCGCACGGAGCCGAAGGCCTTGCTCAAGCGTGCGGGCTTCACCGTGAAGGACGTGCCGGAGGGCCATATCTGCTGCGGCTCGGCGGGGACCTACAACATCCTGCAGCCGGAGCTCGCGCTGAAGCTGCGGGCCCGGAAGGTCGCCAACATCGAGCGCGTGCGCCCCGACGTGATCGCCACCGGCAACATCGGCTGCGCCACGCAGATCGGGAAGGGCACCGGCATCCCGATCGTCCACACGGTCGAGCTGCTCGACTGGGCGACCGGCGGCCCGAAGCCCGCGGCACTGGCCGGGATGGCACCGCGGCTTGAGGCTGCGGAATAGTATCCTGCCGGCCGGAGCGCGGTCCCGTCGTCGCGGGCGCGGCGCAGCGATCCCGGGATATGCGGCAGCCCGGCCTCCCGCGCGGCCCTCGATCGTCGCGCCGCGTGCGAGCCGGCCGGCCGCCGGCCCGGCGGGCGTGACACCCCCGTGACATCTATTCACGCTTGACCCTTGCCAAATCCGCGCAGCGGTCTGTAATGATACCGACCCTTCCGGTCCCGCCGGCCGCCGCAACGGCCCGTGGACGTGGCCGAATTCCTCGCGAAGACGGCCGCGGTGTCGCGGCGGACTCTGTTGGTCCGTCTGGCGGCGACGGGTGTCTTCCCCGATCGGGCAGGTGTCGCACGACGCGGCGGAGATCCTCCGTCGCACCCAGGAATTCACGGCCGGTCCCCTCCGGCCGAGAGTGTTTCGCGAGGTCGGGACCACGATGGACGGACGCACGGCCCAGCAGAGCGCTGCGCGTGCCCCGGAGGCGCATGTCGTGCGTCGGACCGGTCTGTCCCTCCTCCCGGCCAGGTTCAACCCCAGGCGCCCCAAGCGCCGAGCGGCGGTTGACGGCAATTTCCCCTCGAACCCATCCGCCTCGGCGACGAGGCCGGCACCACGCCCGACAGGTTTGACGTCGGGTGAGGCGCCGCCGGGACCACGGGCACGGAGAACGACGTCGGCCGCCATGCCGAGAGTCCGACATGGCCAACAAAATGCTGATCGACGCGATGCACCCGGAGGAGACCCGGGTCGTCACGGTCCACGGGTCTAGGGTCGAGGAATTCGACTTCGAGGCCGCCAACCGGCGCCAGCTGCGCGGCAACATCTACCTCGCCAAGGTCACCCGGGTGGAGCCGTCGCTCCAGGCGGCGTTCGTGGAATATGGCGGCAACCGCCACGGCTTCCTGGCCTTCAACGAGATCCATCCCGACTATTATCAGATTCCCCTCGCCGACCGGCAGGCCCTCCTCGAGGAGGAGGCCCGTGACGCCGAGGAGCATCGCGAGCGCGAGGAGCGCCGCCGCCGGTCGCCGCGCCGCTCCCGCGGCCGCCGCGCCGAGGCCCGTGCCCGCGACACCGACGAGACGGTGAGCGTCGAGGACACGAGCGAGGCGCCGCAGGCCGATGGCCGGACCGACGACCAGGCCCCCGCCGAGGCCGGGATCGCACCCGCCGGCATGCCGGACACGCTCGCGGAGAACGCCGAGGCCGTGCAGGAGGCCCTCGCCTCCGAGGCGCAGGCCGGCGACATCGCCGAGACGCGGGCCGCGCGGGCGCCGACCGACGAGGCCGCCGGCGGCCCCGCCCCGTTCGGGGGGCAGCCCGAGGAGGCGGCCACCGACCAGGACAATCCGGACGAGCCCGAGGCCCGGATCGCCGTGGCCGAGGCGCTGACCGTGTCCGACATGCCGGAAGAGGCGCCGGAAGACGCGTCGGCAGACGCCCGGGCAGACGCGCCGGCCGACAGCGCCGCGGAGGATGTCGCGGAGGCGCCGGTGGCGGATGCCTCGACCGCGGACGTGTCCGACGACGTGTCCGACGAGGACGAGTCGGAGGACGAGGACTCCGACGACGAGGATGAGGACGAGGACTCCGACGACGAGGACGAAGCCGACGAGGATTCGGACGAGGATTCCGACGATCCGGATGCCGAGCCCCGGATCGCCCAGATCGGCGGCAACGGCGACGCGCTCGCCGAGATTCCCGAGCGGCCCCGCCACTACCGCCGCCAGTACAAGATCCAGGAGGTGATCAAGCGCCGCCAGATCATCCTGGTGCAGGTGGTCAAGGAGGAGCGCGGCACGAAGGGCGCGGCGCTCACCACCTACCTGTCGCTGGCCGGCCGCTACTCCGTGCTGATGCCCAACACCGGCCGGGGCGGCGGCATCTCCCGCAAGATCACCTCGGCGGCCGACCGCAAGCGCCTCAAGGAGGTCGTGCAGGACCTGGAGGTGCCCGAGGGGATGGGCGTCATCCTGCGCACCGCCGGCGCCTCGCGCTCCAAGCCCGAGATCGCCCGCGACTTCGAGTACCTGATGCGGCTGTGGGAGTCGGTCCGCGAGCTGACGCTGACCTCGATGGCGCCCGCGCTGGTCTACGAGGAGGGTTCGCTGATCAAGCGCGCCATCCGCGACCTGTACAACAAGGATCTGGACGAGGTTCTGGTCGCCGGCGAGGACGCCTATCGCGAGGCCAAGGACTTCATGCGGATGCTGATGCCCGGCCAGTCCAAGGTCGTGAAGCCCTACCGCGACGCGACGCCGATCTTCGCCCGCTTCGGCGTCGAGCAGCAGCTCGACGCGATGTTCTCGACCCACGTCTCGCTGAAGTCCGGCGGCTACCTGGTGATCAACCCGACCGAGGCCCTGGTCTCGATCGACGTCAATTCCGGCCGCGCCACCCGCGAGCACGACATCGAGGACACCGCCCTCAAGACGAACCTCGAGGCCGCCGAGGAGGTCGCCCGGCAGCTGCGCCTGCGCGACCTCGCGGGCTTGATCGTCATCGACTTCATCGACATGGAGGAGAAGCGGAACAATCGCGCCGTCGAGAAGAAGCTCAACGAGTGCCTGAAGAACGATCGCGCCCGCATCCAGGTCGGCCGGATCTCGCCCTTCGGCCTCATGGAGATGAGCCGCCAGCGCATCCGCACCGGCGTGCTCGAATCCTCCTCGATCCCCTGCGTCCATTGCGGCGGCTCGGGCTTCGTGCGCGCCACCGCCTCGGTGGCGCTCCACATCCTGCGCTCCATCGAGGAGGCGCTGCTCAAATCCTCCTCCCACAACCTGATCCTGCGCACCCGGACCGAGGTGGCGCTGTACATCCTCAACCAGAAGCGCGGGCACCTGCGCGAGCTGGAGCTGCGCTTCGGCGTCACCATCACGATCGCGGCCGACGAGGGGCTGGCGGTCACGGCCGCCTTCCAGCTCGACCGGGGCGAGCCGGCCCAGCGCGCCGAAGGTCCGGTCACGGGCGTGCGCGCCCAGGCGATCTCCCCGGTCACCGAGTTCGACGACGAGGATGACGAAGCCGACGAGGCCGACGCCGCCGAGGCGGAGGCAGAGACCGAGGTGGACGCCGAGGGCGACGCCGAGGAGGGCCACACCGAAGCCCGCGAGGATGGAACGCGCGAGGAAGGCGACGGCCGCCGCCGCCGTCGTCGCCGCCGCCGCCGGGGCGGCCGGCCGGAAGGCCGCGCCGAGGACGAGCGTCAGGGTGGCGAGCGCCCGGAGGAGGAGGACGGCGAGGACAGCCGCGAGGACGGGCGCAAGGACAGCCCCGAGGACGGGCGGAACGACGGCTGGGAGGGCCGGGAGCCGGTTGCCGCCGACGGGCTGGCCGAGATTGCCGTCGCCGCAGAGGCCCGGGACTCCGACGAGGCCGTCGCCGGACCGGATGAGGCGGCCCGCACTGAGGACGAGAACGGGCGCCGCCGTCGCCGGGGGCGTCGGGGCGGACGGGGTCGCGGCGAGGGTCGCACCCGGGACGCCGCCGAGTCCGAGGACGTCCCCGAGATGGCGGGTGACGCGGTCGTCCTGTCGGCAGAGGAGCCGGTGAGCGCGCAGGCGGTGGCGGAGGCGGTCGAGGCCGCACCGTCGGCAGCCCGGGGCGAGACCGCGGTGGATCTCCCGGTTGCGTCCGAGCCGGACGCGTCCACGGTCGATCATGCCGCCGAGACGCTGGCGGAGCCGGTGGCTGACAGGGCCCCCGAGCCGGTCCGCGAGCCCGTGGCGGTCGTGCTGACGCCGCCGGCCGATCCGGATCGTCCCAAGCGCGCCGGCTGGTGGTCCCGCACCAAGGCCGCATTGACCGGCGAATAGCTTACCGTTCCCCCGGGCGGACTACGCCCGGGGGTCATCAAACCTATGCAATCCTGGCTTTAGGCTGCAGGACGGTCACTTCACTCGGGTCAAGCGACGAGCTCATCCTTCACCATTGGTTGAAGATTCCATGCGAATCTCTTTCTGATTGGAATGTCGGAGGTACCCGCATGTTCAGCTTGCGCCGGCGGCGTCGGAACGAAGCCGTGGTCGAACCCGCGGTGACGGTGCGCGCGCCGACCGAGGCAACCGTCGCGGTCGCCGTCGAAGCGGCCCGGCAGCCCGACGCCGCCGCGGCGGTCCCGAATCGCGCGTGGCTGCCGCTGCTGGCACGGCTGTCGGCTTCGGCCTCGGATGCCGGCGTCTCGATCGGCTGGATGACCCACGACGCGTCGGGCACCGCCGAGCAGGCCCGCCTGATCGCCGCCGCCAGCGAGGAACTCGCCGCCACCACGAGCGAGATCGCGGCCCGCTCCTCCTCGGCGGCCGAGACCGCCGAGACGGCCCGGGCCGGCATCGCCACCTGCGTCGGCGATCTCCAGCGTGCCACCGACGGCATGCGCGGGATCGAGGAAGGCACCGAGGAGATCGGCGGCCGCCTCGACAGCTTCTCGGCAGCGGCCCTGCGCATCGAGGAGATGGCCGGCACCATCGCGGCGATCTCGGCCCAGACCAACCTGCTGGCGTTGAACGCGACCATCGAGGCCGCCCGGGCGGGCGAAGCCGGCCGCGGCTTCGCCGTCGTCGCCGCCGAGGTGAAGACCCTGTCGGCCCAGACCGCCAAGGCGACCGACGAGATCCGCGCCCGCGTGAACGGCCTGCGCGAGGAGATGGCGGCGATGCAGGCGGCGGTGACGCGCAGCCGCAGCGCGGTGGAGACCGGCGCCGCCGCCATGGTGCGGGCCAATGCCCGCGTCGAGGCCGAGAGCGGCGCCGTGGCGACCGTCGCGGCGCAGATGCGCGAAGCCTCCGAGATCATGACCCAGCAGATCCAGGCCACCGGCGACATCGCGCGGAACGTCGGCCAGATCGCGCAGGGGACCGACAAGGCCCGCCGGGAGATCGGCGATGCCCTGGCCCAGCTCGAGCAGATCGAGGATCTGAGCCGCACCCTGCTCGACCAGCAGGAGCGCGAGGGTGCCGACCTGCGGGTCGCCCGGATCCCGGCCGATTGCGCGGCCTGGCGCCGCGCGCTGGCGGCGACTCTGGTCGGGATGCGCTCCGTGGACACGCCGCCCCCGGGAATCCCCGCCGATCCGGCGCGGCCCGCCGCCGTGGAAACGGCCCTGTCGCAGGCCCGCGATCAGGCCGCTGCCCTCGCCCGCCACATCCGCGCCCAGGCCTGGGACGAGGCCACGCAGGCGTTCATGGCCTTCGAGGCCGCAGTGGCCGACGCCCGGAAGGCGGCCACCGCGGCCTGAGCAGCGCCGCCCGCGGGCCGATCCCGCACGATCGGAGGCGTATCCCGCCCCTTGCGGGCGCGGCGGTGGCGGATCAACCCGCCGCCGACGTGCGTCAGCCGGACGGCGGACCGAGGCCGGACGGTGCCGGCTCGTGCGCGGCCTTCCGCCGCTCCCGCTCGTTGCGCAGCTCACGCTCGGCCAGGAGCCAGAACTCGATCTCGAACCCCTCCGGTCGGTGATTGCGCTCCCACAGCTCGTAGGCCCGCTCGCGGATCTGCTCGAAACTTATGGCATCCGGCCCCGCGAGCGGGGCGCTCGCGTCGTCGGGTCCGGGCGCCATGTCGAACCCGGGCGCTTGGTTCTCGGGATGGGGCCACCCCGGCGGCGGATGGAAATCGGGCTTCACGAAGCGGCCCGCCGGGTCAGGACGCCGGCCTGTCGAGATAGGCGGCCACGGTGGTGATCCGGCTGCCCACCATCGTGACCGCCTTGCGCAGGCGAACTTCGCTGACGCCGAAACGCTGAGCCCACGCCTCGCGCATGGCGCGGTCGTAGATGTCGATATGCGTCTTGCCCCGGGGTTCGGTGGACATGCTGTGCCCGCTCTGATCGTCGGTCGCGCCCGGCCGCGCCGGGCTGTCTGCCGAGACAACAGGCGTCGTGCCCTTCGGTTGCCGCCCGGATGCGCACGGGCGGACGCGCGGACCGGTCAGTGCGCCGTCGTGGCGGGCTGCGGTACCGGATCCGGCACCGGCGCGGACGGATCGCGCTCCGGCCCGACCCGGGCGGCCACGGAGGCGGTCAGCAGCGGCACGAGCAGCGCCGTGACCACCACGCTCGCCGCCACCAGCACGGTGGCGGGACCGGCCGCCTCCGCGTAGGCGGGGTTGGCGGCCGCGATGATCGCCGGCACCGCGGCGGCATTGCCGGCCGTGGAGGCCGCCGCGACCCCGGCGACGCCGTTGCCCCCGGTGAGCCGGTCGGCGACGAACAGGACCGCCCCGGTGACCGCCACCACGGCCACGCCGAGCCCGATGCCGAGGAGACCTGCCTGCCAGATCTTGGCGAGGTCGAGCCCGAAGCCGAGGGCGAAGGCGAAGAACGGGATCATCACGGGCGCCGCCCCCGACAGGAAGGCGCGCATGTCGCGGTCGAGGTTGCCCAGGATCATGCCGATCAGCAGCGGCAGGATGCTGCCCACCAGTGTCGGCCACGGGAAGGCGGACAGGCCTGCCAGACCGAGGGTCACCATGGTGAGGAACGGTCCGGATTCGAGGCTCATGATCGCGTAGGCGCCCGCATCCTTCGGGCGGCCGAACTGGCCCATCAGGGCGAGGTAGAGCCCGCCATTGGTGTCGTTCATGGCGGCGACGATCGCGAGCGTCGAGATCCCCGCGAATGCCCCGCTGGTCACGGGCGACTCGCCCAGGAACTGCCCGAACACCACGCCCATGATCGCCGCGACGCCGACCTTGGCGGCCAGCAGCACGCCGCCCTTGCGGGCGATCGCCGGGGCGGCGCGGAAATCGATGCCCGCGCCCATGCAGACGAAGAACACCGCCAGGATCGGCAGCGCGCCGTTGAACAGCGCGCCGGTGAACGAGCCGAAGAACGTCGCGGTGTTCGGGAAGAGCGTGTGGAGGATCGCGCCGAGGAACAGCGGCACCACCATCAGGCCGCCGGGCACGCGCTCCAGGGAGCGCTTGATGGGAATCTGCATGGTTCGCCCTTCCGGCGCCGCCCCGTCCCGGGCCTCGGCGCCCGCTCAGCCCCCGAGCCGGCTGCTACAACCTTTCGACAAGTCCGCGCAACTTGCGGCCCCGACCGTGCACATGTTGACAAGCCGGGCGGCTCATCGCTGACTCGGCGCCGCCTGTCTCGAGCCGCGGAGGCCTCCGGGGATGTCGTCAGCGAGGTCCCCATCCCCGTTCGACCCGTCCGACCGACCCGACCGACTCGACCGGGTGCAGGCGCCGGAGCGGCCGGCGGGCCGCGGTGCGGCCCCGACCCGGCCCGTCTCCCTGGCCGACGGCGTCTATCACGCGCTCCTCACGGGGATCGCGGACGGCACCTACGGGCCCGACACACGGCTCCCGAGCGAGCATGACCTCGCGGGACGCTTCCGGGTCTCGCGCCCGGTGGTCCGGGCGGCCCTCGAGCGGCTGCGCCGGGAGGGCGCCATCGCCTCGCGGCAGGGGGCGGGCAGCTTCGTGCGGGCGCGGGCGGCGCGTCCGGCCCTGGGCTTCGCCCCGGTGGAGAGCATCGCCGACATCCAGCGCTGCTACGAGTTCCGGCTCACCCTCGAGCCGGACGCCGCCTTCCACGCGGCCCTGCGCCGCGATGCCGACGCCCTGGGCCGCATCGCGGCGGCGCTCGACCGGCTCACGGCGGCGACGCGGCAGGCCCAGCACCGGGCGGATGCTGACTTCGCCTTCCATCACGCGATCGCGGCGGCGTCGAACAACCATTACTACGCGGCCTGCCTGGAGGCGCTGCAACCGCACATCGCCGTGGGCATGACGATCCACGGCCTCGCCCTGCAGGGCCCGCGCTCCGGCCTGCGCGGCGTACTGGAGGAGCATCGCGGGATCTTCGCGGCGATCGCGGGCGGCGACGGTGCGGAGGCCCAGGCCCGCATGGCCGCCCATATCGCCACGTCCCGGAACCGGCTGTTCGAGGGGCGGCTCCTCGACCTCGCCCTCGATCCCGGTCGGGCCGCGAAACCCGGCCCCGCGGAGCCGCGCGCTTGACCCCCGCTCCGGCCGCTCTGTATGCCGGGTGACAACCTGACAACAAGCAGGCGAGCCGCGGTCGGGCGGAGTGGCCGACGGGGTTCCTGCCATGATCCGCCCGACATGACCTGCCTGCGCCTCATCGCCGACGACCTCACCGGCACCCTCGACACGGCTGCAGGCTTCACCGGCCTGTGCGGGTCGATCCCGGTCGCGTGGCCGGAGATCCTGACGGCTGAGGCCGCCGGATGCCTGGCGATGGATTCCGGCACCCGGGAGCTGTCGGCGGAGGCCGCCGGGCGGATCGTCGGAGGCCTCGCGTCCCGGCTGGACGGCGCCGACATCGCCTTCAAGAAGGTCGACAGCCTGCTGCGCGGTCCCTGGGCGGCGGAACTCGCGGCGGTGCTGCGGACCGGGGCCTGGGAGCGCTGCGTCGTGGCGCCGGCCTTCCCGTTCCAGGGCCGCCGCACGGAGGGCGGGTATCAGCTCGCCCGACGGGGCGGCGGCTTCGAGCCGGTCTCGGGCGACATCGCCGAGGCCTTGCGGGCCGTCGGATTGCCGGCGCGCCGGGCCAGCGTGGCCGAGGGCCCGGTCGCGGGCGTGGCCGTCTACGACGCGGGCAAGGATCCCGACCTCGTCCAGGTGGCCGCGCTCGGCGGCGACGGGCCGGTGCTCTGGTGCGGCAGCGGCGGCCTCGCGGCCGCCCTGGCGGGAGACGCGGCGGCCCCGGGCGACGACCGGCTCGTCGGCCCCGTGCTCGGACTGTTCGGCTCCGACCGGCCCGAGACCGCGGCGCAGCTCGCGGCCTGCGGCGGCCACCACCTCGTCCTGTCGGCGCAGGACCCGGATCAGGCCGGCGCGGTGGCCGCGCGCCTCGACCGGGACGGCGTCGCCCTGGCGAGCCTCGCGCTGCCCGACGGGATCGCCCGCGAGGAGGCCGCGGCGCGGATCGCCCGGACCTTCGCGGGCGTGATCGACCGGATCCCGCGGCCCGGCACGCTGCTGGTGGCCGGCGGCGAGACCCTCAAGGCGCTCTGCCTCGCCCTGGGCGTCCTGCGCCTCGACGTCACCGGACAGATCGCCCCGGGTCTGCCCCGCTCGACCCTGCGGGGCGGCCGCTGGGACGGGGTGGCGGTCGTGTCGAAATCGGGCGCCTTCGGAACAGAGGGCGTCTGGCGCGATCTACTCTACGGCAACGGCTTTCCGCGCAGCAGGAGCGACGCGTGACCCCACATCTGGCCATCACCATGGGCGATCCGGCCGGCATCGGGCCGGAGATCATCGTCAAGGCCGCCGCGCGGCTGAAGGATCGGATCGCCGCGGGCGATCTGCGCCTGATGATCATTGGCAGCGCCCCGGCCCTTCACCGGGCGGAGGAGGCCCTGGGCCTTCTCCCCGAGCGGATCCCCGAGGTTTCCGAGGGCGGCGACTGGCCGGCCCTGTGCTGCCTCCAGGCCGACGCGGAGGGCGCGCCGATCGAGCCGGGCCGGCTCTCGGCCGATGGCGGGCGCTTCGCCTACAAGGCGATCGAGGCCGGGGTGCGCCTCGCCATGGCCGGCAAGGTCGGCGGCATCGTCACGGCGCCGCTTAACAAGGAGGCGCTCAACAAGGCCGGCTACCACTATGCCGGCCACACCGAGATGCTGGCGGAGCTGACCGGCGTGCGCGGCTCGGTGATGATGCTGGCCCATGGCAACATGCGGGTCTCCCACGTCACGACCCACGTGGCCCTGGAGGACGTGCCGAAGCGCCTGACCCCGGAGCGCCTGCGCCTCGTCATCGACCTCACCGACAAGGCCCTGAAGGGGCTGGGCTTGGCCAAGCCGAAGATCGCCGTGGCGGCGCTCAACCCCCATGCCGGCGAGGGCGGCCTGTTCGGACGCCAGGACATCGATGTCAGCGCCCCGGTGATCGCGCAGGCCAACGCCGACGGGCTCGACATCCACGGGCCGGTGCCGGGCGACACGGTGTTCGTGAAGCTGCGCGCGGGCCAGTACGACGCGGTGGTGGCGATGTACCACGACCAGGGTCACATCCCGGTGAAGCTCCTCGGCTTCGAGATCGACCCGGCCACGGGCAAGTGGATGGACCTGTCGGGCGTGAACGTCACCCTCGGCCTGCCGATCATCCGGACCTCGGTCGATCACGGCACCGCCTTCGACATCGCCGGCACCGGGATCGCCAACGAGCGCAGCCTGATCGAGGCGATCGAGTTCGCCGAGCGGCTGGCGGCCAATCGTCAGGCCGCGTGAGGATCGGCGGATGCGGAGGACGGGCCGTCGGACAGGGACGGCCCAGGACGTCCGACCCGCCTCCGCGTCCTGAGAGGCCGGGCGGCGCAAACCTCCAAGGACGGTTCCGGGGGTCGCGAGTCCCCCTGGCGCTCGCCGTCGCGGCCCGCCGACTCGGGCACCCCGGGATGAGGGGGTGGACGGGCGAGGCGGGGTGAGCGGACGCCGCTCGCGGTCGGGTTGCACCGGCACGTCGAGGTGGCGCGACGCCCGACCGATCAAGCGTGTTTCACGTGAAACAAAACGGGAACACGACGCTCAGCGGGCGTCGACCCGGCCGCCCTCCTCCAGGGCCTCGCAGGCGAAGGGCGAAGGCGGCGCCTCGACGCCGCGCCAGCGGCCGTAGACCCAGGGGCGGTACCACGCCCCCCCCTGCGGCACCCGCTCCGGCACGAGGTCGATCCCATGGGTACCGAACGGTCCACAGCGACAGATCCGGGCGAATCCCATCCAGCCGCCGGGCCACAGCCCGTGCCGGGCGATGGCCGTGTCGGTGTATTCCGAGCAGCTCGGCCAGTGGCGGCACTGGCGGCCGATCAGGCCCGACAGGGTGAGCTGGTAGCCGCGAATCACCCAATGCGCGGCCCGCCGGGCCATGCCGTCAGGCGGCCTGCCGCTTGGCGGCGATCTGGTCGAGGGCATCCACCACCGCGTCGAAGGTCAGGAGCGTGGAGGCGTGGCGCGCCTTGAACTCCCGCACCGGCTCCAGCACCGCGAGGTCCGCCCAGGCGCCGTCGGGCGCGGGGCCGCTCTCCCTGAGCATCGCCCGCATGGTCTCGCGGACGCCCCGCAGCTCGTCCGCGCTGGCGCCGACCACGTGGCGGCCCATCAGCGACGAGGAGGCTTGCCCCAGCGCGCAGGCCCGGACCTCCTGGGCGAAGTCGGCCACCCGGCCATCGTCGCCGAGGACGAGGTCGACCGTCACGGTCGAACCGCACAACCGGGAATGCGCAGTGGCACTGGCGTCCGGATTCTCCAGCCGGCCGAGCCGGGGGATGTCGGCGGCGAGTTCCAGGATACGGCGGTTGTAGATGTCGTCGAGCATCGGGTCCTCGGCCGGGTACGCCAATCTCATCGGGAATCTGCCGCGCGGCTCGCGCATTGCGCGTTGCCCCGCGAACGATGATATAGGCCCCTTGCGGTCGCTTCGCGAGGAGGCGGGCCGTCGACCAGGGTCGCGCCCACGGCCACGGTGGTTTCAAAGGCTTCAGTCCATCCGGGGCGCCGGCTCGAAACCTTTTCGAGCCCGGGATCTTCCCTCGAACGCCCGACGCGATCCGACGATGTACGCCAAGCCTGACAGCACCCCGATGAAGTCCCGCATCGCGCGGGCCGGAGATGCCATGGATGCCGCCCTCAAATCCTTGTCCTATCAGGGCGACGCGCCGGGTTTCGACCGGAACGGTCTCGACGGGCAAGGGCTGAACGGCATGCGCAATGACGATCGGCCGGTGAATGACGGCCGTCCCGTCGAGGTCGCGCCCGAGCCGGTCTCCGCCACCCGCGTCCCTGACGGGATCGAGACCGGTCGCCCGAGCCGCGCCGAGGCCGAGGCCGCCGTGCGCACGCTCCTGCGCTGGGCCGGCGACGATCCGACCCGCGAGGGCCTGCTCGACACCCCCACCCGGGTCACCAAGGCGTACGAGCAGCTGTTCGGCGGCTACAGCGTCGATGCCGAGAAACTGCTGGAGCGCGTCTTCGAGGAGGTCGAGGGCTACTCGGACATCGTGCTGGTGCGCGACATCCCGTTCCACTCCCACTGCGAGCACCACATGGTGCCGTTCATGGGGCTCGCCCACATCGCCTATTACCCGACCCGGGGCGTGGTCGGCCTGTCGAAGCTCGCCCGCGTGGTCGACACCTTCGCCCGGCGCCTGCAGACGCAGGAGACGATGACCGCCCAGATCGCCGACGTGATCGAGAGCATCCTCAAGCCCCGCGGCGTCGCCGTGATGGTCGAGGCAGAGCATCTCTGCATGGCGATGCGCGGCGTGCAGAAGGCCGGCGTCTCGACCATCACCAGCCAGTTCCGGGGCGTCTTCAAGGACAATGCCAACGAACAGGTCCGCTTCCTGACCCTGGTGCGCGGCGGCGCCAAGTAGTCCCGGGCGGCGTCTCGACCATGACCGCGCGCGACATCGCCTTCGCTCCCCCCGGCACCCGCGCCGAGGTCGAGGAGGGGCCTGCCCTCACGCCCCGCTTCGACCGGGATGGTCTCGTGGCCTGCATCGCGGTGGACGCGCGGGACGGGCAGGTGCTGATGCTCGCCCACATGAACGCCGAGTCGCTGGCGCGCACGCTCGAGACCGGCGAGGCCTGGTACTGGTCGCGCTCCCGCCAGGAACTCTGGCACAAGGGCGCGACCAGCGGCCAGATCCAGCGCGTCGTGGAGATGCGGGTCGATTGCGACCAGGACGCCCTGCTGATCCGCGTCGAGGTCGGCGGCGACGGGGGTTGCTGCCACACCGGGCGGCGGGACTGCTTCTACCGCAGCGTCGTCCGGGAGGCGGACGGCCAAATCGTCCTGAAGGCCGCCGGGCGATGAGCCCGTCCCTTGCCACGGCGCGGTGGCAAGAGTGTCCAGCCGTCCCCCATTTCCTGCCCGGCACCGTCGAACCGATCCGCCCGGCGCCCCGCGCCGGTCCGCGGATCGGGCTCGCGCTCGGCGGCGGCTCGGCCCGGGGCTGGGCGCATATCGGCGTGCTGCGCGCCCTGGAGGAGGCCGGCATCCACCCGACCGTGGTGGCGGGCTGCTCGATCGGCGCGGTGGTCGGCGCCTGCTACGCCGCGGGGCGGCTCGACCGCCTGGAAGCCTTCGCCCGGACGCTGACCCGCCGCCGGGTGGTCGGGCTCATCGATCCGCGCCTGCCCGGCTCCGGCCTGATCGCCGGCAACCGCCTGCGCCAGAGGCTCTTCGCCGATCTCGGCACGCGCCGGATCGAGGACCTGCCGATCCGCTTCGGCTGCGTCGCCACCGAGTACGGCACCGGCCACGAGGTGAGCCTGACCGACGGGCCCGCCGTGGATGCGGTGCGCGCCTCCTACGCGATCCCCGGCCTGTTCCCGCCGGTCACCCACGAGGGCCGGGTGCTGATGGACGGCACGCTGGTCAATCCAGTCCCGGTGGCGCTGGCCCGCGCCCTCGGGGCCGATCTCGTGATCTGCGTGAACCTCAACGGCGACACCGGCGGCCCGGTCGTGCACGAGGTTCCGGCGCCGCCGCCGCGGCGCAGCTTCCTGCAGGTGATGCGCGGGCGCCTGCCGGGCTTCGAGAGTTCCGAGCCGGAGATCCCCGTTCCGGGCCTCGCCCGGGTGGTGCTCGGCGCCTTCAACATCACGCAGGACCGGATCTCCCGGGCACGGCTGGAGCGCGACCCGCCCGACGTCGCCATCGGCCCGGACGTCGGGTCCTTCGGCCTGTTCGACTTCCACAAGGCCGCCGAGGGGATCGCCATCGGCCACCGGGCCGCGCGGGCCGCGCTTCCGCGTATCCGCGCCGTGGTCGAGGGCGCGGCCGCGCGGGCGTGACGGATTCGGGGACCGATCCGTCCGATCGGATCGCCTCATCCTGAGGGGCCGCAACGGCGGCGTGGGAGGAGGCCTCCAGGGATCGCGCCACCGGCTGGCGGGCCCCTTTCGCGGCCCTGCGGCGCTCCGCCACCGCAGGACGAAGCCGCGGGTTCGACGGTTCCGGACTGGAATCCCGCCGGCTTCGGTCCCACACCCCTCATCCGGCTTTCGCGGCCGCCTGCGATGGCCGCCCGGCACGCTGGAGGGCTTCCCACGTCCGCAAGTCGCCGTCAGATCCTGCTGTCCGGAGGCGCCGACCTCGTCGGGCTGGCCTCCGGCCTCGGGCGCCCCGGCCTCAGCCGTGCCGCCGACCGGCCGGTCCTGACCCACGGCCTCCAGTCGGGCGATGTCGGCACCGACGCCGCCATGGTCTGGGCCCGGTCCGACCGGCCCGCCCGGGCGGTCATCGAGTGGGCGACCACCGAGAGCTTCGCCGACATCCGCGGCGGCGTCTTCGCCGACGCCCTGCCGGAGACCGACGGCACCGGGAAGGTGGCGCTGACCGGGCTGCCGCCCGGCCAAGACTACGACCCCGACCGGGCGCAGTCCCAGGATTTCGACCCGTTCTGGGAGTTCGTCTCCGGACCGCTGCACGCCGGGACCTTCGGACCGAACGCCCTCGACGACACGTTCGGGCCGCAGCTGCGGTTCGTGAAGGCACCCGATCAGGGTCAGGTGAACCTTTCGCCGGCCACCGGCTACCAGTTCTTCGGCCACGTGGCGGTGGACGGCGCCACCGAGCAGATGACCGTGACCCTCAAGGACGCGGCCGATACCGACCTCTGGCGCGTCACGCTCGATCCCATGAAGGCCTGAGGCGCCGTCACCCGCCCGTGCGGGCCTAGCGGCCCGGATGGCGCACGCGTCCTCCCCTCCCCTTCCGCGGGGGGAGGGAGAGCCGCGGAGCCGAGGGTGCCTACGCCATGGTGATGTAGTCGCGCAGCGCCTGATGCTCGGCCTGGACCGTGGCGATCTTGCGGGCCACCACGTCCCCGATCGACACCAAGCCGATCAGCCGGCCGTCCTCGCAGACCGGCACGTGGCGGAAGCGGCCTTCGGTCATCAGTGTCATGACCTCCTCGATCGTCGTGCTCTTGCCGCAGGTGGTGACGGCGGCGGTCATGTGGGCCGAGGCCGGCGCGTCGAAGGCCGAGCCCCCGTGCCGGGCCAGCGCCCGCATGATGTCGCGCTCGGAGATGATGCCGGCCACGGCACCGTCCGGATGGGCCACCACGAGGGCGCCGATCCGCTTGTCGGCGAGGATCTGGATCACCTCATCGAGGCTCCTGTCGGGGCTCACGGTGACGACGGAGCTGCCCTTCTCGGCGAGGATGCGTGCGACGGTCATGGCTCTCTCCCTTGTGACGCGGCCGGTGCGCCGTCAGCCCGCGGCGCCCGTGATACGCTGCCGGCCGGGTAGGCCCCGGCACTTTCACATTATGGCGAGTGTGTGACCTATCCGGCGCGTTGGCAAGGTGCTCGGCCCGCCGTGCTCAGCGCGGTCGTGCCACCCGCGGATCGAGGAGCGGGAAGAGCAGGAAGCCCGCGATGAAGCCGCCCAGATGCGCGTCCCACGCGATGGCGGCGTTCTCGCCCACGAGGGGCACGCTGACGAGGCCGAAGAGCAGGTTGGTCAGCAGCCAGATCACCAGGAAGGAAACCGCCGTCCTGTTGCGCAGAAGCTCCGGGATCGTCTCGGCGGGCCGGGGGGGCGCCACCTGCCAGGACGGCCCCTGATAGCCCGAGGCCGGCGGCTGGAACACGAAGCGGGCCGCGGCGGCCATGAGGGCCGAGATCCCCGCCGAGGCGCCGACCAGCGGACCTGCGCTCAGGGGATCGATGAGGATGTGCAGGAGCCCGCCGGCCGCCGTGCCGGCCAGCGCGAGCGCCCCGAACCGCAGGGCGCCGCAGCGCCGGGCCACCGGCGAGCCGAAGGCGGCGAGCCAGACGCTGTTGAAGATCACGTGCATCCACGACCCGTGCAGCAGGGCGTAGGTGACGAGCGTCCAGGGCTGGAGCGCGTGCTCGCCCACGATGTAGCGGGCGAAGGCTTGGCGTGCCGCCTCCAGGCCGGCATCGCCGCCCTCGGCCGCGGCGCGGACCACGTCGGCGGCCCGGCCGGGATCGAACCACACCGTCCAGCGCGCCGGCACGAGGGCGAGGTCGAGGACGACGCGGATGTCCAGGGTATCCGGCAGCAGGAACTCGCGCACCGCCTGGATCGCCAGGAGCAGCCCGATGGAGAGCGTCACCACCCCGGGCAGGTTGAAGACGGGCACGCGGCTCTGGCGCGGAAATTCGGGGGAGGCATCCATCGCGGCACCATGTCGGGGCTTGCGACGGCTACACAAGACCCAACGATATTCGTGCCTGCCGATGAAGACCAATTCTGTGTGATATTCAAACCATTCTCCGGGCGATCGCCCGTCGAGAGAGCCGCCGCATCCGGTACGAGCCCCAGCCCGGATCCGCCGACACCTTGACCGTTCCGAAGCGGATCGGCACGGCGTGTGCGCCGATACGCCGTGAACACCCGGTTCGACCGGCCACAGCCTCGCGGATGTGCCAGATCGGGCCAGGGATGAACGACAGGCGTTTAGAGTCGGGACACCGATGAAGCATCCCACCAGCCGCATGCTCCATGCCTATTGGGAGCGCCTGCGCGGAGAGCGGGCCGCGCCGGAGCGCGCCGAGATCGAGCCGGGCGAGATCCGCCACCTCCTCGCCGACAGCCTGATCCTGGAACTCGACATGGCGTCCCGCGAGGCCACCATCCGCCTCGCGGGGACGCGGGTCTGCGCCCTGTACGGTCAGGAGCTGAAGGGCGCGCCCTTCTCCCGGCTCTGGGGCTCGCAGGCGCCGGACCCCTGGCGGATCGTCGAGATCGTGGCCAGCGACACCCTCGGCGTCGTGGCGGGCCTGCGCGCCACCAACACCGCCGGCGAGGAGGCGGATCTCGAACTGCTGCTCCTGCCGCTGCGACATCGCGGCCGCACGCAGGTCCGCGCCCTCGGCACCCTGAGCCTCGACGGTGCGCCGCACTGGATCGGCCTGCGCCCGCTGGTGCAGGCGGACACCGCCTCCCTGCGCATCCTGCCGAGCCGCAGGCCGGAGGCCGGGCCGCCCGCGCGGCCGGCGGTCAGGACAGGCGCGGGGTATCCGGGGCCGGTGCGCCGCGGCCACCTCCTCGTCCATGCCGGCGGCCGGATCTGATGCGGTCCCGCCGCGAGAGATAGCGAATTCCCCGTTCGAAGTATTTTACATCCACAGCAAAAGACGGTGGCCGCACAGTCACCCTGATTGTTCGAGCCGGAGATCAACGGCGGAAACATCGACGCAGCCGCTGCCGGATCGGCCCGGGAAAAGGGTTTCGTAACAGTCCGATTCTAGTCTGTGGCTTCGATTATCGCGGCGCAGGACCAATTTCGGGATGATCGCGGTCGACGCCACCGCCAGAACGATGCGCCGCGTAGCGCTGGAACCGGCCCGCGGCGCCGCCGACGCGCGCCGGTTCCAGCGCGTGCGGGTCGCGGTCCTCGGCCGCTACATGCTGGCGGACCGGCGGGAATACCCCTGCCAGACCGTGGACATGTCGCCGGGCGGCGTGCGCCTGACCTGTGCGGTCCAGGGCGAGCTGGGCGAGCGGGTGGTGCTCTACCTGGAGCATATCGGCCGGATCGAGGGCATCATCGCGCGCCACTGCGCGGACGGCTTCGCGGTTCAGCTCAACGCCACGCTGCGCAAGCGCGACAAGCTCGCGTCCCAGCTGACGTGGCTCGCCAACCGGGAAATGCTGGGGCTGCCGGAGGGACGCTCCCACGAGCGCCTCGTGCCGACCCAGACGGCGGTGCTCCTGCGGATCGAGGGCGGCCGGGAGATCCCGGCCCGCCTCATCGACATCTCGATGTCCGGCGTCGCCATCGCCTGCCCGTTCGCCCTTCCGCTCGGCGCCGCCGTGACGGTGGGCAGCACCCCGGGCCGGCTGGTGCGCTACTTCGAGGGCGGCTTCGGCGTGCAGTTCTTGCTGCCGCTCTCCCCCGACCGCTTCCACGCCGGGATGACCCTGTAGGAGCCCGCTCACCCGCGGCGCGGGCTTCCGGGAATACGACGGGGCTCGCGGCGGGGTGACCCCGCCGGCCGCCGCCGGTGTCGCGGGCCCTTCCGAAGCCCCTGGTCGAGGCCTCCGCCGCGCGGGTCCTGGGGGCCGGCCGGTCAGATCTTCCTGGCGAGCTGCGCGGCGGTGTCCGCCGCCGGCCGCGACAGGTCGAGGGCGCCGAGGAAGCGGTTCTGGGCGTCCATCACGTACACGAGGGCGGTGTGCTCCATCGTGTAGTCCCCCGCCTTGCCGGGGACCTTGCGGGCATAGGCGCGATAAGCCTTCTCGGTGGCGGCCACCTGCTCGGGCGAGCCGGTGAGGCCGGTGATGCGCGGATCGAAGCTCGACAGGTACGTCTTCAGGCTCGCCGGATCATCGCGCTCCGGATCGACGGTGATGAAGGCGACCCGCATCCGCTCGCCCTTCGGCCCGAGGGCGGCCAGCACGTCCGAGATCTGCTGCAGGGTCGTGGGGCAGACATCCGGGCAGTGGGTGAAGCCGAAGAACAGCAGGTGCGTCGCGCCGGCGAAGTCGCGCTCGGTGACCGTGCGCCCGTCCTGATCCACCAGCGTGAACGGCCCGCCCACGGCGGGGACGCCCACCGGCGCCTTCTCGGGCAGGAAGGCGAACACAGCCGCCCCGGTGATGCCGACGAGGCCGAGGCAGAAGGCGAGAAGCGGGATGAGGGCGCGGCGCATGGACGGGTTCCGACCTCCGGGGAAGGCCGGCACAGCACACAACGGCGCGCCGAGGCAAGCCGACGAAGCGCCGCCGGCCCTCTTCGGTCCCCGCCGGGGACCTCCGTCAGGGCTTCCGCGTCGGCTCGCCCGCCGGGCTCGCGGGGGCGGCGCCCTTCGGCGGCTCCTTGCCCAGGTAGACGTATTCCGGCGCGGCGCGGAGCTGGTCCTTGGTGGTGTCGATCCGCGCCTGGAGCGTCTTGTCGTCGGTCCGGTCGAGCTTGAGCACGGAGGGGTCGACCGCGACGTATTTCGAGCCGAGCCCCAGGAAGCCGCCGACCCCGATGATCCAGGCCTTCACGGCGCCCTTCTGGTCGAGGACGAAATCCGCGATCTGCCCGATCGTCTCGTTGGCGCCGTTGACGACGCTCGATCCGATCAGCTTGCTGGCGACCATGTCGTCGGGGGCCTGGGCCACGAAGGTGGGGCGCAGGTTGTCCGCCATGGTGGCGGGCTGGCCGGGCGCGGGCGTCGCGGCGCTGCCGCTGCCCGCGCTGGGGCCCGTGCCGGCATTCTGAGCCGAGGCGGTGGCGAGGCCGGCCAGCAGGAGGGCCGAGGCGAGGAGCGGGATGCGCATCGGAGCAGATCTTTCGGACTTCGGGTCGCGGACGAGGGTGGCGCCGCCTCAAGGTTCCGGCGGGGCTTAAGTTCCGCCTCGTCACACCGGCCCCCGGGAACAACGCAGCGCTTTGCCGGCTGCGCGTCGGCGCGGCAGGCCTTTAACGGCGCGGCAGCCCTTAGACGGCGCGGCAACCCTTTGACGGCGCGGCCCCGGCCCCCCACAAGAGCCGGCCATGCTCCGCCTCGCCCTCTACCAGCCCGACATCCCGCAGAACGCCGGCACGATGCTGCGCATGGCCGCCTGCCTGGGGCTGGCGGTCGAGATCGTGGAGCCGGCGGGCTTCGACGTCTCGGACCGGCACCTGCGCCGCTCGGGCCTCGACTACCTCGACCACGTGGCGATCACCCGGCACCGGTCCTTCGCGGCCTTCGAGGGGTGGCGGGCGGAGTCCGGCACGCGGCTCGTGCTCGCCACGACCTCGGGCGCCCTGCCCTACACGGCGTTCGCGTTCCGCCCCGACGATTGCCTGATGGTGGGGCGCGAATCGGCCGGCGTGCCCGAGGCGGTGCACGCGGCGGCCGATGCGCGGATCGTGGTGCCGATCCGGCCGGGCCTGCGCTCCCTCAACGTCGCGGTGGCGGCCGCGATGATCGCCGGCGAGGCCCTGCGGCAGATGACGGGGCCGTCGCGCGCGGGCATCTCGGCATAGCGACGGCATCCCGGTCGCCCGCCATTCGCGCGCGCGGAGCGGTCGTCGTTCCGGCGGGCCGGTTCAGGCGGCGCTCATCGAGCGAAGGGCCGATCGCCCGAGAAGCCCGCGATCGAGCCCCCGACCGGCCGAGCCTGCAGGCGCGGACGTCCGCGAGCGAGGAGCACCCCGCGGCGAGAAAGCCGGCGTTCCCTCACCTGCGGCGGCATCGCCGCTCGGCGTGCGGATGAAGGTACGCCACGCGATCCTGGCGCGGGACGCCGCCGGCGCGGCCGGAGCATCGGCACGCCCCGGAGGCGGAAAATACCGGGCTGCCGCGGCCGGGAATCTCGAGCCCGTCCTCCGTTCAGGGGAGGCATCCGTCGGGCGTCCGGATCTAGCCTTGGACCCGGCGCAGCGTCCGCGCCCTCAGGGAGGCTATCGATGGCCACTGCCTTGCTCCCCGCGCTCTGGCGCAACCTCGTGCTGTTCGCGCTCGCTTTCGCCGCCGCATCCCTGGCCTTCGGCGCCGTCATGCTGACCGCGCCTCCGACCAGCGTGGCCGCCGGCCTGGAGGCTGGGGCGATCCCGCCGGTCGGCAACTGCGAGTTCCTGCCGGCCGACGACAACAATCGCTGCGTGGTCTACCGGTAAGACCCGGACCGGCTGCCGCGGGACCCCGTCTTCGCCGGCGGGGTCCGGGCATGGGACCGCGCGCGTGCCGCCGATCCGGACTCTAGGCGATCAGTGATTGCGCTCGTCGCCGCGGATCCGGACAGCGGCCACGTCCGTCTGGACGTCATCCAGGACGCAGCGGACGCGCTCCAGGGCGCGTGCGTAGAGTTCGGCGTTGCGGGCGTCGCCGGCACCGTCCGCCGTCTCGTGGCAGAAGCTGTCGAGCAGGTAGGGCATGATCTTGCCGTGGAGCGCCGTGTAGGCGCCCGGGGTCGCCAGCTCGTAGATCACTGCCAGGGCGTGATAGGCCCGGACCAGGACTTCGAGCGCGACATCTGCACTGCGCGTGACCTGTTGATAATCATCGCCGGCCATCTTCCAACTTATATTTTATTGCTGCCCATTGTTCGGGTAACATGCCTCGTTAAGACTGTCGACACAAATGACTGTTAGCTGCCGCACGGGCCCGCCCGCCGGATCGATTGCCGGCGATTTATGGCTTGACTGCAACACTCGCGGGCCTGCGCCCGCCGCCTCACGCAATAGTCTCGCCGCGCAGATACCGGGACGGCCTGATCATGGTCGCGATCTTATGTTCGACCTCGGACAGGACGCTGTTCACGAGATGAGACGCGCCGTCGACCGTGGCGGTGGCAAGAGTTCCGACCCGGCTGGTGTCCTGGATGATGCGGAAATTGTCCTCGACGTAGGCGCGGATCTTCTGCTGCGCGTCGCCGAACTCGCCCGGATGCGCGGTTTCGTAGAGGAGGGCCAAGGCCAGATAGGCACGGCCGATCATGTCGAGCGCCAGCGTCGCGCTCATCTCGGCGTTCGCGGCTTCATCCGGCGGCACGGCGACTGGATTCCTCATCAGACCCGTTTTTACTGAATTAGCACGGCCTTTATCAGACGTCACTCGATCCGAACGCCTTCAACTCAGTTTATTCCTGGGGGCTCAAGGTCCCCGCCGCCCGCGCTCCGGCGGCTCCCCGGCCGGCACGGCCCGGCATGTCAGAATGCGGCGGCTCTCTCACAGCGAGCCCCTTTTCCTCGCCGGCAGCGGTAGTCTCGCGGCGCCAAGCCGATTATCGACACGCGCACGGGCCCGGCCTCGCGGTGCCCGGATAGGTCCGGCCGCGCGCGTCGTGCGGACGTCCAGGAGAGTTGTGACCGTGCCCGACAGCACCCCGCGCCCCGTGATGCTCGCGATCCTCGACGGATGGGGTCTTCGGGACGAGGTCGCCGACAACGCCGTCCAGCAGGCCCGGACCCCGATCTTCGACGGCCTGATGCGGGATCGCCCGCGGGCGCAGCTGCGGACGTTCGGCGGCGATGTGGGCCTGCCCGAGGGCCAGATGGGCAATTCCGAGGTCGGGCACCTCAATATCGGGGCGGGCCGGGTCGTCCTGCAGGATCTGCCGCGCATCGACAGCGCCATCGCGGACGGATCGCTCGCGAAGAACCCCGCCCTCCTCCGGTTCATCGACGCCCTGCGCGCGTCCGGCGGCACCTGTCACCTCGTCGGCCTGCTGTCCCCCGGCGGCGTGCACGCGCACCAGGGCCACGCCGTGGCGCTGGCGCGCCGGCTGGCGGCGGCGGGCGTGCCGGTCCGCCTCCACGGGTTCACCGACGGGCGCGACATGCCGCCCCGGTCGGCCGCCACCTGCGTCGCCACCGTGGAGGCCGCGCTCCCGAGCGGCGCGCGGATCGGCACCCTGTGCGGCCGCTACTACGCGATGGACCGCGACACCCGCTGGGAGCGCGTCCAGATCGCCTACGACGCCCTGACGGCGGCGCGGGGCACCCGCTTCAGCAGGGCCGGCCAGGCGGTGGCCGCCTCCTACGCCGATGACGTCTCCGACGAGTTCATGCGGCCCGCCGTCATCGGCGACTACGCCGGCATGCGGGACGGCGACGGCGTGCTGTGCTTCAACTTCCGCGCCGACCGGACCCGGCAGATCCTGGAGGCCCTCCTCGACCCTGCCTTCGCGGGCTTCCCCCGCGACCGGACGGTCCGGTTCGCCGCCGCCCTGGGCATCGTCCAGTACAGCGTCGAGATCGACGCCTTCACCGAGACCCTGTTCGGGCCCCTCGACCTGCCGAACGGGCTCGGTGAGACCGTGGCGCGCGCCGGCCGCCGGCAGCTGCGCATGGCGGAGACCGAGAAGTACCCGCACGTCACCTACTTCATGAACGGCGGCCGCGAGGCGCCCTTCGAGGGACAGGACGCGGTGCTGGTGCCCTCGCCGAAGGTGGCGACCTACGATCTGCAGCCGGAGATGTCGGCGCCGGAACTCACCGACCGGGCGGTCGAGGCGATCGGCTCGGGACGCTACGACCTCATCATCCTGAACTTCGCCAATCCCGACATGGTCGGCCATACCGGGAGCCTCGCCGCCGCCGTGAAGGCGGTGGAGACGGTCGACGCCTGCCTCGGCCGCGTGGTCGAGGCGGTGACGGCCCAGGGCGGGGCGCTGCTGGTCACCGCCGACCACGGCAATTGCGAGGTGATGCGCGATGCCGAGACCGGCGATGCCCACACCGCCCACACCCTCAACCCCGTGCCGGTGATGCTGGTGGGCGTGGACGGGGTCTCGCTGGCCGACGGCCGGCTGGCCGACGTGGCGCCGACCCTCCTCGACCTGATGGGCCTCGACCAGCCGGCGGAGATGACCGGCGCCTCCCTGATCCGGCGGGCCGGCGGACGCTGAGCCGCCCGGCACGGTGTCCGGTCGGCTGTCCGGTCGGCTGTCCGGCATGGCGGCTGCACCCGGCAGGCCGTCATGCCCGAAACCCTCGCGCCCTGTCCCGCAGCGGAACCGGTTCGTCCCAGGACGGTGCGGGACCTGTGCGGAATCGCCGGCACGGTGGTCGTCTTCTTAAGGGACGCGGGACAAGATCGGATCTGTGAGGCGTGGGTCTCGGCGGGGTCTGCGGGCGCGGAGAGCCGGATGAGGGATATGACCTGTCCGGGGACGCCTCGGCCCTCACCCCGATCCGCTCCCGGGCGGGCCGCGTGGCCGTCCCGAGTTCGTGCGCGCCGCGCGTCTCCCCTCCGAGGAGGGGAGACGCGCGGCGCCGCCCCCTCCCCGGTGGAGGCGGATGAGCATCACGGCCCGCACGGAACGGGGGGCCTCCCCACCCCGGGAGGCGCCGGCCGAACCTTGGAGCGCGTCCGGATCCGCAGGACCACCTCCGGTGCCGATGCCTGACCGATGATCGCCCGGCACAGCCTGATCTATGTCGGCTCCCGCGGCTTCGCCGCCGGCCTCAACATGGCCTCCGTGGCGGTGTTCACACGCCTCGCGCCGGTGGAGAGCTACGGCACCTACCTGTACGTCGTGTCGTGGGCGCTCGTGCTCTACGGGGCGACCTGCCAGTGGCCGAAATTCGCGTTCTTCGCCCTCTACGACGAGGCCCGCGCGCCCGCGCAGGTCGGCACCGTGGTGCGCATCCTCGGCGGCACGCTGCTGCTGGCCGGCTTCGGCAGCGTGCTGGCCGTCGCGCTCGGTCTCGTCTCGGCCGCCACGGCCACCGCGATCCTGGCCCTGGCCTTCGGCACGACCCTGTTCGAGGGGGCCACCGAGATCGCCCGCACCCGCCTGCAGGCCGGGGCGGTGGCGGCCTCGGTGATGAGCCGGGCGGTGCTGATCCTCGGCCTCGGCAGCCTCGCGCTGCACCTCTCGGCGGATCCGCTGCACCTCGCCTTCGCGGTGGCCGCCGCCAACGCCGTGGCGGCCCTGCCGGCCGCGGCCACCACCGCGCCAATGATGCCCGGGCGCGGCAGCCGGGCCGAGGCCCTGCGCCTGTTCGCCTACGGCTGGCCGCTGGTGCTGTCCTTCGGGACCGCGGCGCTGGCCCAGAGCCTCGACCGGCTGATCATCGCCAAGACGGTGGGGCCGGCTGGGCTCGGCGCCTACGGGGCGCTCGCCGACTTCCTGAGGCAGAGCTTCATCGTGTTCGGCGAGGCGATCGCCCTGTCGCTGATCTCGATCGCCAAGCGCGAGGCGCGGGCGGGCGACATGAGCGGCGCTCTGGGGGTCCTGAGCGACGCGGCCCGCGCCATGACGCTGATCGCGGCCTTCGGGGCGGTGTTCTTCCTGGCCTTCGACGACGTCGTCGTCACGATCCTGCTCGGACCGGATTACCGCGCCGAGGCGCGCCAGCTCGCCCCGGTTCTGATCCTGGCCAGCATCCTGATGATGTTCCGCGCCTATTACTTCGGGCAGGTGATCTACTTCACCCGCTCCAGCCGGCTCGAGGCCGCCGCCGCCTTCGCCACCCTGGTGGCCGTGGCGGCCCTGTCGCTCCTGCTGATCCCGCGGCTCGGCGCCACCGGGGCTGCGCTCGCCTTCGCGGGCGGACAGAGTGCCGCCTGCCTCGTGCTGGTCTTCGGCGCCGGCCGGGCCGGCACGACGATGCCCCTGCCGCTCGCCGACATGGCGGGCATCGCCGGCATCGCCCTCGCCTGCGCCGCCGTGAATGCCGGGATCGGTCTCGTTCCGGGCGGGCTCATGGTGCCGGGGCAGATCCTGCGCCTCGTCCTCCTCGCCGCGTCGGCCGGCGCCGCCGCGTGGCGCTACGACGTGCTCGGCTTCGCCGGCGCGATCCGCCACCGGCTCGCGACCTGAGGGGCGTCCATGCGCAACACCGCCACGCTCGCCGGAGGCCTCGTGGCGGCGGTCCGGCCCCTCGACCCGGGGCAGCCCTGGATTCCGGCCTGGCGGGCGCTCGGCGCGGCGTCCCTGGTGCGGAACCCGTTCTACGAAGCCGGCTACGCCCTGGCCGCTCGCGACGCGTTCGGGGCCGGCGTGCGGCTCCTGATCGTGGCCGACCGCTCCCCCGAGGCCCCGGGGGCCCGGCTGATCGCCGCCTGGCCGTTCCGGGTGTCGTGGCGGCGCTGGGGCCTGCCGCTGCCGCTCCTGATGGGCTGGACCCACGGCTACTGTCCCTTCGGCGCACCGCTCCTCGATCGCGGCGATCCGGCGGGCGCCCTGGCGGGTCTGCTCGCCGCCCCGCGGGCGCTCGGCCTGCCGCCGCGGCTCCTCCTGCCGAACGCGCCCGCCGCGGGGGCTCTGGCCGACCTCCTGGCCGACCTCCCGGCGGACCGGAGAGTGCGGCGGGCCGCCTACTGGCCGCACGCGCGCGGGCTCCTCGACCTCACCGCGCGGACACCGGAAGCCCGGGCCACCTATCTCGGCCATCTCTCCGGCCAGCGTCGGCGCAAGCTGCGCCGCGCCCGCGAAGTTCTGGAGGCGGAGGGTCCGGCGGCGTTCGAGATCCTCGAGGCGCCCGACGACCTCGCTGCCGCGCTGGACGCCTACGTCGCCCTCGAGGCGGCCGGCTGGAAGGGTCGGGCTGGCACGGGCCTTGGGCAGCGGCCGGAGGAGGTCGCCTTCCTGCGCGCCGCTCTGGCGGATGCCGGCGCGGAGGGCGGGATGCGGATCGCCCGCCTGCGCCGGGGGGAACGCACCCTCGCCGCCGCGATCCTGCCGGTCACCGGCACCGAGGCCTGGGTGCTGAAGATCGCCCATGCCGAAACCCAGCCGGAGGCCGCGCCGGGCGTCCAGCTCGTCCACCGCCTGACCGAAGCGGTGACGGCCGGGGCCTGGGCGATCGACCGCATCGATTCCTGCGCGCCGCCGGACTTCGCCCTCGGCTCCACTTTCTGGACGGAGCGGCGGGACATCGCCCATCTCCTGGTCGAGGCGGGGCGCGATCCCCTGTTCCCGGCGGCCCGGGCGCTGGAGCGGGCGCGGGAGCGCGTCGCCAGGGCACGGGCGGCCAGGAAGCGCGAGGATCCGGCGCGGCTCACCAGCCGAAGCGGGCGATCTGCTCCAGCCGCGCCCGCGTCGCCGCCGCATCCTGCCCCATGACGGCGATCCGCCCGGACAGGTCGTAGCAGGTCGCACAGAAGGGCAGCTGCATCAGCACGTACCCACCGTCGCGCGCCTGGGCGACCGAGGCGATCAGGCAGGGCAGGACGGGCTGATCCGCCGGCCCGGTCAGGCAGTCGGCCCTGGGGCTGCCGAAGGCCGGGCGGTTCGGCCAGGTCAGCAGGAGGGTCGTGCCGCCCCTGCGGTCGGGCGCCGGGGGCAGAGTGTAGCTGCGCAGGAACAGCGCGCAGGCCGCCAGGACGAGGCCGAGGGGGAGCAGGGTCCAGCGCATCCGCGATCTCCGGGCCTAATCGCCCTCGTCGAAGCGGGTGCGATAGAACACCTCGCGGCCCGCGCCGTCGATCACCCGCACGGCCTGGGCCGGCTCGCCCGAGCGCTGCGGCACCCGGGCGCGGGCGAACAGGCGCAGGGCGCGCTCCTGCGCGCCCTCCAGGTTGCCGACCCGCACGGAGATCCGCGTCTGGATCTCGTCGGGCTCCGGTCCGAGGACTTCGATGTGGAAGGTCTCGCGCAAGGTGTCCGCCTGGTCGATGGGCTCTCATCGCCGGATATCGTGGACCGGCCGGGGGGCGCCATAACATGTTCCGGTCCGGTCTCGGCCGGGATCGTCCGCTCCGACCTGCCAACGCCGTCATGGCGCGCGCAGAGGAAGCAGCCCAGGGACCCACCCCGCTCCCGAACGTCGCACTCGGTACGAAGTCCAATTGCCCCGGGGCGGCCCGCCGCTCTATGAGGGCGGCCTCGACCGAGGAGACATCACCGGAGGGATCCGTTGGACCCGCTCAAGGCCGCCGCCGCGACGCTTCTCTGCCTCGCCCTATTCTGGCTGGCCTTCCGGCTGACCCGGCGCTTGGTCGATATGGCCATCGCGGGCGGCTACGCGGAGGAACGGCGGCGGCTCGCCGAGGAGGCGGCTCAGGCCGAGGCCGGTGCCGTTCCGCAGCCCTCGGCCATCCAGGCCACGACGACGAACTTGGGCGCGAGCAGGGGCTCAGCGTCCGCCGCGGCGACCGGCGCCTGATCGACTCCACGGGATGACCCGGGCGGGATCGGGATCGCCTCGACCGGACCGGCGCGCCTTCATACAGCCCAGCCCCGTCCCGGAGGTTGGCCGGGGCGGACGGCGATCCCCGTCCGCTGACCCTGACTGTTCCGCCTATTCCGCCGCCTGCCGCGCGGCCTGGGCCCCCGGCACGCCGAGGCCGATCGCCTTCGCGAGCGCGGAGCGCCGCGCGGCATAGCTGGCGGCCACCATCGGGTAGTCGTTCGGCAAGCCGTAATGCGCGCGGTACCGCTCGGGCGTCAGGCCATGGGCGGTCAGATGGCGCTTGAGCGTCCGATAGGTGCGCCCGTCGATGAAGCTGGTCAGCGCCTCATCGGTGATGGAGCGGCGGATCTGAACCGCGCTGGGCTGTCCGTCGACCGAGCCGTGCGTGGCTCCGGCGCCCGGGACGGCATCCAGGCGACACAGCGCGCCATGGATCGTCGCGACCAGCGACGGCAGCTGATTGGCGGCCACGTGGTTGTGGGCCACGTATGCCGACACGATAGCCACCGTCTGGTCGATGAGACCACCTGTTTCCATCCTCGATCGTCTAGCGCTGATCATCTGCCGTATCCTTAGCCATCGGAAATTCATTGCTTGCTTGCAGCCGGCGCCCGACCCTTGTCGTGCCGCCGGCGGCGACAGCTCCTCGGATGGGAGGCCTGGCAAAAGGTCCTAGGTCGGCAGCGTTCCGCGAAGCCGCCGACCATTCCCAGTTCGCGCCGACGATCGGGGTCCGTCCGGACGTCGCCCTACCGCAGCGCAGCGATGCGCCGACCGAGTTCGATCAGGACGACATCCAGGACGCCCCTCAGATCCGGTCCGAAGAGGCCCGAGAGGGTCTGGCGGAGTTCGAGCGCCTGCTGGACCGCTTGCTCCAGGCGGCAGCTCAGTTCATCGCGCTCGCGATCGTTGGCGGGTACCAAGTCCATCTCCAAACCGCTTTCTTCAGCTTGCCAGTCGAGCTGCGACGCGACTTTCCGGGGCCAGGACCGACTCCGTGCTGCCGCGCATCTTCTGCAGTTGCCGCAGGCTCCGCGAATCGAAGCCGGCGTTCACGGCGACGATCTCGACGTCGTCGATCATCTGCGGCAGCCCGAGCGGCAAGGCGTGGATATGCAGCTGCAGCAATCGGAGGAGCCAACTCGTCGGCATCTCGGAGACGAAGCCTTTCAGCCCCCGCGGCAAGCCCCACTCGACGATGGCCGTGAGGATCGCCAGGGCCGTGGGATTCAGCCGACGGCCCGAAGTACGCGCGGAGCCGGCGACACCGATCCGGCTCCATTCGACGATGTGCGGCGAGGACGGCGGATCGACTTCGCAGAGCTGAGGCAGGTGCTTGGAGAGAACGTAGGGCCGGGCGGTCGGCAACAGCCGGGAATATCCGACCACCTCATCGTCCTCGACGGCCAAGAGGTGGACGGCGTGCTCATCGTCAAACTCGTCGATTTCGCGCTTGTCGTCGCGCGCGATAGCCGACCATCCCATCTCCTCGACGAAGATCTTGTGGCGCAAGCGCCACGCCTGCTCCATCAGCTCGGCATTTTGCGCGATGTTTGACGCAGTGATGACCTGGATCATTAAAACACCTCCGAACGTGGTGTGCCCGCCGGATGCGGCGCGCGACACCACGCGAACGCGTGGTGTCGGCACGTTCGTTGCGCAATCGTGGGCTTTCGCTGGATGTGAGGCGTAATATTCCCTACCTTGATGCGCGGATGAACGCTGTCAGCCGCATCGGGCGGGAGCTGTCGTGAGTAGAAAGTCGCTCGATCACACACTCAAGCTGCTGAAAGAGCTCGATCGGGCCGGCAGCGTCCCGGAGGTCGTGGCCGCGGTACAGCGCCAGCTGACGGGATTCGGCGTCGACGCGATCATAGCGGGCCTGCTCCCCACGTCCCCCGCGCTGTCAGGTTTCAACCGCCAGTTCTTGGTGATGGAGAGCGTTCCCGCGGAATGGCGGCAACGGTACCTGAGCCGGGGCTATGCTGCGCACGACCCGATCGTCGCGCAGACTCTTCAGCGGCAAACGGGGTTCAGCTGGGGCGATCTCGACCGGTCGCCGCCGATGACGGCAACGGCTGTCCGGATCATGGATGAAGCTGCGGAATTCGACCTCTGCGAGGGCTACACGGTCCCCTTGACGACCGTCGAAGGCGAAATCGGCGGGATGAGCTTCGCGGGCGCGCGACTGGACATCGCGCCGGAACATCGCGGCATGCTCACGCTGGTGGCGAGCTACGCGTTCGGCCACGCCTTGCTCATGCGAGGCCAGCCCATGGAGGCTGCGGCCGGGCTCTCTCCCCGCGAACGCGAGACCCTCCAGTGGACCGCGGAGGGCAAGACCGATTGGGAGATCGGGGAGATCATGGGCATCTCGGAGCACGGGGTCGACTCGCACCTGCGCGGCGTGCGCACGAAGCTGAAGACGCGAAATCGCGCTCAGTCCGTCGCCGAGGGATTCCGGCTCGGCATCATCGTCTAGGGGCGAGAGGCCGAGACGGGTCCGTACGGGGGACGCGCCGCGCCGGCGAAGTGAAGGGCGGACCATCGCCCGCGCAGGACCGCGAGACGGGCTCAGGCCGCCGCCCGCGCGACCGACAGCAGGGACGTGAGATCGCTCAGGGGCATCGGCCGGCCGAGATGGTAGCCCTGCACGAACGGGCACCCGAGCTCCTGGAGCGCGCCGAGATCGTCGGCGGTCTCGACCCCTTCGGCCACGACTTCGAGACCGAGGGAAACGCCGAGGTTCAGAACGGCCTGGACCATGACGCTCTTGTCCCGGCTCCCGGACAGGCCGGTCACGAGGCTTCGATCGATCTTGATCCGGCCGGCGTGAAGCTGGCGCAGCGAGGCGAGCGAGGCGTAGCCGACCCCGAAATCGTCGAGGGCCACGCGCACGCCCGCCTCGGCCAAACGCACCAGCTTGTCCTGGATCACTTCGATGCCGAGCGCCGTCTCCTCGGTGATCTCGATCTCCAGTCCGGACGGCGGCAAGGCCATCGCCTCCAGCCGTTTCAGCGCGATCGCATCGACGGGGAGTTGCGCCATCTCGCGCGGGGAGACGTTCATCGCCACGCGCACGTGCGGCAGCCCGAGTTCCCGCAGCAGGGCCATCATCCCGCAGACACGCTCCAGGATGAAGCGCAGGAGCGACTCGGTCAGGCCGGCATTCGCGGCGGCCGCGATGATGTCGCCCGGCGGGATCCAGCCGTGCTGCGGATGTCGCCAACGTACCAGGGCCTCGAGGCCGGCGATCGTGGAACCATCCCGGTTGAAGATGGGCTGGAACCAGACGCTCAGCGCCCCGTCGGCCAGGGCCTTCGACAGATCGCGACCGCTGTCCCGACGCATCTCGCGTTGCGACCGCAGGTCCGCGTCGAACACCCGGTACCTGTTCCGACCCGCACTCTTGGCCGCGTACAGCGCCTCGTCGGCGCAGCTCAGCATCTGCGTGATGCTGGTCATGTGTGCGAACTGGATGCCGATGCTGACCCCGAGCCGCCCCGGCTCGACCGCTCCGAACGGCGCGGCAACCGCCGCGATCACGCGCTCGGCGACCACCGACGGTGCCGTCGCGGATCGCAGCGGAACGTACAGGAGCGCGAACTCGTCGCCGCCGAGGCGGGCGGCGGTCGCATCCGGGGGCAGGATCTCGCGCAGGCGACGCCCCACCTCGACCAGCACCCGGTCGCCCATCTGGTGACCGTGGATATCGTTCACCGTCTTGAAGCCGTCGAGATCGAGGAGCAGCAGGCAGCGGGCTTCCTCCGGACCGCACGGTTGCGCCTCCACCGCCTGCGCGAATCCGGCCCGGTTCAGCAATCCCGTGAGATCGTCGTGCGTGGCGCGGCGGCGCATCTCCTCCGCCAACGCGCGCGCGCTCGCGTGAGCGGCGGCGGCCACCCGCGCGGCGGCACCGGCCTCGTGCCTCGCGCGGCTGGCCCGGCGAAACACCTTCTCGCTCTCGGTGGCACTGCGGGCGAGGGCGAGGAGGTACAACAGTACCGTGCCGGCGAGGCAGGCGTTCGCCAATCCGCCGGCGTAGAGGAGGCATGCCGCCGTCGACAGGAGCGGCAAGGTGATGAAGCAGAGCGGGACGCGGGCGAACGCGATGCCGTGCGTGACGGACCCCGCCGTGATGCCGCACGTGACCACGAGGTAGAAGGTCGCCGAGGCCGACGTGAACCCTTCGCACAGGACGGGTACGAGCGCCCAAACGAGTCCGGATGCGAGGGCTGCGACGCCAGCGAGGCGCAGGTGCCACGCGATCGTCCGCTCGTGGGCGGCCGCCTCTTCCGCCGGCGTGTCGATGGTAAGGGACAGCGCCCCGACGGGCATGCGGCACAGTCCCGCGCGCAGGAGATTGACGCACAGGGACGTGGCGAACCAGAGGGCGCCCGCTGCCCCTAGCCCGGCATGGGCGGCCACGATGGCGCCGGTAAAGCCGAGGGTGATGTTGACCGGGATCGCGATGAGGACGCTCCGGCGCACGGCTTCGAATTGATCGCGGCGGACCAGCCGAGCCAAATCCAGAGTTGTAAGTTCGGTCACCCTCCCATCCTGCGTTGACTCGGCCATCGCTGCGCCCATCCGAACTATGCGCGAACGTAGATCGTAACCGGTAACAGACGGTAAAAAGCTCAATCTAAACCCATACTGGGCTTCTGCTATCCTGAAGCGTACCTGATCTGCCCGTCAGCAGATCGGGAAACGACCGATCATCATTTCGTCTTCTTGGAGCGGTCTGTCGCCGCCCGGACGTTCGGGCGCGTCTGCGGCCTCCGCGAAGCCCGGGCGGCGCCCCTGGGCCATCTGCCAAGCCGATGCCGACAGCGTTGCGCTGCCGCATCAGGGTGGGCCGGCCGCTGCGACTGGAGGCGTCGTTAACGCCTCGTTTACCGCGGCCGCGACAGCGTGATTGCAATCAAAAGTTGTGGATGCGGTGGTGTTCGTCCCTTGGATCGCGGTACTCTGCCTGTCCTGCGCGCTGCTGATCGCGGCTCTGTTCCTCGCGACACATCGCGGGCGATACGAGGCCGCCCCATCGCCGCAGCGATTTCAGCGGCAGGTCCTGCGGTATCTCGAACCGCGGGTTCGGCCGAAGAGCCGAGGGGCGTCCCAGCCGATCATCGCGATCCTGCCCCGCTTCACCCAGATGCATCTGCAAGGACCGGTGAACGAGTGACCCTCGCCCCCTGACGCCGCTCCGGGCCGCGTTGGAACGGCCTGCTCCGCCTGCGGCGGGGGCATGGACCGACGCGATCGGCAGCGCAGAGAGGGTCGATCCCGGCCCGCGCTCCATATCGGCGCAAATCGACGGCCCATGGGACGGTCCGGGACGGTCCGATGGGCGTCGTCCGCCCCACGCTGCGGATGCGGCAACTTGGACGCCGACACTGGGCCTCCGCCGGGCCGTCTCTAGACTCTCCCGCAACCCGCGGTCCGTGCACCGGCGGTGGAGGCCGGCGCGCCGCCCGGCCCAGAGGCATGCCCACGATGACCCAGGATCTGCCGGATCTCCCACCGGAAGCCTTCGCGAAGCACGATCGTGATCCCGATGCCCGGTTCTACGCGGAACCGCGTTTCGTAACCCATATCGATGCCGCGGCGATCGCGGCGGTGACCGACCTGTACAGGACGGTGGTCCCCGCGGGCGGCGATGTCCTCGACCTGATGTCGAGTTGGGTCAGCCACCTGCCGGATGAGGTCGCTTACGCCAGCGTCATCGGTCACGGCCTGAATGCGGCGGAGCTCGCCGCCAACCCGCGCCTGAGCCGGTATTTCGTGCAGGATCTCAACGCGGATCCGCGCCTGCCCCTCGACGCCGCGAGCGTCGACGCCGCGCTGATCTGCGTCGCGGTGCAGTACCTGCAACAGCCGGTGGCTGTCCTGACCGAGATCGCCCGGGTGCTGCGCCCGGGCTGCCCGGCGGTGATCGGCTTCTCAAACCGCTGCTTCCCGACCAAGGCGGTGGCCATCTGGAACGCCCTCGACGGCGCGGGACATGCCCAACTCGTCAATCTATATCTCCAGCGCGCGGGTTTCGACCGCATCGAGGTGCGCGTCCTGAAGGCGGCGGGTGGCTTCGGCGACCCCATGACGGCGGTGATCGGCTGGACCGCCGCGGCGTGAGGAACCCGATGCGCGCCTGACGGCGCGTTGGCGCCGGGTCGCGCTCGTCAACGGCGAGGAGGGGCACCTCCCGAGAACCGGCGCCATCCGCGGCGCGGCCACAGCGGGCCATTCAGGCCGGGGCGTGCGCCGGGAACCAGTTGCCGTGGAAGCCCGGCGGGATCCGGTGTCCGAGGCGGATTGTGGCGACGGGCGGCGCCTCGAAGGACCGCGCGTCGAGGATGGCGAAGTCCGTCGTATCGCGCGCGGTATCGATGACGAGGCCGACGAGCCAGCCTTCGTCCTCCCCGGTCCCGGCATGGGCCGGCACGAAGACGAACTCGCCCGGGACGCGATCGGCACCGAACTCGTGCACGCGGCGTCCGCCCGTCTCCAAGTCGTGCTTGTAGAGTTGCGTCGCACCGGCCAGTTGCGTGTTGCCGTCCGCGGGGACGCTGACCGTATAGACGTACCGGTGAGGCTGCCCGAAGCGCCGCTCATCGATGCGGGGAAATTCCTGCGCCGCGGGATCGATCACCCGCCGCGCGACCCGCTTCGCCGCAGGTTCGACCGTCCAGCGTTCGAGCCGACCCGGCCTGTCGAGCCCGCCCCCCGCCGCGGCGAACACCGTCTCGTAGGCGATCACGTCGAGGGTCACCCGCCCGTCCGCCTCGTCGTACGCGTTCGCAACGTGGAACACGAAGCAGGGCTCGACGTCGCACCAGACGATGTCGGCCCCGTCGCCTCGCCGGGGAAGCAGCCCCACACGGGCCCGGTGGGCCGGGTTCCAGCGGAATGGGAAGCGGTAACCGGCGAGCAGAGCCCGCAACGAGAAGGTGACGGGCAGATCCAGCACGATCGCGAAGCGCGCCGTGAGCGCGCAGTCATGGATGCAGGGGCCGTGCTCGACCGCAAACGGCACGTCCCGCACAACCCGCCCGGTCGGCGCGACGACGACGTGACGGACGCTGTCCCAGACGCGGCCGTCGTAGGCGATCGCGTGGGTCTCGCCGGTCAGCGGGTCGCGGTGCGGGTGCCCGGTGAAGGACCCCGCCAGCGTTCCGTCGAAGGGGTTGTAGCGCTGATCGTCCAGGGTCCGCGAGAGCTCGACGGGGAAGCTGCCCGCCTCCACGACGGCGAAGATCCGGCCGCCGATCTCCACGATGTTGGTGTTGACGGTGTCGTTGCCGCCCCGTCGCGGCCCGGAGGCGGCAGGCCGGCCGAGCGCCGCGGCGGCGGTGCGCGAGCCGATCCAGCGGTTGCGATACCACAGCGCCCGGCCGCCCTCGATCGAAAGACCGTGCACCATGCCGTCGCCGAGGAACCAATCGTGGCCCCGCGTCGGCGGGCGGACGGGGTTGGCTCCCATCTTGAGGTAGAGGCCGTCGAGTCCGGGGGGAATCGCGCCGGTCACGGGCAGGTCCCGCAGCGTCAGTTCCTCCCGCATCGGCTCGTGGACGCCGACCACGAAGGGATGTCGCGTTGCGGGCAAGCGCAGCCGGCGGCAGGCCGCCACCAGGGCGACGCCGCCTTCGGCAGCCGCCCGGAAGGCCGACTGGACTGGATTGGGCATCCGCAGCGATCCCCGGACAAGGTGGCAGCCAGAAACTCCGTCGTGTCGGGCGCGACCGGATCCCGGCAGTCGAGGGAGGGCCAGAAGGCCGACGCGTCTCTACCACAGGCACGCCGGTCTCGTCCGCGCAAAGGCCTCGACGCCATCGTGGCTGTCCCGGTGTCGGTTGCGAGCCATCGGGCGGAGCGATCCCGATGGTGCCGCGCCGCCTTCGGTGCCGTCGGCACCGGTGATGCGCTGGAACCGGGATTGACCCTGGAAATTGGCTTACCGGGTCGGCGCTCATGCCGGACGGGAGGGTGACATGTCGAGCGATACCGAGAAGCACCGTGCCCTGCTCAGCGCCCTCAGGGACGCACAGGGGAAGGGCGACGGCTCCTTCGAGCAGGCGGTGACGAACGCGTTCGAACACGTCTTCGAGCATCTGGGGCGCCTGAACGATCACGTCGCCCTCGCCGGCCCCGACGGTGGGGACCCCCACCTGAAGCCCGGCGAATCTCCGACCCTGCGATAGGGCCGGGATGCTGGATCGGGCCGTCAGGTGAGGAGCGCGCGATGATCACGCTGTACACATAGTCGACGCCGAACGGCCGCAAGATCCCGATCATGCTGGAGGAGTGCGGGCTGCCCTACGCGGTGGTGCCGGTGAACATCGGCAAGGACGAGCAGTTCGCGCCCGACTTCCTGAAGGTCGCGCCGAACAACAAGATCCCCGCCATCGTCGACGACGAGACGGAGGGCGGGCCGCTCTCCGTGTTCGAGAGCGGCGCGATCCTCACGTATCTCGCCGAGAAGACCGGCGGCTTCCTCGCGCCGGCCGGTCCCGCCCGCTACAAGGCCTTGGCGTGGCTGCACTGGCAGACGGGCGGCCTCAGCCCGATGCTGGGGCAACTCGGCTTCTTCGCGGTGCGCTCCGACGAGAAGGCGCCGCTCGCCATCAAGCGCTTCACCGACGAGGCCGACCGCCTGCTGCGGGTGATGGACAAGCGCCTCGGCGAGGAACCGTACCTTGCAGGCGCGGAGTACTCCATCGCCGACATCGCCTGCTACCCCTGGACGCTGGCGGCCACGTCGCTCCTCAAGGAGCCGCTGAAGGACACGCTCGGCCGCGTGCCGAACGTGCACGCGTGGCTGGCCCGGGTCGGCGAGCGGCCGGCGGTCCAGCGCGGCATGGCGGTGCCGAAGACCTGAGCCTCAGGTGCCGCTCACCGGCACCGATACCGGCCGGCGCGGAGACGGGTTGAGCCGCGGCGGGGCGCCGCGGGAGCCGAGGTGCCACGCACGGGCCGCGATCCGATGAGCGGCCCGCGGGGGCCGCCCCCGGCCCTGCGGCCAGCCGCTCCTGCGGCCCCGCTATTCGGCCTTGCGGTGCCCGCGCCCATGTTGCTCCTTGCCGGCGCCTGCCGCCGCTGCGGCCTCCTGTTCGGCCTTTCCGACCGTCGCCGAGCTCGTGGCGCCGCCGCTCGTTGCGCCGGCCGGCGCGTTCGAGGCGGCCGATTTCGGGTGCCCCTTGCCCTCCGTCGGCGTCTCGACCTTTCCACCCTCCAGGACTTCAGGATGGCCGGCACCGGCCTGGGCGCTTCCGGCCGCCTGTACTTCGGCCGCCTTCTGCTCCTGAGCGCTCTTCGTCGTGTGCCGCTGACCGTCGCCGGACTGACCCTTCGCTGGGTTCGACATGGTGACCTCCCTGTACCGTGGTCACGCGGCAACCGCTCATCGGGGTCGCGGTTCGGACGAAGCGATCGGGTGCGACGAATGGCCGGACGCGTCGGGCCGGCGGCCGGGCCTCTGGCGGGCTCGCAGGGTCGGCACCGAGATGCGGGCGTCTCGGCACGGCCGGGACACCACCCGGACCATCGTCGGCCGCGGCCTCCGGCCGGGCCCAGCACGAGGCGCAAAGCCCCCACGGGCAGCGCCGCCGCAAGCCGTGGAGGGCAGTTCCGGCTCCCTTGCGGGCCGCCCCGGCCAGCCACGGATGCGACCGGGTCGGGGTGGGAGCGGCAAGTCCGCCTTCCCGGCCGGCGGCCCCGCGCACGACGGGGCATGACGGGGCGGCTCGCGCGGCGGGCGCCGCCCGCGATCTCGGGAGCACCGGTGCCTCATGCGCCGCCGCCGGGTCCGGGACGAGGTAACGGCTCGGGACGCGGCGGCAACGTCCCGAATTCACGCCGACGAGCGAACGGCCGCCGCAGGAGCGGCGTCGGAGGCGCGGCTCACGACACCACCGCATCGCGGGATCAGCTCTCGAGTCCAGGCTGACCCTCTCGAGAGCACGGCCCTGAGCCGGCCCGCCAAGTCAGCTCAGGCCAACCACGAGAGTGGCAAGTCGCGCGATGATACCGAATACACCGATTCCGGTCGAATAAATCACATATCAGGTCGGGGATGGCGGCTCGAACCGGCATGCGGGTTATTTCGTCGCATGATTTGGACAAAATACAGCATCGTGATGCCAGACAAGATGATCATCATCGATTGGAAAGTGGCCTGTTGCTCGGACTCATCGTCGACAACGGATCCGAAAAACGCGTATAGATAGCCACTCACAGCGTTTCTGTAACTTTCTTCTTCGAAAATTCCTATGACGACCGCCCCGGCCTGAACAAAGAGAGCACCGAGAAATATGCCGAGGTATTTTCGACGATTTTTGCCGAGAAATCTACTCATTACCCGCCCCAAAACTCCAGCTCAAACTTACCCGATACCTTGATTGATTTGGGACCGAGCATCAAAAGCATGAGACGCAACCACATCGAAATCCCAAATTCCGGGCCGCAGATTTCCATCATCAGTGCAGTCTAAGTACTTTTATACGAATGATTAATTGCATTCCCGGATCATCAATTCTGACTTTTATTCGAAATAATACAGTTGTCAAATTTGAAAGCGATACATGCATTGTATCATAGAGTATCACAGCGCCTCAAGAAAAGTATATATGAAATCAACATGATTCGTTGAATTCTTGAGCACAACCCGTACCGTCAAAAGCTGACATAAAAGTAGTATTAAGTCATTTATTCGCGGACATCTGAATTTGATTATTGTCGCGGATCGTATCGGCCTGACTCATCGCTGGCGGGATCGAGGGCAGCGCCGCCCGCGGGCAGATCGGGGGCCAGGCTGGCGAACTGCCGACGCCGCGAAACGCGCATGTCGATCCGGGGCGTGTCGATGATCGTCACACCATTCTCGAACCTGGGACCGGCTGAAGTGGACGTCACGTCGACGGGGCAAATCGGCCGGGTCCGCGCCGCCGATGGTGCTCGCCAGCGCGGGCGGATCTGCCGTCACGGGCTGCGCGGCCCTGTGGGGAGCGTTTTGCGAATCCCCTCGGCATCCACGCCCGCCCAACGGTTGAGGGGGACGAACGTTGGGGCGGGCGTGGCGGTCGAGAGGAGGGTCCGACCGCTCGGCCCTGCAAGAAACATGCATCCACGCCCGCCTTTGTCGCTGAGGGGCGAACGGTAGGCGGGCGTGGACGGCCAGCCTGAGGCCGGCGGCGGCTGCCTAATGTATGAATCCCTACAATTCAACTGGAAGCTGACGGAGGCTCCGCCAAAACGGCGAAGGCATCCAGACCGGCTCGCCAAGAGATTGAGGGACCGACAAGTCGCAGGTGCCAGTCACCGTCGAGTTTTCGGCCGCCGTGAGTCACGGAGGCTGAGGCGCCAATCTCATCGCCCGCCTTCACGAAGGCCCGTCGCAGATCCGGTGCGAGGGCAACCGAGGCTAAGCAGTGCCGCTCTTATCCACGGCGTTCCTTCGGACAGTGCGGCATTGTCAAACAATCTTAGCGCCGTGGTGGCGCATCCGAACGTTGTCGAAGCTCTGCCCTCAAATTCGTCATCAGAGGTGGCGGGACGCAGCGATAGCTGCTGCACGACAGATTCAGGGCGAAGACTTCCAGTGGGTGCGAAAGCGTCGGGCGGACCGGCTTGCCAGCCCGTTCGGCCCCCGGGATGGCACGCAGGCCTTGGAACGTGGGCTTGCCCTTGGATGGTCACCGCGTGGGCGGAAACCTGTCATAGCACCCCCATTCAAATTTTCGATAATGAGGAGATTCATCGCATCGATGTCGATGAAGACTTGAAAAGTGGTCATTGGCCGCAAGAGATCGCCAATAGAATCGACTCTAAGTACGCGGCTTGAATCGGGGGCTCGCAAGCTTCCGGACGCGGGCGGGTCCGAACAATGTTCAAGGTCATAGGATGCTTCGCCGGGCAGCACGATACTGCCTTGGCCATCCTCGCCGTCATCACGTGCCTCCTGGCCTGCTATACGGCCGTCGACCTCATCCATCATGCGAAGACGGGCGCGCCGAACGAGAAGAAGCGCTGGCTTCTCTTCGCGGGCTTCGTGGGAGGCGTCGGGATTTGGGCCACGCACTTCATCGCGATGATGGCCTTCGATAGCGGCCTGCCCACCGGCTACGATATGCTGCTCACGGGCGCGTCGTTTCTTACGGCGCTGGCGTTCACCTCCTCCGGATGCTGGCTCGCGCTGCGGAGCGGGTCCCCTGCGATGCCCTGGATCGGTGGCGCGGTGGTCGGCCTCGGCCTCGCGGCCATGCATCACGTCGGTCTCGCCGCCTATGTCACGACGGGCCGCATCCAGCTGGATCCCGGGCTGGCCACCCTCGCGGTGGCCCTCGGACTTGGTTTGGCGGCGTGGTCCATCGCCCTGAAGGTGCGCGGAGGGCGCAGCTACGTCCGAACGAAGAGTGCGCTCTTGCTCGTGTCAGCGGTCTGCACGATGCATTTCGTGTCCATGGCGTCGATCACCGTCGCGCCGGACCCGACCATGGCGCTCCCCGTCGCGACTCTGTCCCGGCACTGGCTTGCCGTACTCGTCGGTGGCGCGAGCCTCGGCATACTGGGCAACGCGGCGATCGCCCTGACCCTCGACACGCGTGAGCGCCTCCGGCGGGAGCAATTCAGCCTCGTCCTCAGCTTGGCCAACGCCGCCGTCGAAGGCATCCTCGTTTGCGAGGACAACACGGTCATCGCGGCCAACGAGAATTTCGCGGCCCTGATCGGCCAGGCCGCTTCCGAGGTGATCGGCAGGCCTCTCTCGGACATCATTCCGAGGCTGCCGGGCGCGGTCGGGCATGCGGCCGAGCAGGAACTCGTCGCGATGGATGGGTCCGTCGTACCCGTCGAAGTCATCCGGCACGAGATCTCACTACAAGGCCGGCACCAGCATGCGATCGCCGTGCGCGACTTGCGCGCGCGCCGGTACGCCGAGGACCGCATCCGGCATCTGGCGCATCATGATGTTCTGACCGGATTACCGAACCGGGCGAGCTTCACGGCTCGCCTGGAGGAGGAGTTGGCGCTGGCCAAAACCGGCTCGCGCAGCGTCGCCCTCCTCTTCCTCGATCTCGACCGCTTCAAGGAGGTGAACGACACGTTCGGGCATGCGGCCGGCGACGAGTTGCTCCTGACCGTGGCGCGCGCCGTGACGAGCGTACTGGACCCCGATCAGATGCTGGCGCGCCTGGGGGGCGACGAGTTTGCCGTCATCCTGCCTGGCCTCACCGATGCCACGACTGCGGCGCGGGTGGCCGGCCACATCATAGAAACCGTGCGCGCCGCCGCCGATTCCCTACCGGCCGGCGGCGTCATCGGGACGAGCGTCGGCATCGCGGTTTACCCGCACGACGCTCTCGACCGCTCGACCCTACTCAACCACGCCGACCTCGCGCTCTATCAAGCCAAGGCCGACGGTCGCGGCGTATACCGCTTCTTCCAGGCGGCCATGGGCGAGAAGGCGCGGGAGCGCAGGCTGTTCGAACGGGATCTCCGCCTCGCGCTCGAGCGCAATGAATTCTACCTTGCCTATCAGCCTCAGAAGAGCGTTCGCACCGGTGCAGTAACAGGGTTCGAGGCACTGCTGCGCTGGCGGCATCCGCTGCGCGGAGAGGTGGCGCCGGCCGACTTCATCCCGATCGCGGAGGAGAGCGGCTTGATCCACGCGATCGGCGCCTGGGTACTGCGCTGCGCCTGCAGGGAGATGATCGCGATCAATGATCTGCGCGTGGCCGTGAATGTGTCCGCTCTGCAGATCCACAGCGCGAACTTTGCCGGTCTGGTCCGTGACGTGCTCGCGGAAACGCGGTTCCCCCCAGACCGCCTCGAAATCGAGGTTACCGAGACCGCACTCATCCGTGATTTCGATCGGGCGCTGACGACCCTGCGCCAGATCAAGGCCCTCGGCGCACAGGTCACCATGGACGATTTCGGGACGGGCTACTCGTCCCTGTCGCACCTGAAGATGTTTCCCTTCGACCGTATCAAGATCGACCGGTCCTTCGTGCGGGCGGTCGATCAGAACTATCAGGGTGCCGCGATCGTTCGCGCCGTGCTGGGTCTCGGTCGCGGGCTCGGTCTGCCCGTTCTGGCGGAAGGCGTCGAGACGGCGGAGGAGTTCAACTTCCTTGATGCTGAAGCGTGCGACGAAGTGCAGGGCTACTTCCTCGGCAGACCAGAGCCCCTTGCTCTCGTGACTTGAAACCGCGGTCCGCGCGCGGAGGGCAGACGTCCATCCTCCCTCCGCGCCAGGGCTCGCTCCCGCGCAGTCGATTGGGTCGATAGCGTCGACCGGCCCCGTGCCTGATGCTCAGGCCGGCGCAAAATCGATTCCGACGGCGCCGAGCCTCCCGGATCCCGGCGTTCCCGAGGGGCGAACCATCGCGGCCTGTGCGACGGCCCGTTGAACGCCGCCCGGGCGGACGTTCGAGGCGTGAGCCGTCCCGAGATCGTGCGCGGTCGCTCGCCGTGTACGGCCGATCCTAGGTCGCGATCACGCCTTCAGAGACAGGACGTGACAGGCACCACGTCGCGTTCGTGCACGCGCCCAGGTCAGCCCGAGAACGATCCGAACGGGATTCATCGACCTGCCCGAAAGCGCCCAGCAGGCGCGGACATGTCCCGGCCAATACCCTCTCAAGCCGTACCGATCGGGGGGCGGATCAGCCGCGCGCGGTTTCGCCCTCCCTGGCGGAGGCGCGCCAACGGCGGCAATGCGGTCCGGCCGAAGTCGCCGCGCGTTATCTTCCACCGCGAGTTGTGTCGACCCGGGCCTTCCGGTTCAGCCCTTCCACATCCGCCGAGCCGGTCTCAGGCAGCGGCCGTGAAACGGCGAGTTGCTCTCCGATGACCCGGCTCTTCTCCACGGGTCCGCCCCTGGCGCCTCTGGTCTGCCGACCCGCAAGGCTCGCCCGCGCGCCGAACCGAAGCGGGATGACGGGCGATCTCTGCCGGGGCCACGCAGCGGCCAGACAGGTGAGCAACCAGCCAAGTCCCCCAGCATGGGTGGAATGAGGAGATTTCTTTCTTTTCGGCCCTCGGAAAATCTCCGAAATACATCCTTAACTAATACTCATGTCGAAATGACAGGTTTTCCCTGTACTTTCGAACATTAAATTTGGTTCTTTTCAATCGCGATGCTCGACAATGTGCCAACTTCGGGTCCGGACGAAATGTCCTCGGGCTCCGGGCGATCATCGATACAGAGGATTCGATCATGCTTCGATTAACCCTGGGTCGCGGCGGAGCGGACCGCGCGGATGCCACGCTCGGCGCGATCGGCACACCCGTGATGAACCTCGACGATGACGGGATCATCACTGCCGTGAACCCCGCAATGACTGCTCTGCTCGGCCGCTGCGGGGACACCTCCTCGAACATCCGGCAGGAGAACCTCGTCGGGCGGCCCATCGACAGCCTCTGCCGCGACCTGGCGAGCCAGATCCGCGTTGCGGGATCGGGGCCGCGGCACGAGCTCACGACGACCCTCGGCACGCACCGCTTCGACGTCGCCGTGATCGCGGCGTCCAAGGGGCGCAGGCCGTCGGGGTACATTCTGGAATGGCGCGACGCCGCCCAGCGCCTGCGCGGCGAGGATGCGACGCGCCGCCTCGCCGCCGTGGAAGCCTCGCAAGCCGTCATCGAGTTTGCGCTGGACGGCACCGTCCTGTCGGCCAACCCCGCCTTCCTCGCGCTCATGGGCTACGAGTTCGACGAGATCCGCGGCCGCCACCACGCCATCTTCGTCGAGCCCGCCCACCGGGACAGCCGCGACTACGCCGCCTTCTGGGATGGCCTCCGCGCCGGGCGCCCCGAGAGCGCCGCCTTCAAGCGCGTCGCCAAGGGAGGGAGGACGGTCTGGATCAAGGGCTCCTACAACCCGATCCGCGACGAGACCGGACAGGTTACGAGGGTGGTCAAGTACGCCCTCGACATCACCGCGCAGACCGTGGAGGTTCTGGCGCTGCGCGGTCAGGTCGAGGCGATCCGCAAGTCGCAGGCGGTGATCAGCTTCGACCTTGACGGCCGTGTGCTCGAGGCGAACGCCAACTTCCTCGCGGCAATCGGCTATGCGGCCGCCGAGGTCGTCGGTCAGCACCACGGGATGTTCGTCGATCCGGACTACCGCGCCGGTCCCGAATATGCCCGGTTCTGGGAGGCGCTCCGGCGCGGCGAGTACCAGGCCGGCCAGTTCCGTCGCCTGGGCAAAGGCGGCCGCGAGGTCTGGATCGAGGCCAGCTACAACCCCGTTTTCGACGCAGACGGGCGTCCGGTGCAGGTGACGAAGTTCGCCATCGACGTCACCGCGCAGGTCGAGCAGCGCGAGCGGGTCAGGCTCCTGGAGGCGGCGGCGGCTCAGGAGCGGGCCGAGGCCGAGACGCGACACAAGGCAGAGTTGGCCGGGCTGGCCGACGCCTTCGAGCAGACGGTCGGCGCCGTGCTGGGATCCGTTGCGTCCGCCGCGACCGAACTGCAGGCTACCGCCGCCAGCATGTCGGGCATCGCCAGCGAGACCGCGCGGCAGTCGACCGCGGTGGCGGCGGCCTCCAACCAAGCCGCCGCCAACGTTGCCACGGTGGCGGCGGCCGCGGAGGAACTGGGCGCGTCGGTCAACGAGATCGGGCGGCAGGTGGCCGGTTCCGAGGAACTCGCGGGTCAGGCGGTGACCGAGGCCGCGCAGACGGCGGCGCTCGTGCAGGAACTCAGCGAGGCGGTGCGCAAGATCGGCGATGTCGTCGCCATGATCTCGGCTATCGCCAGCCAAACCAACCTGCTGGCACTGAACGCCACCATCGAAGCGGCGCGCGCAGGTGAGGCGGGACGGGGCTTTGCGGTTGTCGCCGCCGAGGTGAAGGAGCTGGCGAGCCAGACGGCACGGGCGACGGAGGACATCACCCGTCAGATCAGCCGGATCCAGGGGGCGACGGCGGGCGCCGTGGGCGCCATCGACAGCATCCGCCACCGCATTCAGGAGATCAATGGCGTCGCCTCGTCCATCGCCGCGGCCGTGCTGGAACAGGGCGCGGCGACGCAGGAGATCGTGCGCAACGTGACGGAGGCGGCGACCGGAACCGGTGAGGTGACGAGCAACGTCGCCGGAGTCGCCAGTGCCTCGGAGGAAACCGGGGCGGCCGCCGCCCAAGTCCTCACGGCCGCATCGGACCTGTCCCGGCAGTCTGAGCACCTGGGCGGTGAGGTCACCAAGTTCCTCTCCAGGATCCGCGCCGCGTAGGGCCCCCATGACAGACCTCCTCAGCCCAACGACCGCTCCGCGGAGACCCCCGAGGTTCGGACCGGCGGACGCCGCCCGTCACCCGGGAGACCTGCCCGTGCGAAGCCGATGATCATGGCCGGCGAAGGACCGCGCTCGATCCCTCAGGCCAACACGCTGGCCCGGCGAGAGGCCTCGAACAACACGGCGCATCGACAGTCCCGCGGCGCGCGGCCCGGTTCGGGATGTCCCGATCGGGCCGGCCGCCGCAGGCCCACAGGCCAGCCTGTGAGCGAGCTTCTGAAGAAGACGCAGGGCCAACGCCTCGGCCTGATCGCCACTCGCAATCGCGCGATGGCGGCCGACGACGCGAGGAACCTGCTTCTGGAGCGACTCGGTCTCATCGCGCGGACGGGAGATGCATGGCCGCACCATCTGCGCGGCTACCTGGTCGTGGAATGGACCATCACCGATGCAGGCCTGACTGCGCTCTCAGAGGTCGAGATCACGGGCAGCGCGATCGAGCGCGCCTTCCTTCCGGAGGCCGGTTTCGGGTCCACTCGGACTGACAGTTCCCTATCGAATTTTTCCTGCTGACGAAGCGCGATAGCGGGCGCGTTCATGATCAGCGTGGCGTCCAGTGCACGACCGAAACTGAATTCCGGCGCGCATCAGCCTTTCGCATCGCAGATGCCGGGCAGTCTTGCTGACGAGTCACGCGATCAGCAGCGGGATTCACGATGTAGGACCGAATATCGTCTCTGAAGGCGGAACTCGGACACCCCAGGTCCCGAGGCAAGCCGCTCTTAATCAACTCACGTTAGGGTTGCAGCCCTGGTTCGGATGCAGCCCTGATGAAACCCTCGAACTACTTCCGCCTGACGCTGACTGGGATGCTTAGATCCGCCACCAACATGCCCCCGACCCGTCAATTGGTGGAACTCCAGAAGCAGATCCCGACGCTCTATGGGCTGCTGTCCGCAAACGCCTGCGCGCTCGCGGCAACGCATTACCCCTTCGCACCTCCGGCCCTGACGCTCGGATTACCCGGCGCTCTGATCGTAGTCTGCCTGACGCGGGGGTTACAGTGGTGGCGCCTGCGCCCTGAGACACTCAGCGCGGCGCAAGCCACCCGCCAGCTCCGACGGACCAGTGTCTTGACGGCCATCTTCTCCGTCGCCTTCGTAAGCTGGGCGATGGCCCTGAATGTCTATGGCGGCCCCTATGAACAGGGTCACGTCGCGATCTTCGTAGCCATAACGGTCATCGCTTGCATTTTCTGCCTGACGCACCTGCCGATCGCGGCCTTCCTCGTGACGGGCATCGTCATGAGCGTGTTCTTGTTCTGCTGCATCGCAAGCGGGAACCCAGTCTTCCTGGCGATCGCCGTGAACACCACCTTCGTGACAGCCGTGATGATGCGTGTTCTCAGCAACAACTACCGCGCCTTCGTCCAGCTCGTCGCCTCCCAGGCCGAGGCCAGCCGGCTCTCGGAGGAAAACGCGCGCCTTGCCCATACCGACAGCCTCACGGGACTGCCTAATCGGCGCTACTTCTTCCTGCGCCTCGACGAAGCCATCCGAGACTCGACTTCGAGCGACACGCGTTTCGCGCTGGCGATCTTCGACCTCGACCGCTTCAAGCCGATCAACGATACCTATGGCCATAACGTGGGTGATCGCGTCCTGGCGGAAACCGGCCGGCGCTTGGCCGCGTTCGCGCGCGTCGGCGTGATTGTGACCCGCCTCGGCGGCGATGAATTCGGCGTCCTCGTCCTCTCGCCCGGGTCGCCCGAAGAGATCATCGCCTTCTGTGACGGCATATGCGCGGCGCTGCAGAAGCCGATCCTCCTCGGGGACATTCGCGTCATCACGGGTTGCTCGGGCGGCCTGGCAAAATTCCCGAGAGCAGGACGCGAGGCGGACGAGTTGTTCGACCGCGCCGACTACGCGCTGTACCACTCGAAAGAGCATCGGCGCGGTATGACGACTTTGTTCTCCCAAGAGCATGAGGACGCGATCCGCGCCGAGCGAGCCGTCGAGGCCGCCCTGCGTACGGCCGACCTCGCCGCCGAGACGGAGATGCATTACCAGCCGATCCTCGACACGGAGACGGGCGAGATCGCCCTCGTGGAAGGTCTGGCGCGCTGGACCAGCCCGACGCTGGGCCGCATCCCGCCAGACCGGTTCATCGCCGCGGCGGAGCGCTGCGGTATGATCCATGCCATGACCCTGCTGCTTTTGCGCAAGGCGCTGGCCGATTGCGCACGACTGCCCCCCGACATCGGCCTGTCTTTCAACCTGTCCGCCCATGATCTCGCCTCGCCTGAGACCATGGTCGCGATCCTCGCCGCCGTCACCGAGAGCGGCTTGAACCCTCGTCGCCTGACCATGGAACTCACCGAGACCGCTCTGATGCGGGACTTCGATCAGGCGAAGGCGGCCATCAACGCGTTGCGGGCTCTCGGCATCAAGATTGCGCTGGACGACTTCGGGACGGGCTATTCCAGCCTCGGCTATGTGCATCGCCTGCCGCTCGACAAGATCAAGATCGACCGTAGTTTCATGGCCGACATCGACACGGACCGAGGCTGCAGTCTCGTGTCTACGATCCTGGATCTCTGTCAGAATCTCGGGCTCGACGGCATCGCTGAGGGGGTTGAGACCTTTGACCAGCTCGAGGCCGCTCACCGCCATGGCTGCCGCTACATCCAAGGCTACCTGATCGGCAAACCGATGCCGGTCGCAGACCTTCTCCGAACCCTTCATTCGCCAAGCGCGAGCACTCAGCGGCTTCCCGTACATGCCATGGCGCGGTAGAAGTCAGTCCGCTTTTTCAAGCGCGCTTTTCTGAAGCGAACGGGCCGCTCCAGGCCACCGCGAGACACGCTGCCTCGCTCTTCCGCGCATCCGGGTTGGGTGGTTTGCCGCCGGACTGCTTCGGGGAAACAAGATTGGGCAACCGGACGTCCGCTCGGATCGCGGCGCAGGATGGCTGCCCGCCCGTCTCGGCAGTTCGCGGGCCGTTCCCGACATCTTGGAAGCGGACATCGGCTCAGGCCGCATGACAGGTTCGCGAGCGGGACAGGGGGTGCCGAGGCGTTTCCGTCCCGACGTGCATCCGCATTGCCTCAAGGGGGAGAGGTGCCCTAGGCAGTGGGCATGAGCATCAGCATCCGCGACGTCAGCGTCCCCGTCTTCGTCAATGCGCTTCGTAGCATGAGCGCCTGGCTCGACAAGGCGGCGCTGGAAAAGCCCGAGGCCGAGTTGCTCCTCGGTCGTCTCGCTCCGGACATGCGCCCCCTGCCGGCTCAATATCAGATGGCATCGGACAGCGCGAAGAACGCCGTGGCGCGGCTCGCCGGGATCGCGGCGCCTGCAATGCCGGATGTCGAGGCCAGCTTCGCCGAACTCAAGGAGCGCTGCACTAAGACGATCGCCTTCGTCGAAGGCGTCGATCCCGCCGCGCTGGCCTCGGGTGCGGAGCGCGAGGTGGAGCTGAAGTTCCCGAACGGTATGGGCTATCGCTTCACGGGGCAGCGCTATCTCACCGGCTTCGCCCTGCCGAACTTCTTCTTCCACGCCACCACCGCCTACGCGATCCTGCGCAGTGCCGGCGTGAGCCTCGGCAAGCCCGACTTCCTTCAGCACCTGGGACCGCCGAACATCCAAGCCGCGCAGTAGGCCCGGCCGCCCCTCGCCCCAAGGATCCCACCCTGCCGCGGCGATGTCCGGGGCAGGCCGATGCGCGGATGGACAATCCCAGGCGCCTCACGCCGGCGAACACGCGCCCGTTCGTCGAAGCTGTGCGTTTTTGCCCCAAGTAGTCGGCAATCCGCGACGGCGCTTCAGGACCTATTTCAGTCGCACCTTCATTTGCTCGCAAGCCGGAAATCCGTGCGGGCCGAGCTGCGACCGCGGCCGCCGCCTGAACGAACCCCGAGAGCAGCTGCCGACCTTTCGCCATGCGAGGCTGTAACAATGCGCTTTCTTCCCGCCAGTGTGTTCGTCCTCGTCGTCATGGCAGCGCCCGCTTCAGCGTTGGACGGAGGCGATACGATGCAAGCTTGGGCGGGAGCATCGTCCGCGGACAAGGACAATCTTCTGCGCAAGCTGGATACGTCGAGCGGCGGAAATGCTTCGCGCGATCGTGTGCGCTCTTGCCTTGACGACACCTCGAAGACGTCCGGCCACTCGAATCTGCCGATCTCGGAGGTCGCAAAGGCTTGCTCCGAACAGGCCGCGCGAGAAAATATATAGGCCCTTCACGTCATCAGACCCGCTCAGCGCTCAGAGCCCGCAGCTGACACGAGCCGCGATGGGCGGGTCGCCGACCTGACGCGGCAGCTGACCGGACCGGTATTGTGGACCGAGCCGGACGTGAGGCTACGGCGTGGCGGCAGTCATGGGGGCCGGAAGGCTCGATCCGGGAAGGTGCCGGGCGCGGGCGGCCGATCGCCCAGGCACGAGTGCGCACGCACGCGGTCGTCGGTGTTCTGCCAGAGCCCACTCCCGTTCTGCGCCTCCTTCGATGGCCCGGGAATCGGCGACGACGCGCGGGCTGGCGGTCCTGCTCTCCGTGAGCGACGCTCTCAACCAGAACTCGCTCGCGACGGTCGACGATGTGATCTTCGTCGGCGAGGAGGAGTTCGGCAACCTGCGCGGTGCGCACGCGCTGTTTCGTGACCAGACGGACATCGATGGCTTTGTTCCGGTCGACGGGATCGACATCAGCCGCCTGCTCAACCGCGGCACCGGCAGCCACCGTTGCGAGATCACCTTGAGGGCGCCGGGCGGCCACAGCTTCACGCAATTCGGTTTGCCCAGCGCGGTCCACGCGCTGGGGTCTGCCTCGACATGCGCTCCAAGGACGAGCGCGCGCTGCTCAGGGAAGCGGAGCAGGTCCTCGGGCTCGTGAGGCAGGCGGCCGAGGAGGAGAACCGGCGCTGGAACTCGACGGCCGTCACGGTGGCGGTCAAGCTGATCGGCGACCGGCGGGCGGGCCTCACGCCCCTGGCGTCCCCGGTCGTCCGGACGGCGCGCCGGTCGATCGCCTCGGTCCTGACGGATGCCACGGTCAACGTGACCGGGGAACATACGGACTCGAACGTGGCGATGTCGCCCGGCGTCCCGGCGGTGATCCTCAGCGGCGGCGGCGAGGGCGGGAATTCGCACTCGCGTTCCGCGTGGTACAAGCCCGTCAACGCCTATGTCGGCCCGCAGAACGCGCTGCCGACGCTCCTCACGCAGGTCGGCATCAAGGACGTGACCGAGCCGTCCTGACCACGCCCCGCACGGGCGTCGCCGTCTAAACCGCTATGGGTGAGTGCGTTTCCCAGCCGCTTCCCAATCGCGCCTTCTGAAAAGCGCGGATCAGGACAGTATCTGCTGAGTGCGTGAAGCTAATGGCGCGCCCGAAAGGATTCGAACCTCTGACCCCCAGATTCGTAGTCTGGTGCTCTATCCAGCTGAGCTACGGGCGCCTGACACGGCGGCGAGCTCTTGGCTCGCCGGTGTCAGGGGCTTCTAGAGGCTCGGATCGGGCTTGGCAAGACACCTCACGACACGGAATCGGGCGAGACGTCGGTCCCGTGCGAGACGCCCGCCGCGACCAGGGGCGGGTCAGGAAATCCGGCTCGCCGTCACGCGCTCCTCCGCGGCCCGGATCGCCTCCGGCGTGCCGACATGGAGCCACTGGCCGTCGAGCGCCATACCGAACAGCCGCCCGGCCGCGATCGCCCGGTCGAACAGCAGGTTGAGCGAGAACGCCCCCTCCGGCACATCGGCGAAGAGGCCCGGGGTCAGGATCGCCACGCCGGCGTAGATGTAGGGAGCCGCCGCGCGCGTCCCACGGCGCTCCAGGCGGCCATCCGGGTCCATCACGAAATCGCCGGCGCCCTCGTAGCCGAGGCTGGACGCGGTGGGTGCCACCAGGAGCAGCCCGTCCATGCAGCGCCCGTCCCAAGTTTCCACCAGCCTGCGCAGATTGGAGACCGATCCCTCGAGCCAGAACGAATCCGAGTTCAGCACCACGAAGGGTTGATCGCCGAGCAGCGGCAGCGCCTTGCGGATGCCTCCGCCCGTCTCCAGCAGCGCAGCGCGCTCGTCGGAGACCTGGATGACCGGCCCCCCGGCCCGGCGGCCGAGGTGAGCCTCGATCTGGTCGGCGAGGTAGTGGACGTTGACCACCGCGCGGTCGATTCCGGCCTCGGCGACCCGGTCCAGGGCGTGGTCGAGGAGGGCCTTGCCGGCCACCGCCACCAGGGGCTTCGGCACCGTGGCGGTCACCGGTCGCATGCGCTTGCCCAGGCCGGCGGCCAGGACGAAGGCGCGGCTGACGGCGGGGCGGGGCTCGCTCATGCGGTGAAGGATCCGGTGGTCAGGGTTCGGGAGCGGGGGGGACGAGGCCCGGAAGGTGTTCCGCATGCCAAGCCCGCAGCCCGGCCAGCGCCGGATGGGCGAGGTTGCGGGCGAGGTAGCCCTCGATCCGCGGCAGGTGGGCGAGGTAGCCGGGCTTGCCGTCGCGCCGGTCAAGCCGGGCGAAGATGCCGAGGATCTTGGTGGCCCGCTGCGCGGCGAGCAGCGCGTAGGCGGTGGCGAAGGCGCTGACATCGAAGGCCGGGTCCTTCCCCCGGCGCTCGCGGGCGTAGAGGCCGAGCAGCCGCAGCTCGAACTCCGCGCTGGCGTCGACCCGCGCATCCTGCAGCAGCGAGGCCACGTCGTAGGCCGGATGGCCCATCACGGCGTCCTGGAAGTCGATCAGCCCGACCCGCTCCAGCCCATCCCGATCGGGCAGCCAAATCAGGTTCGGAGAATGATAGTCGCGCAGGGTCCAGGTGGGCCGGTCCGGAACCGCCCCCGCCAGGGCCTCGCGCCACAGGTCGACGAAGTCTGCGCGCGCCGCGTCGGACAGGGTGACGTTCCGGATCGCCGGGGCGTACCAGTCCGGCATCAGCTCCGTCTCGAACAGCAGCGCCTCCGTGTCGTAGGCCGGCAGCACGTGCTCGATCCCGTCCGCCACCGGTAGAACCGCCGGCAGCGGGGTGGCGTGGAGCTTGGCGAGCAGGCGCACGGCCTCGGCGTAGCGCTCGGGGCGCGGGGCGCCGGCCTCGATCACCGGCTCGCTGCCGAGATCCTCCAGGATCAGCAGGCCCTCGGCGAGGTCCTCGCCGTAGATCTTCGGCGCCGAGAAGCCCAGCGCCCGCAGGCCGCGGTCGAGGGCCACGAAGGCGTGGACGCTCTCGGCCAGATGGACGATCGCGCTGTAGGGCTTGCCGTCGCGCACCGGCGGTCCGTCCGGCCGGGGCGGTGCGATCATCAGCACCGCGCTGGTGCCGTCGGGCTTGGTCAGGCGCTCGTAGGCGCGCGAGGAGGCGTCGCCCTGCATCAGCACGCGCTCGGCGAGATCCCAGCCGCTGCGGTCGAGGAGCCGGCGCACCGCCCGGGCCCGGTCGAGGCGGGCGCGCATGCCTCCGGAGCCGTCGATCCGGGCGAACCGCGCCTCGGGGCCGAACTCGGCCCGCAGGGACAGGTCGACGGTGAGCACCGGGCCGGCGCGGGGCGGCATCCGATCAGGCCACTCGACGAGGGTGATGGCGTCCTCGGCCATCTCGTCGAAGCCGAGCTCCACCAGCTCGTCGGAGTCGCGCAGACGGTAGAGATCGGCGTGGATGATCCCGCGGCCATCGCGGGCCGTGTAGGGCTGAACCAGCGTGAAGGTCGGGCTGGGAACTTCCAGACGCGGGTCGCCGGCGAGTTCCCGGATCACCGCGCGGGCGAGCGTCGTCTTGCCGCCGCCCAAGCCGCCGGACAGCGCCACCACGTCCCCCGGGAGCAGGAGTTCGGAGAGGAACAGCCCGAGATCCTCGGTGGCGGTCTCCTCCGGCAGCACAAATTCCCACGGGGCCGGCGGCGCGGATGCGCCCGCCGTCCCATCGGCCGTCTGCCCGTCCCGATCGTCTCCGCCCAAAGCCCGCCTCCGAGACCAGAGGGCGCATGGTCCGGAAACACGCCACGGATGCAAGCGTTTCCGATCGCGGTTGTGCGCTTCCCGACCGCCCGGTGCATCGAAAGCACGCTCCCGGTCGACCGCCGACGTCGGCCGTTCCGGCCTCGCGCTTGGCATACGGCTTGCCCGCCCGGCCCGGGCACATCGCCGATCCGGGCTGAAACCGGGTCGGAACGAGCCGATCCATCGAACAGGGAGCAAACGATGAAACGCGAGGACCTCACCGAGAAGCTGCTCGACATCAAGCGCGAGAAGGGGTGGAGCTGGAAGCACATCCACGAGGCGATCGGTGGCCTGTCGCCGTTCCTGATCACGGCGGCCTGCATGGGCCAGATGAAGCTGCCGAAGGCGCAGGCCAAGCGGGCCGCCGAGCTGTTCGGCCTCACCGAGGCCGAGGAGCGGATGCTCAACGAGGCGCCCTATCGCGGCTCGATCCCGTCGATGCCGCCCACCGACCCGCTGATCTACCGGTTCTACGAGCTCGTGATGGTCTACGGCACGACCTTCAAGGAGCTGATCCAGGAGGAGTTCGGCGACGGCATCATGTCGGCGATCGACTTCAACATGGACATGGCCCGGGAGGCCAACAACAAGGGCGACCGGGTGCGGCTCACCATGTCGGGCAAGTTCCTGCCGTACAAGTACTACGGTAACGACGACGATACGCCGGAATACGGGTTCAAGGAGGGGTGACCGTCGAGGAGGTCCGGATAATCCGGAACGCGCCCTCGTCCCGGGTTGCCGGGCGATCCCCGATCGCCCGGCCTCGAAGGCGCCCTCCGGACGGCGCGCGATCCCTGGAGAGCTCCCGCGCGGGCTACGCTCCGCCCTGACACGTCAGGATGAGGGCGCGGGTGGCCCGGGCCGCCCGTCGCCCCCTCCCGGAGAAACGGCCGGAGAAGCAGCCTCGCCGAGCCGCACTCCACCCGCCGGGACCGGCTCCCGTTTCAGGCCGCCGGCTGCCCCTCCGGCTCCAGGTAATCCTGCACCGGCCGCGCCGGCCCGCCCCGCATCAGCACGTAGAGGAACGGCACCAGCAGCAGCGTCGCGGGCGTCGCGAAGGCGATGCCGCCCATCACGGCGCGGGCGAGCGCCGCGTTCTGCTCGCCGCCCTCGCCGGTGCCGAGCGCCATCGGGATCAGCCCCAGGAACATCGCCGAGGCGGTCATCAGCACCGGCCGCAGGCGGGTCTCGCCCGCGGTGATCGCCGCCTCCAGGGCGTTGCAGCCCGTCGCCTCCCGGTGCTCCTTGGCGAAGGTGACGAGCAGGATCGAGTTCGCCGACGCGATGCCCACCGACATGATCGCCCCGAAGATCGACGGGATCGAGAAGGTCGTGCCGGTGATGAACAGCGCGAAGGTGATGCCGCAGAACGCCATCGGCAGGGCCGCGATCACCACGAAGGGGTCGCCCCAGCTCTGGTAGTTCACCGCCATCAGCAGGTAGACGGCGATCAGCGCGATGCCGAGGCCGATCTCCAGGCGGAGGAAGGCCGAGCGCATGTTCTCGATCTGCCCGCGCACCGCGATCTTGTCGGGCGCCTGCAGGTTCTTCTGCTCCTCCTGCGCGATCGCGTCGATGTCGCGCGCCACCGAGCCGAGATCCCGGTCCTGGACCGAGGCGAAGATGTCGAAGGTCGGCTGGATGTTGACGTGGCTGATCATGGTCTGCGTCGGCACCCGGCGGATGTCGGCGAGGCTGGAGAGCAGCGTCAGCACGCCCGGACCGGAGCCGGAGGTCGCGGCCGCGCGCACGAACATCGGCGTGTTGCGCAGGTCGGTGAGCGAGCTGTTGCGGTATTCGGGCGTCTGCACCCAGAGCTGGTAGGGGATGCCGGTCTTCGGGTCCGGCCAGAAGTTCGGCGTCACCTGATAGCTGCCGGACAGCGAGATGTTCATGTTCTGCGCCACCTGCTGCTCGGTGAGCCCGAGTTCGGAGGCGAGGCGCCGGTCGACGTCGACGTAGAATTGCGGCTCGTTGACGATCTGCTGCAGGTGGACGTCGACGAGCCCCTTGGTGTGCTTCAGCCGCTGGACGATGCGCTGGGCGACCTCCAGGTCCTTCTCCTTGTTCCGGCCGGAGACCTGCACGTCGATCGGTGTGAGGACACCGAAGTTCAGGATCTGGGTGATCATGTCGGCGGGCTGGAAATAGGCGATCACGTCGGGGAAGCGCTTCAGCAGCACCGCGCGCAGGCGCTTCATGTAGCCCGCCACAGGGCCGTGCCCCTCCTTGAGGCTGATGAGCATCTGCCCGTCGTTGTAGGACACGAACGAGCCGTCCGAGAACGCGAAATTGTAGTTGTTCGACGGCAGGCCGATATTCTGGAGGACCTGATCGACCTCGCCCGGGGGGATGACCTCACGGACGGTGTCCTCGACCTCGGCGAAGACCTGCCGGGCGGTCTCGATGCGCATGCCCGTGCGCGTGCGCAGATGCAGGGTCATCTGGCTCGCCTCGATCTGCGGGAAGTAGTCCTGGCCGACGAAGGCGAACTGCACGCCGGTCATGGCCAGCACGCCGACGACGATCCCGAGGGTGACGATCCGATGGCGCAGCACCGCGTGCAGCAGGCCGACATAGCCCCGGTGGAACCGCGCGAAGCCCCGCTCGAAGCCGGCGTGGATCCGGCCGGCGAGCCGCATCAGGGGGGCGCCGACGAGACCGAGCGCCCGGGCGATCCGGCCCCGCCGGGGTGCCTCATGCTGCGCCCGGTCCTTGGCGTGCTTCTGCCGGTATTCCGGCGCGACGATCACGTCGATCAGCAGCGGCACCAGGGTCCGCGACAGCAGGTAGGAGGTCAGCATCGCGAACACGACCGCGAGCGCCTGCGGGGTGAACAGGTATTTCGGCGTGTCGGTGAGCGCGAACACCGCCGTGAAGGCCGCGCAGATCGCCAGCGTCGAGATCAGCGCCGGCTTGGCGATCCCGGCGGCGCCGTGAACCACGCTCTCGCGGAATTCCTCGCCCTCCTCGAACAGCCGGTAGGTGTTCTCGATCGCCACCGTGGCGTCGTCCACCAGGATGCCCACCGCCAGGGCGAGGCCGCCGAGCGTCATGACGTTGATGGTCTCGCCCAGCGCCGCCAGCACGGCGAGCGAGGTCATCACGCAGAGCGGGATCGAGATCAGCACGATGATCGTCGAGCGCCAGGAGCCGAGGAACAGCAGGATCGCCAGTCCCGTCAGCGCCGCCGCGGTGAGGGCCTCGTGCAGCACGCCCTCGATGGCGTTCGACACGAAGACCGACTGATCGAACAGCGGCTTGATCGACAGGCCTTCGGGTGCGGCCGCGCGGATCGTCGGCATCGCCGCCTTGACGTTGTTGACGACGTTGAGCGTCGAGGCGTTGCCGTTCTTGATGATCTGCATCAGCACGGCCTGCTGGCCGTCGGCGCTGACGACGTTGACCTGCGGCGGACCGCCGTCGCGGACGTAGGCGACGTCGCGCATCAGGACCGATTGCCCGGCCACGACCTTGATCGGCGCGAGATTCAGGGTCTCGATCGAGGGCGGCGTGGCGTTGAGCTGGACGGGGTATTGCTGCTCGCCGATCTTGGTCAGGCCGGACGGCACCGTCAGGTTCTGGGCCGTCATGGCGTTGGTGACGTCCAGCGGCGTCAGGCCGAGCGCCTGCAGGGCGTTGAGGTCGAGATCGACCATGATCTGCCGGGGTGCGCCGCCGAAGGGCGACGGCAGGGTCGAGCCCGGCACCTGTGCGAGGGTCTGGCGGATCCGATACTGGGCGTAGTCGTAGACCTCGTTGAGGCTCTGCTTGGCCGAGGTCAGGGCAAGCTGGATCACCGGCACCGAGGAGGCGGAGTAGCGCACGATCACCGGCGGCTGCGTGCCGGTGGGCATCACGGCGCGGATCGAGTTGGTCGAGGAGACGACCTGGGCGATGGCCAGATCCAGGCTGACCGACGGGTCGAAGTAGACCCGCTGCACCGCCGTTCCCTGGAGCGTCGTCGACTCCATGCGGCGGATATTGTTGACGTTGTTGGAGATCCCGTATTCGGCGTAGGTTGTGATGCGCTGTTCCATCTCCGGCGCGGACAGGCCGGTATAGGTCCAGACCACCACGACGACCGGGATGTCGACGACCGGCAGCACGTCCTTGGGCATCACGACGATCGCGCCGACGCCGCCGAGCATCATCAGCACGGCGAGCACGTAGGTCGTGATCCGGAACTTGAGGGCGTAGAGGACGAGGCCCATGCGGTCTCCGCCGGCCGGCGGCGGGCCGGCAACTCCGCGTTGCATACCGGCGCACCGGATACCCGGACTGTTTCGCTATCACGTCCGGATCGGCAAGGGAGCAGGCAAGGGTCGGGCCGCGTCGCCGCAGGGCGGGCCCCCTTGGCGCCCGGGATGGATCGCCCGCACCCTCACGGGGAGGTGCCCGCCGGAGCGGGCCTCGAGGACGGACTCCAGGGTTCAACCGGCCGGCTGGCGGGCTCGTTCGAGCCTCCGCGCTCCGGCACCTCAGGATGAGCGTGCGCCTCGGACAAGATCGGCGCGGGGAAGCCTCGCCCGCCGGATCACCGCAGGAGCGCGGATTTGTCGACCTGCAGAGCCCCGGCGATCTCGTCGAGCGCCTTGTGCTCGACCGCGCTGATGCCGCCGAAATCAGCCACGTCCGCGCCGATCAGGAACACGTCTTGGCGCTGCTCGATCGGCCGCTCCGCGATGGCGCCGACGAGCCGCAGGTTCTCCAGGCGCCCCGCCCGGGTCTTGGCCCGGGCGATGGCCTCATAGAGTTCCTGCTCGACCCGCAGGGTGTCGTAGGATTTCTCGAGGATCGGGTTCGCGCGGATGCCGCTGATCGCCGACTCGATCTCCTCCTCGGCCACGTCCCCGTCGGCCACGATGACGTTGGCCGCGGCGGAGACCGCGGCCTGAAGGAAGACGGCGTCGCCCGCGTACGACATGATCGTGCGGCCGAACCGAAGGATGGCGTCCTGGAAAATGCTCATGCCGGCCTCCCGTCAGGTCGGAGATGGCGGACATTGTGGCCGCCGAGTCAAGATGCGGTCGAGCTTGGGCCGGGGATGCCGGCTCAGGTCGCGGGCTCGTGGCCGGGCCAGTCCCGCCCGAGATGGGCCGCCACGCGGGCCGGATCGTCGCCGACCGCCGCCACGGCGGCCTCGACCTGCTCCACCGGGACCATGAGGCGGCGTGCCCAGTAGGCCCGCTCCCAGGCGTGCGCTGTGTTGACGGCCTTCGGCTCGACCGGGTCCTGCGCGTTGTCGTCGGTCATCGGCTCCCTGCTCGCAGATGAGGGCCGAACCGCCCTCCGGCAGGGTAAACGCCGGTGGCGCCGGATCGGTCCGGATGGCGGCGGCGGGCGGCGCCCCTTCGCGGATCGAGCCCGGTCGAGGCGGTCCCCCGCCCGGGACAGGCGCGCGCCGTCCGGGAGCGGGGCGACGCCGCTCAGCAGCGCGGCGCGCACCGATCGCGCGCTGTCCGCAGCTACCCCCCTCCGTCGCTTCCCTCGGCCGCTTCGCGCCGCCGAAGGCCGGCAGGCCCGACCGGGCGGCCCGTCACCCGGCCCCGCCGCACCGCTCAGCAGCAGCGGAAGCCCGAGGTGTTGCCCACGCCGAAGCGGGCATTCTCCCGGTTGCGGAAGAACTCCACCTCCGTCATGGGCGCCCGGTCGGGATGGGTGCGGCGGATATGCTCCGCATAGGTCGCGTAATCCCCCTGCCCCACCATCAGCCGGGCGCCGTCGCAGACGCATTTCGACAGCGTCCGGAGTCGATCCCGCAGGTTTGTCTGCTGCATGGTGTTCCTACTCCGCGGCGACCATGCGGGGCTCGGTCTCCAACGCGGTCCAGCGATCGGCGCGCCACGCCTTCAGGCAGGCCGCGATGCCGAAGCCCGCGATGGCGACGACGAGGCCGATGAACAGGGCCGCCAGGACCGCGTCGATCCGGTCGTTGAGGATGATCTGGCTCATCTGATCGGCGTTCTTGGCCGGTGCCAGGATCTTGCCCTCCGCGGCGGCCGTCGCGTAGCGCTCGGCATGGGCCAGGAACCCGATCTTCGGATCGGCCGAGAAGATCTTCTGCCAGCCGGCCGTGAGGGTGCACAGGCACAGCCACGCGGTCGGGATGATGGTCACGAACGCGTAGCGCTCGCGCTTCATCTTGAAGATCACCACCGTGCAGAGGGTCAGAGCCACCGCAGCGAGCATCTGGTTCGAGATGCCGAACAGGGGCCACAGGGTGTTGATGCCGCCCAGCGGGTCGGTCACGCCCTGATAGAGGAAGTAGCCCCAGGCCCCCACCGAGATGGCGGTCGCCGCGATGCTCGGACCCCACGACGTGGTGTTCTTGAACGACGGGACGGCGAGCGCGACGAGGTCCTGCACCATGAACCGGCAGGCGCGGGTACCCGCGTCCACCGCGGTGAGGATGAAGAGCGCCTCGAACAGGATCGCGAAGTGGTACCAGAAGGCCATCATCGCCTTGCCGCCGACGGCCGACGAAATGATGTGGGCCATGCCGACCGCGAGCGTCGGCGCGCCGCCCGCGCGCGAGATGATCGTGTGCTCGCCGACGTCGGCCGCGGTCTGGGTGATCACCTCGGGCGTCGTAGCGAAGCCGAGCTTGGACACCGCGGCGGCGGCCGTCTCGGGCGTCGTGCCGACCAAGGCGGCGGGCGAGTTCATGGTGAAGTAGACGCCCGGGTCGATCACGCAGGCCGAGACCAGCGCCATGATCGCCACGAAGGATTCCATCAGCATGCCGCCGTAGCCGATGAAGCGGGCATCGGCCTCGCTGGCGATCAGCTTCGGCGTGGTGCCCGACGAGATCAGGGCGTGGAAGCCCGAGACCGCGCCGCACGCGATGGTGATGAACAGGAACGGGAACAGGCTGCCGGCCCAGACCGGACCGGTGCCGTCGACGAACTTGGTGACCGCCGGCATCTGCATGTGCGGGGCCACGAAGGCGATGCCGAGCGCCAGCCCGACGATGGTGCCGATCTTCAGGAAGGTCGACAGGTAGTCGCGCGGGGCGAGGAGCAGCCAGACCGGCAGGATCGAGGCGACGAAGCCGTAGCCGATCAGCATCCAGCAGAGCTGCGGGCCCGTGAAGGTGAAGGCCGGGGCCCAGACCGGGCTCGACGCCACCGAGCCGCCCGCGACGATCGCCAGCATCAGCAGGACGAAGCCGAGGATCGAGACCTCGCCGATCTTGCCCGGGCGGATGTAGCGCGAATAGACGCCCATCAGCATGGCGATCGGGATCGTCGACATCACCGTGAAGGTGCCCCAGGGGCTCTCGGCGAGCGCCTTGACGACGATCAGCGCCAGCACGGCCAGCAGGATCACCATGATCAGGAAGGTGCCGAACAGGGCGATGATGCCCGGCACGGTGCCGAGCTCGGCCCGGATCAGCTCGCCGAGCGAGCGCCCGTCCCGCCGCATCGACACGAACAGGACCATGAAGTCCTGCACGGCGCCGGCCAGCACGACGCCGGCCAGGATCCACAGCATGCCGGGCAGGTAGCCCATCTGGGCGGCCAGCACCGGGCCGACCAGCGGGCCCGCGCCCGCGATCGCCGCGAAGTGGTGGCCGAACAGGACGCCGCGGTTGGTGGGGACGTAGTCGAGCCCGTCATTGTGGCGGACCGCCGGGGTCAGGCGTTTGGGGTCGAGGCGCATCACCTTGTCGGCGATGAACTGGGAATAGTAGCGGTAGGCGATCAGGTAGGTGCAGACCGCCGCGACCACGATCCAGAGGGCGTTGATGGTCTCGCCCCGCTGGCTCGCCACGATCGCCAGAGCCGCGGCGCCGAGTGCCCCCACGAGGGCCCAGGGCCCATGCCTGCCGATCGCCGAACCCATGTCCCACTCCCTGACCGACCACCTCGCGCGCGGGGCCGCGGGGGCTCCGGCTGGGACTCGCGGGTCCCGGGCTACACGGGCGGTTTATCCTATTGGTCCGACGTTGACGCAAGCGATCCGAGCTGTGATGCAGCGTCGGCGGCGGCACGATGCCCGATCTGTCACGTCCGGTCTTCGGCACGGCCCCGATCACTCTCACGAACCGGCGGCCGGGTCTTGTCGCCGCCTGCCGTGAGCGAAGGAAGGGCGCCGGCGCCGACCGGGCCTGCGAGGAGCGCACAACAATGGCGAAGGTCGCATTCCTGGGTCTTGGCGTGATGGGCGGCCCCATGGCCGGACACCTCGCCAAGAAGGGTGGCCACGACGTCACCGTCTACAACCGCACCACGCCCAAGGCCGAGGCCTGGGTGAAGACCTACGGCGGCGCCCACGCGCCCACGCCCCGGCAGGCCGTCGAGGGCGCCGAGATCGTGTTCGCCTGCGTGGGCAACGACGACGACCTGCGCAGCGTCGTGCTGGGCGAGGACGGCGCGCTCGCCGGCATGAAGCCCGGCGCGATCTTCGTCGACCACACCACGGCCTCCGCCGAGGTCGCCCGGGAGCTCGCCGCCGCGGCGGACGCCAAGGGACTCGGCTTCGTCGACGCGCCGGTCTCCGGCGGCCAGGCCGGCGCCGAGAACGGCGTGCTCACCGTGATGTGCGGCGGCGATCCGGCGACCTACGCCAAGGTCGAGGGCGCGATCGGCTCGTTCGCCCGCGCCTGCCGGCTGATGGGCCCGGCGGGTTCCGGCCAGCTCACCAAGATGGTCAACCAGATCTGCATCGCCGGCCTCGTCCAGGGCCTCTCCGAGGGCGTCCACTTCGCCAAGCGCGCCGGCCTCGACGTGGAGGCCGTGCTCGACGTGATCTCCAAGGGGGCCGCCGGCTCCTGGCAGATGGAGAACCGCGGCAAGACCATGAACCAGGGCAAGTTCGATTTCGGCTTCGCCGTGGATTGGATGCGCAAGGATCTCGGCATCCTGCTGGACGAGGCCCGCCGCAACGGCGCCAAGCTGCCGGTCTCAGCCCTGGTCGATCAATTCTACGCCGAGGTCCAGGCCATGGGCGGCAACCGCTGGGACACGTCGAGCTTGGTGGCGCGCCTGGAGCGCTGAAGCGTCGCCCCGGGCCGCGGCGCGGGGGCGAGACGCGCCATACCGGCTCTTTCGTGCTCTTCCGTGAGCGCGCGGGCGGTGGGGGCACTTCCGGAAGGACTTGCTCCCTCGCCCTGTCCCCCGCCCGCACTGGAGATGAAGACCCAGCCTAGGGCCGGTGACGGGTGAGCCCGCTCCGCCCGGCGGATCGGGCTCACCCGTCACAGTAGCGCGTCGCCCGCCGCAGCCTCTGGATCGAGCCAGCGCCAGCCCGTCCCCATCTGGTGGCGGAACCACGTGAACTGGCGCTTCGCATAGGCCCGCGTATCCGCCTGCCCGCGGGTGATCGCCGCCTCCAGATCGATCGCCCCGTCGAGATGGGCGATCAGGCCCGGCACGCCGTGGGCCCGCATCACCGGCAGCAATGGATCGAGGTTTCGGGCGCGCAGACGGGCGACCTCGTCCAGGGCGCCCGCAGCGATCATCGCCCGGAAGCGGGTGTCGATGCGGGCGCGCAGCACCGCGCGGTCGGGCGCCAGGAAGATCTTGTCGAGCGTCCAGCCGGCGAGCGGGCCGGGGACCGGATCGCCGTAGAAGCTGGCGATCGGCCGGCCTGTGGCGAGAAAGATTTCCAGGGCGCGCATCACCCGCATCCGGTCGCTCGGGCGCAGGCGGGCGGCGCCCTCGGGGTCGTGCCGGGCGAGTTCGGCGTGGAGCGCTGCGGTCGGTCGTCCCTCGGCCTCGGTCCGCACCTGCGCGCGCACCGGCTCGGGGACCGGCGGCAACTCCGAGAACCCCTGCTCCAGCGCCCGGAAATACAGGCCCGTGCCGCCCACGAAGACCGGCAAGCGCCCGCCGAGCGTCCCCAGCAGCGCCGCCGCGTCCCGCGAGAAATGCCCCACGGAGTAGTTCACGGCGCCGTCGACATGGCCATAGAGCCTGTGGGGCACCCGCGCCTCCTCGTCCGGGTCGGGCCGGGCGGTCAGGCGGCGCAGGTCCGCGTAGACCTGCATCGAATCGGTGTTGATCACCACGCCCTCGTGCCGTCGGGCCAGCCGCGCGGCGAGCGCCGACTTGCCCGACGCGGTGGGCCCTGCGATGAGGATCGCGGCCGGGCGCCCCCCGGCCTCCTCCCGGTCTGGCAAGGCGTACCTCCACGATGCTGGTCGCGGTCCTGATAGCAAACCCGGATCGGCCGTCCATCACCGACGCGGTCCTGGCCGAGTCCCGCGCCGTGCTGCGGACGGAGCATCAGCCCCGGATCCTGCACGGGGAAGTCGCCGCCGAGCTGCTGGTGCCGGGCGAGCCCGCCGCGGCGGCGTCCCTCGCGGAGAGGCTGCGCACGGCCCTCGCGGGCGAGCCGGTCGATCTCGCGGTGCTTCCCGCCGACGCGCACCGGCGCAAGCGCCTGTTCCTGGCCGACATGGATTCCACCATGATCGAGCAGGAATGCATCGACGAGCTCGCCGGGACGCTCGGCCTCAAGGACCATGTCGCGGCGATCACCGAGCGGGCGATGCGCGGCGAGATCGCCTTCGAGCCGGCCCTGCGCGAGCGCGTGGCGCTCCTGAAGGACATCCCGGTCGGCGCGGTCGACGGACTGATCGCCGAGCACCTGACCCTGACCCCGGGCGGCCGCACGCTGGTGCGGACGATGCGGGCGCACGGCGCCCATACCTGCCTGGTCTCGGGCGGCTTCACCGTCTTCACCGGCCCGATCGCCGCGATGATTGGCTTCGACGAGCACCGGTCCAACGTGCTCGGCGTGGCGAACGGGCGGCTCACCGGAGTCGTCGAGTCCCCGATCGTCGGGAAGGCCGAGAAGCGCGCGACGCTGATCGCCCTGCGCGGCCAATTGGGCCTCGGGGCCGCCGAGACCCTCGCGGTGGGCGACGGGGCCAACGATCTCGACATGCTGAGCGAGGCCGGCCTCGGCGTGGCGTTCCGGGCGAAGCCCGCGGTCGCGGCCGCGGCGCGGGTCCGGGTCGAGCACAGCGACCTCACCGCGCTCCTGTACCTGCAGGGCTACGCGGCGGCGGAGTTCGTGGGGTGAGCGCTCAGCGCAGGGGGCGAGGCGGGGCGATGACCGCCCCCGGAACCGCCCGGGTCTGACGGCCGTGCGTCCCCATGAGCCAGCCCACCGTCTCGTCCTCCGCGGAGGCGCCGGCGCCTTTCACGGCCTCGATGTCGCTCCACACGATCCGGATGTCGATCTGCACGTGTCGAGATGCCCGTGTCGACCTGAACATCGCGGATGTGGGCCATCGTAGCGGGAGGGCAGTCGGCGACATCCACTTGCGCGTCGGCCAAGCCCTCGTCCGGCCCGGGCGGCAGCCTCGCCTTCTCACCGGGGCGGGGGCGAATTTCGGGGTATCGAAGGCGACGGCCGTCACGGATCGCGGATCGTCCGAGCCGCACCGACCCGCGGCACCCGTATGCCGCCCCGTGGCGCCGCGTCCAGGCGGCGTGCCCTGAACACAGGAAAGGCCGCCGCTCCCCGCGAAGCGACGGCCCTCGATCGCGCGCCTGACGGCGCTCAGTCCAGCCCGATCGCCACGAAGCGCACGTCGCCCGTGGCGCCCGCCACCAGCAAGAGGACCGACTTGCGGCCGTCCTTCTTCAGGGTGTCGACCCGCTTGGTCACGTCCGCCGGAGTGTTGACCGCCTCCTGGCCGACCTCGACGATCACCTCGCCGGGCTGGATCCGCTTGTCGGCCGCCGTCGAGTTCGGATCGACGCGGGTCACGACCACGCCCTTCACGGTGTCCTTGATCGAGTACTTCTTGCGCAGGTCGTCGGTCATGCCGGAGAGGTTGAGACCGAGCGCCTGACGGGTCGCGCTCTCGGGCTCCGGCTGGCGCAGGTTGGCGAGCTGGGGCTTGTCGCCGTCCTCCAGACGGCCGAGGGTGACGGGCTTCGTCACCTCCTCGCCCTTGCGCATGACGACCACGTCGACCTTCTGGCCGACCGGCGTGGAGGCGACGATGCGCGGCAGGTCGCCCGAGGCCTTCACGGGGGCGCCGTTGAACTTCAGGATCACGTCGCCGACCTCGATGCCGGCGGTCTTAGCCGGGCCCTTCTCGTCGACGCCGGCCACCAGGGCCCCCCGCGGCCCACCCTTCAGGTTGAGGGCCTCCGCGGTGGCGTCATCGACGTTCTGGATGCGCACGCCGAGCCAGCCCCGGCGAACCTCGCCGAAGTCGCGGAGCTGGTCGATCACGGGCTTGGCCGTCCCCGACGGCACCGCGAAGCCGATGCCCACCGAGCCGCCGGTGGGCGACAGGATGGCGGTGTTGATGCCGATCACCTCACCGTCCATGTTGAACAGCGGACCGCCCGAATTGCCCTTGTTGATGGCCGCGTCGGTCTGAATGTAGTTGTCGTACGGTCCGGACTCGATGTTCCGGCCCCGGGCCGAGACGATGCCGGCCGAGACCGAGCCGCCGAGCCCGAACGGGTTGCCGATGGCGATGACCCAGTCGCCCGGCCGCATCTTGTCGGAATCGCCGAACGGCACGGCCTTCAGGGGCCGCTCGGCCGTCGGCTTCACCCGCAGCACCGCGAGGTCGATCTTCGGATCCTTGCCGACGATCTCGGCCTTCAGCTTGGTGCCGTCGTGCAGGATGACCTGGATGTCGTTCGCGTCGCCGATAACGTGGTTGTTGGTCACCACGATGCCGGAGGCATCGATGATGAAGCCGGAGCCCAGGGAATTGGACTTGCGCTGCTGGCGCGGCGCGTCGCTCTCGCCCCGCTCTCCGCCACCGCCACCGCCACCGCCGCGGCCGCCGCGACGGTTGAAGAACTCCTCGAACAGATCCTCGAAGGGCGTACCCGGGGGGACCTGCGGCCCGGCGCGGCTGCTGCGCGCCTCGACCGTCGTGGAGGCCGAGATGTTCACCACCGCGTCGGTGACCTGATCGGCGAGGTCGGCCAGGGAGGCCGGCCCCTTGGCGAAGGCCGGAACCGGCAGGGCGGCGGTGGCCACGGACGCGCCGACCAGGATCGAGGCCATCAGCGCGCGGGCGCGGGAGCGGGGTTGCGCCTTGGCGCGGCCGATGGGCGCCCCAGGGGCGCTCGCGACGGGGTACATGATCGACCTCTTCAAGAACGCGTCTCCCGATTTACGGGCCCGCGATCCGAGATCGGGGCCCGCTCATTGTCGCGCAAGGTAGTCCGCCGGCGCCATGGCGCCAACACGCGGTCGATCAGCGCGCCGCCCCGGTCGTCGAACCGGTGGTCGCGCTCGGATCCGCGGGTCCGCGCGGGTTGCGGGGGGCCGCCGAAGAGGCCGCCGCCCGGCCCTGCGGATCGCTGAAGTAGCGGAAGAAGTCCGAACTCGGGCTGATCACCAGGCGCGTATCCGATCCCTTCAGCCCCACCTCGTAGGCCTGCATGGAGCGGTAGAAGCTGAAGAAGTCCGCATCCTGGCCGAACGCCTCCGCGAGGATCCGGTTCTTGTCGGCGTCGCCCTGGCCGCGCAGCTGCTCGGATTTCTGCGTCGCCTCGGCCAGGATCACCGTCACCTCCCGGTCGGCCTTGGCGCGGATCGTGGCGGCGATCTGGTCGCCGTTGGCGCGGATGTCGGCCGCCTCGCGCTCGCGCTCGGTCTTCATCCGCTTGTAGACTGCGGCCGAGTTCTGTGCGGGCAGATCGACCCGGGTCATGCGCAGGTCCACGATCTCGATGCCGAGCGCCTTGGCCTGCCGGTTCACGTCCTCCTGGATCTGGTGCATCAGCTGACCGCGATCCGTCTTGACGATGGCGTCGCGGGTCGAGCGGGCCAGCACGTTGCGCAGCCCGGAATTGGTGAAGCTCGCCAGGCGCTGGTTCGCCAGCTCCTTGTTGCCGACCGCTTGATAGAAGCGCAGCGGATCGAGGATCCGGTACCGGGCAAAGGCGTCCACCTCCAGGTTCTGCCGGTCGGCGGTGAGTACCGTCTGGACCGGCAGGTCGAGGTCGAGCACCCGCTTGTCGAAGATGACCACGTTCTCCATGAACGGGATCTTGAAGTAGAGGCCGGGCTTCTCCTCGCCGGTGGCGTTGAGCACGGCGCGGACGCGGCCGAACTGCAGGACCAGGGCCTGCTGCATCTGGCCGACGGTGAAGATCGAGGCGTAGAGCCCGATCGCGACGATCGCCGCGACGGCGATCAGGCCGGTGCGAAGAGCCTGTTTCATCGGGCGGCTCCCGTCTGGGTCTGGGCGCGGGGGCCGAACTCGGAGAGCGGCAGCACCGGCAGCACGCCGGCCGCCGCAGCCGTCCCGGGCTGCGTCCCGTTCTGGTCGATGATCACCTTGTTCACGGAGCCCAGAACCTTCTCCATCGTCTCCAGGAAGATCCGTTCGCGGCTGATCGCCGGGGCGGCCTTGTAGGAGGCGTAGACCTCGCTGAAGCGCGCCGCCTGGCCGGTGGCGTCGGCGGTCGCCTTGGTCCGGTAGGCTTCGGCCTGCTGGACGATCTGGGAGGCCTTACCCCGGGCCTGCGGCACCTCGCGGCTGGCGTAGGTCTTGGCCTCGTTCTGCGCCGTGTCGGCGTCCTGCTGGGCGGCGTTCACGTCGATGAAGGCGGGGCGCACCTCCGGCGGCGGGTTGACCGAGACGAGCTGCACCACCTCGATGCGCACGCCGGCGCCGTACTCGTCGAGCGCCTTCTGGACCATCTCCTTGACCTCCTGGGCGATGCTCGACTGCTCGTTGGTCAGGATCGCCTGGATGTTGCGGCGGCCGATCACCTCGCGCATCGCGCTCTCGGAGATCGCCTTGATGGTGCCCTCCGGATTCTGGAGGTTGAACACGAAGTCGGAGGCCTTCAGCGGGTTGATCCGCCACTGCACCTCGAAGTCGAGATCGACGATGTTCTCGTCGCCGGTGAGGATCAGGCTCTCGTCCGGAACGTCGCGGTTGCGGCCCTGGCCGCCGGGGCCGGAGCGGAAGCCGATCTGGATCGAGTTCTGGGAGCCGACATCCGGCTTCACCACGCCGCCGATCGGGTAGGGGAAGTTGTAGCGCAGGCCCTCGCCCTTGGTGCCGATGTAGCGGCCGAAGATCGTCTCGATGCCGACCTGCCGCGGGTAGACGGTGTAGAAGCCCGTGGCGAGCCAGATCGCCAGGGCGAGGGACGCGATCACCGCCGCGCTGCGGCCGCCCCCGAGGCCGGTCGAGCCGCCGCCACCGTAGCCGCCGCTACCGCCGCCGCCCGGGATCAGGTTGCGCAGGCGGTCCTGCCCACGCCGGAGCAGGTCCTCGAGGTTGGGCGGCGTCTTGCCGCCACCGCCACCGCCGCCACCACCCCAGGGACCGCCGCCGTTGCCGCCGGGCCGGCCCCAAGGGCCCCCGCCGCCGCTCTGATTGCTCCAAGGCATCCTAGCCGTCGTCTCCCGCCTGTCCGCGCCCGGTCCTGCTTCCGACCCGCGCCCCCTGCCTGAACGGCCACGCTCGCCCACCTAGTCCCGACCCGCCGGGTCGGCCTCGGCGCGACCCTGCCCGATCGATGGCCTAAGAGCCTGTGCGCACGCATCTTCCCGCCAAACGCGCGCTCCGCCCGAGCGCACACCCGACAGGCACCTGCGGGCGCGCGCCCCGTGCTGTCAAGGCTGGCAGGTGGGCACGCGGGGCGGCAAAGGCAACCGCGGCGGCGCGCCTCAGCGCACGCGCTCCCAGTCGATGAACGTGAAGGCGTGCTCGTCGCGCGGGCCGGCCGGATGCGCCTCGCGGAAGGCCTCGCGGAAGTGCGCCCGGTCGAAGTCGGGGAATCGCACGTCGCCGTCCGGCTCGGCCTCGACCTCGGTGAGGTGGAGGCGGTCGGCGTGCGGGAGCGCCAGCGCGTAGATCTCTGCGCCGCCGACCACCATCAGCTCCGCGCCGGACGTGGCGGCCAGCGCGGCGTCCCAGCCGTGGACGACCTCGGCGCCCTCGGCCCGGAAGCCGCGATCGCGGGTGAGGACCAGGGTCCGGCGCCCCGGCAGCGGCCGGCCGATCGAGTCCCAGGTGCGCCGGCCCATCAGCATCGGCTTGCCCAGGGTCAGGGCCTTGAACCGCTTCAGGTCGCTGGACAGGTGCCACGCAAGGCCGTTGTCGCGGCCGATCACGCCGTTGCGGGCGACGGCCACCACCAGCGCCACGCGCGGCGTCATACCGCCACCGGGGCCGCGATGGCCGGGTGCGGGTCGTACTGCTTGATGACGATATCCTCGTACCGGAACGCGAAGAGGTCGCGCACCTCCGGATTGAGCCGCAGTTGCGGCAACGGACGCGGGGTCCGGCTCAGCAGGGTGCGCGTCTGCTCCATGTGGTTCCGGTAGAGATGCGCGTCGCCGAAGGTGTGGACGAAGTCGCCGACCCCGAGACCGGTCACCTGGGCGATCATGTGGGTCAGGAGCGCGTAGCTCGCGATGTTGAACGGCACGCCCAGGAAGGCGTCGGCCGAGCGCTGGTAGAGCTGGCACGAGAGGCGGCCGTCGCTCACGTAGAACTGGAACAGGCAGTGGCAGGGGGCGAGCGCCATCCGGTCGAGATCGGCCGGATTCCAGGCCGAGACGATCAGGCGACGGGAATCGGGATTGCGCCGGATCTCGTCGAGGACCCAGGCGATCTGGTCGACGGTGCCGCCGCCCGGCTTCTCCCAGGACCGCCACTGCCGGCCGTAGACCGGACCGAGGTCGCCGCGTTCGTCGGCCCACTCGTCCCAGATCGTCACCCCGTTCGCCCGCAGGGCGGCCACGTTGGTGTCGCCGGCCAGGAACCAGAGCAGTTCGTGGATGATCGAGCGCAGGTGCAGCCGCTTCGTCGTGACGAGCGGGAAGCCCGCCGACAGGTCGAAGCGCATCTGGTGGCCGAACACCGAGAGCGTCCCGGTGCCGGTGCGGTCATCCTTGGCCGCGCCCTCGTCGAGGATGCGCCGGAGCAGGTCCTGGTAAGCGTCCATCGGCCATTCCTGCGCGTCGGCGGCCCGCACGGCAAGTTCGTCGCCGACATCTGTCCACCGCCGTCACGCCCGGCGGCGGACTCAGGCCGGCCAGAGCAGGTACGTCACCAACGCGAGGTTCGACCAGCCGTGCAGGGCGATGCCGGGCCAGAGCCGGCCGGTGCGCCAGCGCAGCCAGCCGAGCGCCAGGGCCAGGGGCAGCAGCGAGACCGGCCGGGCCAGCCCCCAGGACGAGACGTGGGCGGCCGCGAAGATGAGGGCGGTGACCAGGATCGCCGCCAGGGGGCCCACCGCGGCCTGCGCGCGGGCGAAGGCCTCGCCGCGCAGGAGCAGCTCCTCGGCCACCGGAGCCAGGATCGCCAGGTAGGCGAGCCACGCCGCCACCGCGGCCTGGCTCATGAACGGCGACAGCCGGACGTGCTGCCCGAAGCTCGCCCCGAACAGCTCGGCCGTGCCGGTGACCCAGGCGATGTGCAGCACCGGCCAGACGAGCAGAAGCGCCAGCAGCGCGACCGGCCGCATTCCGTTCAGGCGCTCGCGGTCCAGGGCGAGGCGCCGCCGCCAGCCGGTCCGGTCCTGCCACCACGCGCCGCCGAGCACGAGGGCGGCGAGGAAGACTTGGCGCAGGGCATCGATGGCGAAGGCCCGGTGGGCGAGCTCCACCGCGCCGATGAACGGGCGCTGCTCCGGGGGCAGGAACGGGTCGATCCCCTTCCACAGGTCGAACCCGACCCGCACGGCGACCAGCGCGAGCAGGCTGGCGGCACCGAGGTAGAGGACCACGAGGGCCACCAGGGCCCCGAGCTGCCACGTCGCCGTCCAGAGGCGGCCGGGAACGCCCCGGCGATCGGAGGCGGGCGCGCGCGACTGCGCACTTCCGGCAACAGCCTCGCCCGGAGGCTTCAAATGAGGCGGCGGCGCGACACGATCGGGCTTCAAAACCGGACCGATCCCCTCTATATCTCGGGTGCCGGTCGCGAGGCCGGCTATGGCGATAAACGTTCTTCGCAATAAACCTATCGGACCCGGGGGCGGTACCCGGCGCCTCCACCCGAGCCCAGGACATGCTGCCGCAAGGCGCATGATCGGAAGCCTGGGCTTCGGCGGGGGCGAAGTAGGATCGACGAGGGCGTAAAGGTTGAGCTTTCGCTCGGCATGGTTCCGCCGTTATCGGGCCTTTGCAACAGTTGCCAACGACAACTTTGCTGCGGTGGCGGCGGCCGCGTAAGCGGCTCCGAGACCGCGACTTGAAGTCCTGCCGGGTCGCACCGGACAGGCGGGGTAGGCAGGCACCTGGCAACGGAAGCCGTCACATCAATTCCTCGGTCCAGCCATCCGCGGCGGGGCGCCGGGCAGACCGGGCTAGAGCGCGACCGCAGATGGCAGACGACCTGATCCGCTACGACCTCCTGGTGCAGGACGCCCTTCGCGGCGTCGTGCGCAAGGTGCTGACCGACGCAGCCCGCGAAGGGCTCATGGGCGAGCACCACTTCTACGTCTCATTCCGCACCGAGGCGCCCGGCGTGCGAATGTCGCAGGCCCTGCGGGAGAAGTACCCGCAGGACATGACGATCGTCCTGCAGCACCAGTTCTGGGACCTGAACGTCACCGAGCATGCCTTCGAGGTCGGATTGTCCTTCTCGGGGGTCCCGGAGCGACTGCTGGTCCCGTTCGACGCGCTGTCGGGCTTCTTCGATCCTTCCGTGCAGTTCGGCCTGAAGTTCGACCTCAGCGAGGCCGGCGAGACGCCGGAGGAGGCCAATGCCGCGCCGGCCAAGCCGGGTCCGCGCGGAGCCGGCTCCGAGCCCGGCGAGGTGCGGCCCAAGAGTTCCGGGCTGGCCACGATCGGTTCGAGCCCCCCGAAGGGCCTTCCGGCCCCTGCGGCCCAGGGTGAGAAACCCGCCAAGTCTGACAAGTCCGATGAGAAGGCCCCCCGTCCCGCCGCCAAGAAGGAGGGCGAGGAGGGCAGCGCCGAAGTCGTGAGCCTGGACGCGTTCCGGAAGAAGAGCTGACCTGTCCCCGGCCCGACGCGACGGCCGGGGGGTCACACGGCGGACGACGCGCTCGCGCAGCCGAGGCCGTCGGTCGCTGAGCGGAATCACCGTGCCAAGCGCGTCAACGAGGGCCTCACGCGGGTCTCGCCCCGGCTGAAGGCGTCGGCCATCGCGACGATCCGAATCGCGGTGCTCGATCCCCGCTTAGCGGCATCCGGACTGCGTGCCGATGATGGGGGACACGGCTGCCTGCGGCGAGCGCCCGGCCTCCGATGGGTCGGCGCGTGATCCGATCCCCGCGTCCGGAGGATTGATCCGCTGACGCAAGCCTCGGCAAACCGGAGTTTCGGCCTCGCGCGTCGGCCGCGATACGGCGCCGTCCGGCACGGTGACGCTCCGGCCGAGCCCGGCCCTAGCTCCGCGCCGCGGCCTCCATCCGCAACCCGTGCTCCGGCCGCAGCGTCACCCGGTGGAGGGGCGTGACCGGCGGATGATCGGCCGGCAGGCGGAACCGCACCGCCCGGACCACGTGGGCCAGCACGATCACCGCCTCCTGGATCGAGAAGCTCTGGCCGATGCAGACGCGCGGACCCGCCCCGAAAGGCAGGTAGGCGAAGCGCGCGATCGCGTCCCGGTTCTCGGGCAGGAAGCGCTCCGGCACGAAGGCCTCCGGGTCCTCCCACAGCAGCTGGTGACGGTGAAGCACCCAGGGGGCGATCAGGACCAGCGAGCCCCGCGGCACCTTGATCCGGCCCAGCCGATCGTCCCGGACCGCCTGACGGCTGAGGAACGGCACCGGCGGGAACAGCCGCATCGCCTCCTCGATCACGGCCCGGGTGAAGGGCAGGCGCTCCGCGGCGAAATCCCCTGGCCCCGCCGCGTCGACCTCCGCCTCGATCCGCGCCTGCGCGGTGGGATCCTGCGACAGGCAGTAGAGCGTCCAGGTCAGGGAATTGGCCGTCGTCTCGTGACCGGCCGCGATGAAGGTGACGATGTTGGCCTTCACGGCCAAGTCCGAGAGGCCGGTGCCGGTCTCGGGGTCCTGCGCGGCCAGCAGCAGCGTCAGCAGGTCGCGGGGCGCCTCGCCCCGTTCCATCAGGGTCTTGCGCCGCGCGATCAGCTCATCGACCACCTCGGCGAAGAACCGCCCCGCCGGGCGGGCACGGAGGCGGCCGATCCGCGGCACGAAGTCCGGTACGCCGAACACGTCGAGGGGATCGATCGGCCCCACCGCCTCCAGGAAGCGCGTGATCGCGCGGCCCAGCGCGTCCGGATCGCTCGGAAGCCCGTGGGTGAAGATCGTCCGCTCCAGAACGTCCAGCGTGACGCGGGTCATCTCGAGGGCGACGTCGACCTGCTTGCCGGCCCGACGGGCGAGGCGGCGACCGAGGCGGGCGCCCGCGGCGTTCATCGCCTCGGAGAAGCCCTGGACGGTGCGGGCGTTGAAGATCGGCGCCAGGGTCCGGCGCTGGAGCCGCCACTCGTCGCCCTCGGCGCTGAGCAGGCCATTCCCGAGGCCCGGGGCGAGCACACGCCGCTGGAGGTCGTCCTTCCGGTAGCCGTCGGCATTCTCGATCAGCAGGTAGCGGATCAACGCCGGGTCGCTCACCACGGTGATCCGGCCCATCGCACCGTCGGCCGCCACGACCGGGAGCTTGAAATGCGCGTCCATCCAGGTGGTGATCGGATTCTTCCGCGCGGCCCGCAGGAACTCGAACAGGCCCAGCGGCTCCGTCAGCGGCGGCGGCACGGCGGGGCGAAACCGGGTGGCGGGCTCGGAGAGATCGATCGTCGCGCTCATCGGCTCCTTGTCCGGCGGAAACAGAGCTCCGCCCTTGTCGGCACGCCGGGAAAACCGGCATCGCGATTCCCCCACGGCTCATTTAAGTAGGCACCGCACTGCACCAGACGTAGAGGCCACGATGTCGCCCACCGAGACCGCCACCCGCACCGAGTCCGACACGTTCGGCCCGATCGAGGTCCCGGCCCATCGTTACTGGGGCGCGCAGACCCAGCGCTCGATCCAGAACTTCAAGATCGGCACCGACCGGATGCCGGCGCCGCTGGTGCACGCGCTGGGCCTCGTGAAGCAGGCCGCCGCCCTGGTGAATCAGGACCTCGGCGCCCTCGAACCGCGGCTCGCCGAGGCGATCGCGGCCTCCGCGGCCGAGGTGGTGGAGGGCCGCCACGACGACGAGTTCCCCCTCGTCATCTACCAGACCGGTTCGGGCACCCAGTCGAACATGAACGCCAACGAGGTGATCGCGAGCCTCGCCAACGAGCGGCTCGGGGGCCAGCGCGGCGGCAAGTCGCCGGTCCATCCGAACGACCATTGCAACCGCGGCCAGTCCTCGAACGACACCTTCCCGACCGCCATGCACATCGCGGTGGCGCGCGAGATCCAGGGACGCCTCCTGCCGGCCCTGAGCCACCTGCACGCGGCCCTCGACGCCAAGGCCCAGGCGTTCGACGCGATCGTCAAGATCGGCCGGACCCATCTGCAGGACGCGACGCCGGTCTCGCTGGGTCAGGAGTTCTCCGGCTACGTCGCGCAGGTGGCGCTGGGCGGATCGCGCGTCGCCGCGACCCTGCCGGGGGTGCTGGCGCTCGCCCAGGGCGGCACGGCGGTCGGCACCGGCCTCAACGCGCATCCGGAATTCGCCGACCGCTTCGCCGCCAAGGTTGCGGAGCTGACCGGCCTGCCGTTCACGAGCGCCGCCAACAAGTTCGAGGCGCTGGCCACCCACGACGCCCTGGTGTTCACGCAGGGCGCGCTGTCGGCGCTCGCCGCCGGCCTGTTCAAGATCGCCCAGGACATCCGCTTCCTCGGTTCGGGGCCGCGCTCCGGCCTCGGCGAGCTGTCCCTGCCCGAGAACGAGCCCGGCTCCTCGATCATGCCCGGCAAGGTCAACCCGACCCAGTGCGAGGCGCTGACCATGGTCTGCGCCCAGGTGATCGGCAACGGCACCACCGTGAGCTTCGCGGGCTCCCAGGGCAATTTCGAGCTCAACGTGTTCAAGCCGGTGATCGCCAACGCGGTGCTGCAGTCGATCCGGCTGCTCGCCGACGCGGCGGTGAGCTTCACCGACAATTGTGTGGTCGGCATCAAGGCCAACGAGGACAAGATCGCCGACCTGGTGAGCCGCTCGCTCATGCTGGTGACCGCGCTCGCCCCCTCGATCGGCTACGACAAGGCCGCCGAGATCGCCAAGACCGCGCACAAGAACGGCACCACCCTCAAGGAGGAGGCCCTGCGGCTCGGCTACGTGACCGAGGCGGAGTTCGAGCGCGTGGTCCGGCCGGAGACCATGCTGGCGCCCAGCGCCGACTGATCGTTGGGGACGGGCCGGCGCGGGCTCCCTCGCGCCGGAGGCGGGACACTGGGAGGCGATCCATGGCCGAGATCATCAACCTGCGTCAGGTCCGGAAGGCGAAGGCTCGCGCCGAGGCCGACGCGCAGGCCGAGACCAACCGCATCGCCTTCGGCCGGCCGAAGAAGGCCAAGACCCTCCAGCAGCGGCGCAAGGCAATGGAGACCGAGCGCCACGAGGGCCACCGCCTGGAGCGGAACGAGCCGGATCCCGATCCGGCGGGATGAGGCCGTCGCAGTCCGGCCGGCCCGGCCGCCCACGCCGGCGGAGTGTCGCGATCCGGCGGCGCGACGCCGCCCTTCGCCGCCCCGCGCCGGGCCGGGACGCTCCGCGCGCGAAGACGGGCCGCGCGACCCGCAGGGCCATCTCCGCATGAGCGCAGGCGTGACCAAGCGCTCCGTGATGATCGCCGGCCACCGGACCAGCGTGTCCCTGGAGGATCCGTTCTGGGTGGCGCTGCGGGATATCGCCGAGGCCCGGGGCCAATCGGTTCAGGCGCTGGTCGGGACGATCGATGCCGGGCGCGGCGGCCAGAACCTGTCCTCGGCGATCCGCGTGTTCGTCCTGGAGGCGGTGCGCGCCGGCCCGATACCGGAAACGTGAGCGCGCCCCGACCGCTCCGGACTTCTGATCCCCGGCGGCCTGTGACATCTGCGTGACAAATCCACGCAGGAAGGACAGCCCATGGCCAACCGAGAGCCGTTGCTCAAGACACTCCCGATCGCGGAGCTGCGCCCGACGCAGATGACGGTCGGCTACCGGGAGGTGGCGGAGAAGCGGCGGCGTTGGCAGGAATATGACGGCGAGAAGAAGAAGGAATTCCTCGGCGCCCACATGATGCCGACCCTGCTCGGCCCCAAGAAGCACCACTACATCATCGATCATCACCACCTCTCCCGCGCCCTGTACGAGGAGGGCGTCGAGAGCGTGCTCGTCACCGTGGTGGCCGACCTGCACTACCTCGACAAGGATGCCTTCTGGACGGTGTGCGACCACAAATCGTGGACGCATCCCTACGATGCCGAGGGCGTGCGCCGACAGTTCAAGGACATCCCGAAATCGGTGGATGCCCTCCTCGACGATCCCTATCGCAGCCTCGCCGGCGAGCTGCGCCGGGCCGGCGGCTTCGCCAAGGACACCACACCGTTCAGCGAGTTCCTGTGGGCCGATTTCCTGCGGCGGAACATCAAGGGGAAGCGCATCGAGCACGACTTCGATGCCGCGCTGGAGACGGCGATGTCCCTCGCCAAGTCCAAGGACGCCGACTACCTGCCGGGCTGGTGCGGACCGGTGACCCGCCGCCAGCACTGAGAGCCGGGGCGGATCTCAGATCCCCCAGTAGGGTGCGGCGTCGTAGTAGCGGTGGATCTGCTCCTCCCAGGCGCCGTCCTCGGCCGGATCGGTGCCCTCCGTCGTGCAGGCGGGGGCGGCGCGCAGCTTTTCCTCGGTGATGTCGACCACGTAGGCGTCCCGATGCGGCTCGAAGCGCAGCATCGACCAGGGCAGCGTGTGGAACTCCTCGCCGAGGCCCAGGAAGCCGCCGAAGCTCATCACCGCGTAGGCGACCCGGCCGGTGGCCTTGTCGAGCATCAGCCGCTCGATGCGGCCGATCCGGGTCCCGTCCGGCCGGCGGACGTCCGTCCCGATGACCCGGTCGCTGGCGATCAGGGTGCGGGGTTTCCGGGTCGCGCCCCTCCCCCGGGGGGTTGACCGATCGCCGTCATCGTCGCCTCCCTGTCCCGTCGCTGCCGAACCTGCGCACACGGCCTGGCTGCCCGAAAAACGCCCCGGCGGCAGGCGACGTTCCGGTGCGCGCCCGCGCTCGACCCTCCAGCAGGACGAACAGCCCCCGCATGCCGATGCCGCGTATCGCCCCGAGCTTCGCGCTCGCCGTCCTGCTCCTGCCCGTCGCCGCGCAGGCCCAGGACCGCGGCAGCGTCAACCCGAAGCCGCTGCCGCCGCTGGAGCATCCGGACGCGCCCTCGACGCCCGCCAAGGCCTTGTTCGGGCGCGTCACCCGGGGCTCCGCCGGGCCGGCGCACATCTACGGCTTCTACGCCAAAGGCTGCTTCTCCGGGGGCGAGGCCCTGCCTCTGGACGGGCCGAACTGGCAGGTCATGCGCCCCTCCCGCAACCGGATGTGGGGCACCCCCTATCTCGTCGACTTCGTCGAGCGCCTCTCGCAGAAGGCCGCCCGCGTCGGCTGGCCCGGCCTGCTCGTCGGCGACATGGCCCAGCCCCGGGGCGGCCCGATGATCACCGGCCACGCCTCGCACCAGATCGGCATCGACGCCGACGTCTGGCTGACGCCGATGCCCGGCCACCGCATGAGCCGGGCGGAGCGCGAGGAGACTTCGGCCACCGACATGGTCCGCCCCGACCGCCTCGACATCGACCCCCAGGTCTGGACGCCGACTCATCTGCAGTTGATCAAGCTCACTGCGGAACAGCCGGAGGTCGAGCGCATCTTCGTCAACGCGGCGATCAAGAAGGCGCTCTGCCGCGACGCCTCGGGCAGCCGCTGGATGTCCAAGGTGCGCCCGATGTACGGGCACAATTACCACTACCATATCCGGCTCTCCTGCCCGGAGGGCCAGGAGAATTGCCAGCCGCAGGGCGCGCCGCCCTCGGGCGACGGCTGCGACGACCTCGGCTACTGGTTCTCGGACGCCGTGCTCCACCCGAAGCCCCCGAAGGTGGCGCCGAAGCCGAAGCCCGCCATGACCATGGCCGCGCTCCCGGCCGCCTGCCGGGCCGTTCTGAAGGCGCCGTAGCCCGGCCCGGAGGTCCGCCGTCGCGGGCAGAGCGAGGCGCGCCCGCGCTGATCGGGACCGCCCGCGCCCGAATAATGCGCGCCTGGGTCGCAGGGTCTGCGAAGAGGGCGGGACGCTGTTCGTCCCGTCGTCCCGATGTGCTAACGCCCCGGGATGCCCCGCTGGCTCTTCCTCCTCCTCGCCACCGCCGTCGCCCTCTCGGTCCTGGGCAGCGTCCTGATCGTGCTGCGCAGCCCGAACAGCACGCCGCCGCTGACGGGCAACGTCCCGACTCCGGCAGCACCGGCCGCGCAGCCGCGGACCGGCGGCAACCCGTGAAGATCAAGCGACGACGCCGGTCCCGACCGGGCAGCTGACGCCGGTGCCGCCCAGGCCGCAATAACCCGCCGGGTTCTTGGCGAGGTACTGCTGGTGGTAGCCCTCCGCGAAGTAGAAGTGCTCCAGGGGCTTGATCTCGGTGGTCACGTTCGGGAAGCCGCGGGCGTGCAGCGCTTCGGCGTAGGCCCCCCGCACCGCCCGGGCGGTCGCCTCCTGCTCGGGATTGTTCGTGTAGATCCCGGACCGGTACTGCGTGCCGACGTCGTTGCCCTGGCGCATGCCCTGGGTCGGGTCGTGGCTCTCGAAGAAGGTCCGCAGCAGCGCCTCCAGCGGCAGAACCGCCGGATCGAAGGCGACCAGAACCACCTCGTTGTGGCCCGTCTGGCCGGTGCAGACCTCCTCGTAGGTGGGGTTGGGGGTGAAGCCGCCGGCGTAGCCCACCGCGGTCACGAACACGCCCGCGGGCAATTGCCAGAAGCGCCGCTCCGCCCCCCAGAAGCAGCCCAGCCCGAGCACGACCGTCTCCGTGCCCGGCGGATAGGGACCCTTGAGCGGGTTGCCGTTGACGAAGTGGGCCTCGGACGTGGGGAGTGGCGTCGGCCGGCCCGGCAAGGCCTCCGCGGGGCTCGGCATCACGGGACGCTTGCGGAACAGGAGCATCGGCTTGCCTTCCGGGTTTCTGGGCTCGCACCGGATATGGGGCTTGCACCAGGACCGCGGAAGCGGCCGGCGCTTCCTCTGACAGGCCGGGGGTGCCGTCGCGGTTATGAAACCTGGAGTGAGGGGCTGGACCTCGCGCACAATTTCCGGCTTGTACCCCGGTGGAAATGGCGGCCCCGTGTCGCCGGATGAGGGGCAGACACCGTATGGCGACGGGCTGGGCCGTCACGAGCCGCGTGCTGGACAATCTGAAGGCGGATTCGCACCCGGGCGATCCGTTCGCTGCCGCCGTCCGGGCGACGCGGATGCCGATGATCGTCACCGACCCGCGCCAGTTCGACAACCCGATCGTCTTCGCCAACGACTCCTTCCTGAAGCTCACCGGCTACACCCGGATGGAGGTCACCGGCCGCAACTGCCGCTTCCTCCAGGGGCCCGAGACGGATCCCGTGGCCGTCGAGCGCCTGCGGGAGGCGATCCGCCGGGAGACCGACATCCGGATCGATCTCCTCAACTACCGCAGGGACGGCTCGACCTTTCAGAACGCCCTGTATGTGGGGCCCGTGCGGGACGCGGACGGCAGGGTCAACTACTACTTCGCCTCGCAGATCGACGTCAGCGAGCACTACGCGCTGACCGCCGAGGTCGCGCGGCTGAAGCGCGAGCTCGCCGAGGCGCGGGGCGCGCGCGGCGACCGATAGGGTCGTTCAGGCTTCGAGCGCTCAGGGCTTCGTCAGGAAGCCGATCGGCTCCCGACCGGGCTGGCCGAGCCAGAGCAGCACCGCGCCGAGCCCGAGTCCGATCAGCGAGGCCGGCGCCAGGGTGAGCGGCAGGCCGAGGATGTGCCAGAGCCAGGGCGCCGCCCCCTCCACGCTGCCCTGCAGCGCGCCCGCCCTGTCCTTGAACAGGGTGGCGATCACGTCCGAGAGGGGCGTCACCCGCAGGCCGTTGTTGGCGATCGAGCGAGCGCCATCATAGACCAGCGCCACGAAGCCGCCGGCCATCAGCAGGAAACCCAGGACCCGGGCCAGGAAGCGGAGCATCGCGGGGTCAGCCTTGCCGTGTGAGCCGTGCCTGCGCCCGCCGGAGGACGCCCGCCAGGGAGTATGGGCGCGGACCGCCCGGTGCAAGCGCGACCTGCGCCCGCCGGCCCGACGCGCCCGTCCGATGCGCCCGACTGCCCCGCCGGCGCGGTGCGGTTGCCGCTGCGGTGGGCCCGTGCCACAGGATCGCGCGGCGGCGGCAGGCCGTGTGGGACGGTCGGCCTTGGACGCGCGCGTGACGAAACTCGGCCTCGTGATCTTCGATTGCGACGGCGTCTTGGTCGACAGCGAGCCCCTGAGCCTCGCCTGCCTCACCGCCAACCTCAACCGCATCGGCGTGGCGATCGACCTCGCCACCGTGCGGGCGCGCTTCACCGGCACCTCCATGGTGTCGATCATGGGGCACATCGCCCACGATTACGGGGTCGCGGCGCCCCCGGACTTCGTCGAGACCGTCAAGGCGGAGACGCTGGCGCTGTTCGATGCGGAGTTGCGGGCGATGCGCGGCGTCGCCGAGGCGGTGGCGTCCCTGGATCCGCCGGTCTGTGTGGCGTCGAGCAGCGATCCGGTGCGGCTGCGCCATTCCCTGAGCCTCACCGGGCTGCTGCCGCTGTTCGGCGACCGCGTCTTCTCCTCGGCACAGGTGGCGCGGGGCAAGCCCTTCCCCGACCTGTTCCTGTTCGCCGCCGACCGCATGGCCGTCGAACCCGCCGCCTGCCTGGTGATCGAGGACAGCGTGCCGGGCGTGACCGCGGCGCGGAGCGCGGGCATGCAGGTCGCGGGCTTCACCGGCGGCGGGCACTGGGATCACGATCCCGCGGGGGTCGACCTGCTGCGGGCCGGCGCGGCCCGGATCTTCTCGGACTTCTCCGACCTCCCGGCCGTGCTCGCCGAGGCCTGAGCGGTCCCGCCTCCCCGCCCACCGTTCGAGCCCGCCTTCCTGCCAAGGAGAGCCCGAAAATCGGAACTCCGTTCCGTTGACGGAGCACCGCGGCGCCTCCATCTTCAGGGATGCCGGTGCGGACCGAACACGGAGGTGCGTCCTTCCCGGCCGCGGTGATTTGAGGAGCGTAGCTTGCGCCGCGTCATCAAACGCTAAAGCACTGCGACGGCATCCGTGCCGCGCGGTCCTTCAGTCTGGAGGACTTCTCATGGTGAGCCGACCCACTTCCTTCGTACACGTCTCCCCGACCGCGACCTGCTCCCGCGCCCACCATCGGCGCTGTCGACGCTAGCCCGCCGACCATCACGCAGCCTTCATCGCGATTTGGCAGGGCCTCACGCCTGCCCAGGGAGTCCTAAGTTCATGTCCGATCTTCACGCAGAACTCGCGCCCGGAGACCGCCTCGACGCCGCACCGGCGCGGGTCATCGAGGTGGGCGAGATCACCGCCGGGATTGCCGTGCCGGAAGGTCGCGGCGTGCGGTTCTTCTCATCGGCGCGTGATTTCGACGGCCTCGACGGGGCCGTGTTCCGCACGGCCGAGCAGGCGGCCCGCGCGGCTCGTGAACGCGTGAGCGTCCGGGCCCGCTCGGCCGTTCGGCCGGGGCAGCGGCGTCTCCGTCGCGCCTAGGACACGGGGCGGTCCGACCCACAACCCTCGTCCCGCATGGAGCCCCCGGCGCAGGCCGCGGTGCCGCATGCGGCGATCGGGTCTGAGCTCGGAGGAGCCGCGTCGAGCGGGCTTGAACCACCGGTCACGAACCCGACGGATCTACGACGGCTTCGACCCGGCGCGCTACCGGCCGCACTCGTCGCGGGTGCGCTTCATGGCCTCCGCGAACCCGCCGAGGGCGTACTCGTCGCTCGTCGGATTCCCGCGCAGCGAGGTGGTTTTGATGATCAGCTTGGGGTTTCGCGCGCTCATCTCCGAGACGACGCGCGCCTCCTCGGCCGGGTTCTGCAGCCACGCATTCCCGTCCTTCACCACCAGACCGTAGCGGCTGGCACCGAGATTGAGGCTCGGGTCGCCCGGCGCGGCGGCCGAGCCGGGCTTCACCTGGGAGGCCGCGGGTTTCGAGGGGAAGCCCAGCATCACCGCCACCTCGTTCTGCACGTTCTCGCCCTTGCGGACGCTCACGAACAGGTAGGCGGTGTCGCGCTTCAGGGTCTTGGGCGAGCGCGTCTGCGGCTGGGCAATGGCGTAGCAGAGCTTGTTGCGGCCGTCGCCGTTCACGAAGACGTTCCAGTCGCCGAAGATCGCCACCGGCGTGGCCTGCTGCATACCGGGCGGCGTGCCCATCTTCTTCTCGGCCGGCCGCGCGCGCTCGCGACCGCGCCGGCGGCCGCGCCGGGCGGGCGCCCCGTCGTCGGCCGCGGGCGCGGCCTCCTGGGCCGACAGCGCGGTGGCGGACAGGGCCACACCGCCGAGCCCCCCGACGAGCGCCGGTGCGAGCCCGGAGGCGAACAGGGCAAAAACTCCGACCGGGAGCAAGCGGGTAACGCGAACCATCTTCACTTCCTGACGACGGGCGGCTCCCTCAGGCGCCGCACCGGGATTCGGAAGTAGTGAAGCTTGCGTAAAACGTCGGCAAGATGGCGATGCGCGTTACGCGCCGATACTGGAGGACCTTTCAGAGGGCCCGGGCTTCGGTAGCCAAGGCCGCGATGACCGCGGCGGGCACGGCCATGGGCTCCTCGGCCGGACCCGCGATCGTCGCTATCACGGTCGGCTGAGCCGGCGCGGCGCCCCTGCGGGGCGGGTCGTTGTAGGGGGTGTTGTAGCCCTTGCGCACCGCAGCCCAGTAGGACTCCCGCGTCAGGCCCGAACCCGTCAAAGCGGCATCGATCATGGCCGTGGCGTGAGCCGCGAAGTCCGGCACGTCCTCCGGGTTCAGCCAATTCTCGACAGGCATACTGCGAACTCCGATCCTAACGGCGAAGCTTGTAGCTGAGGGGACTTAGCCAGACGCTGAACGCGCGGGTCGGAATAAGGTTGCAACGCACAATTTCGATGCGGCCTGTGGACAAGGGGGATGCCGGTGCGCTCGATCCGGGGCCTGTTGGTGGCATCCCTCGTGCCGCGACCCGGCCGCAGCGGGCATCGGAGACGGCACGGGGTCCGTGCACGTCAGCGCCCCGCGGCGCTCGCCCGAGATCCGGCTGCGCGACGCGGGCGCGAGGGGCAGGCGGATCCGATCGCCCGGGGAAGCCGGTGACCCTCCGCCACCCCGATCGTGTCGGCGTGCTGCCCCCGGTCGTGCAGCGGCGCCGACCTCCCGGCAGCGATCCCGCCGCACGCGCGGGGCGGCGTCGCCCCGTCGATCAACCGCCGAGGCCCTGCCGCTCAGGCCTTCCGTTAGGCCAGCCGCGCGATCCAGGCCTGCGCCTGCTTGCGGACGTTGTCGGGCGCAGTGCCGCCGTAGCTGGTGCGGCTCGCCACCGAATTCGTGACGCCCAGCACCGCGTAGACCGCGTCGGTGATCCGCGGCTCGGCCTCCTGCATCTCCAGCAGCAACAACTCCTCGAGGCCGACGCCCTTGGCGGCGGCGACGCCCACGAGACGACCGGTGACGTGGTGGGCCTGCCGGAACGGCAGGCCGAGTTCGCGCACCAGCCAGTCGGCGAGGTCGGTGGCGGTGGCGTAGCCGGAGCCGGCGGCCCGGGCGAGCACCTCGGCGTTGGGCTCCAGGTCCCGCACCATGCCGGTCAGGGCGGCGAGGCACAGGGACAGCGCCTGGAGAGCGTCGAAGGTCCCCTCCTTGTCCTCCTGCATGTCCTTCGAATAGGCGAGCGGCAGGCCCTTCATCACGATGAGCAGGCCGGTCAGCGCGCCGATGATCCGGCCGCTCTTGGCCCGCACCAGCTCGGCGGCATCGGGGTTGCGCTTCTGCGGCATGATCGACGAGCCGGTGGTGTAGCCATCCGACAGCCGGACGAAGTTGAACTGGGCCGAGGTCCAGACCACCAGCTCCTCGGCGAAGCGCGACAGGTGGACGGCGCAGATCGAGGCCGCCGCCAGGGATTCCAGCGCGAAGTCGCGGTCGGCCACCGAATCGAGGGAGTTCGCGGTCGGCCGGTCGAAGCCGAGCGCCGCCGCGGTGGCGTGGCGGTCGATCGGGAAGGAGGTGCCGGCGAGCGCCGCGGCGCCGAGGGGACATTCGTTGAGCCGCGCCCGCGCGTCGCGGAACCGGCCCCGGTCCCGGGCCAGCATCTCCACGTAGGCGAGGCAGTGGTGCCCGAAGGTCACCGGCTGGGCCGACTGGAGATGGGTGAAGCCCGGCATCACGGTCCCGGCGTGCTTCAGCGCCGCCTGGCTGAGGGCCCGCTGCAGGTCGGCGGCCTGCTGGTCGAGGGAATCGAGGGTGTCGCGCACCCAGAGCTTCATGTCGGTGGCGACCTGATCGTTGCGCGAGCGCGCCGTGTGCAGGCGCCCGGCGGCCGGGCCGACGATTTCGGTCAGCCGGCTCTCCACGGACATGTGGATGTCCTCGAGCTCGCGCTTGAACACGAAGGTGCCGGCCTCGATCTCGTCGCGGACGGACTTGAGCCCAACCTCGATTGCGGCCACATCCTCCGCCGGCAGGATGCCGGCAGCGCCCAGCATCGCCACATGCGCCAGCGAGCCGCGGATATCCTGGGGCGCGAGGCGCTTGTCGAATCCGATGGAGGCGTTGATCTCCTCCATGATCTCCGCCGGGCCGCTCGCGAAGCGGCCGCCCCACATCCGGTTGCTCATGTCGATCCTTCCGCGCCCTGACCGTCCCGAGGGCCGAGCCTGATGCCCGGCCGCACGCCCATCCTGGCCGGCGCGGGCGTCGCCGCGCTCGCCGTCCTCGGCCTCGCCCTATACGGGAGCGGTCTCCTGCCCGGCAACACGGGCGCGGGCTCGGGGCCGTGCGCCGCCGCCAAGCCGACGCTCGCCCGGGTCGACGCCGCCGCGAGGGGCGAGGTCGCCGCCATGCAGGCGCTGCCGCAGGCCCGGCCCGCCCCCGACATCCGGTTCAAGGGGCCGGACGGCACCGAGATCGGCCTCGCCGACCTCAAGGGCCGGCTGCTCCTCGTGAACCTCTGGGCGACGTGGTGCGCCCCCTGCAAGGCCGAGATGCCCGCCCTCGACCGGCTCCAGGCGCAGCTCGGCGGGCCCGACTTCCAGGTCGTCGCCATCAACGTTGACACGCGCAACCTCGAGAAGCCGCCGGAATGGCTGAAGCAGGCGGGCATCCACGACCTCGCCTTCTACGCCGATCCCGGCGGGCGCGTGCTGCCGGTCATCCAGCGCGACACGCAATCGCCGGGCCTGCCGACCACGCTGCTGGTCGACGCGCAGGGCTGCACCCTCGGGGTGATGAAGGGGCCGGCCGCGTGGGCGAGCCCGGACGGGCTGGCCCTGATCCGCGCGGCCCTGGGGCGGACGTCCTAGTCGGGTACGGCGGGGCGCTTGCACCCGCCTCGGATGCGCGGCAAGGCCTGCCGCGATGATGTCCCCCTCCCCCGACCAGTCGCCGAAGCGGGGCCGGCGCCCGCTCTCGATCATCCGCACGCTGCTCGCCGGCGAGGCGGCGGGCGGGCTGATCCTGATGGCGGCGGCCGCCCTGGCCCTCCTCGTCGCCAACGGGCCGTTCGCCGAGCCCTACGCGCACGCGCTCCACGCCGCCCTCGGGCCGATGAGCGTGCAGCACTGGATCAACGACGGCCTGATGGCCGGGTTCTTCCTGCTGGTCGGGCTGGAGATCAAGCGCGAGGCGCTCGACGGGCAGCTGCGCACCTGGCCAGACCGGGTCCTGCCCGGCTTCGCGGCGCTCGGCGGCATGGCGGTGCCGGCCGCCTTCTACGCCCTGGCCAATCTCGGTTCCGGCACCCTGCGCGGTTGGGCGATCCCGGCGGCCACCGACATCGCCTTCGCGCTCGGAGTCCTGGCGCTCCTCGGATCCCGCGTGCCGGTCTCCCTCAAGATCTTCCTCAGCGCGGTCGCCATCGTCGACGACCTCGGCGCCGTCGTGGTGATCGCGCTGTTCTACAGCGCCGGCCTCGATCTCACGATGCTGGGGCTCGCCGCGCTGGTGCTCGCCGGCCTCTACGGCCTCAACCGGGCGGGGATCGAATCGCTTCCGGTCTACGGCCTCCTCGGCCTCGTGCTCTGGGTCCTCGTGCTGCGCTCCGGGATCCACGCGACGCTCGCGGGCGTGCTCCTCGCGCTCACGATCCCGATCCGGGTCAGCCCGGGCCGGCCGGAGGACGCGCACTCGCCCCTGCACCGGCTGGAGCATGCCCTCGCCCCCTGGATCACCTACGGGGTGGTGCCGGTCTTCGGCTTCGCCAATGCCGGCGTGGACCTCTCCGGCCTCACCCCCGAGGCCCTGCTCCAGCCGGTGACGCTCGGCATCGCGGCCGGGCTGTTCCTGGGCAAGCAGGCCGGCGTGTTCGCGAGCCTGCGGCTGGCGGTGGCGCTGGGGCTGGCCAAGCGCCCGGCCGGGGCCGGCTGGGGGCAGGTCTACGGGGTCGCGGTGCTGTGCGGCATCGGCTTCACCATGAGCCTGTTCATCGGCGGACTCGCTTTCCGGGATCCGGAGCAGGAGACCGCCGTGAAGCTCGGCGTTCTGGCGGGCTCGGCCCTGTCGGGGCTGGCCGGCGCGGCGATTCTCATGCTGGCCAAGCCGCGGACCGCGAGGGCGTAGCGGCGCCCCTGCGCCGACACCGCGCCGCCCCGGTTTGCTGCGCCGCGCTCGCGGAGACGGGCCGACCGGTCGACAGGCCGGCGGCAGCCTGCGCGATCCGCGCCTGGGTCTCGCCCCCTCCCGAAGTCCAGGCGCAGCCGCTGCCGGAGGACGCCTCTCGCACGAACCGGGATCCGCCCGGGGCGAAAATGCGCTACCCCAGCGTCGACATGCGCTTCTATCTGGGCCTCGCCACCACCTTCCACGACCCCGCCGTCGCCCTGGTCGGGCCCGATGGCACCCTGCTCTTCGCCGAGGCCGCGGAGCGCGCACTCCAGTACAAGCGCGCCCCGAACTGCGAGCCCGACCTCCCGGCCGTGATGGCGCCATTGCTCAAGGAGTACGTCCCGCCGGGCTCCGAACTCGTCGTCGCCTCGACCTGGGGGGCGCAATTCACCGACTTCCTGCGCGGGCAGGCCGGCGCCGGCGCCTTCGACCTGATGGCGCTCGCGGCCCACACCACGGCCCTCAACCGCTCCTTCGTGCCCGAGCAGGCCGAACGGGTGTTCATCGCCGATCTCCACGGCGCGCAGGAGCGGGCCGGGCACGGCACCCTGCTGGCCCTGAACCAGGAAGCGCGGATCACCGGCGCGGCGCCCCGGGCGTCGATCGCAGGGCAGCGGCGTTACCCGCACCACCTCTGCCACGCCGCCTACGGCCTCTGGGGCAGCCCCTTCGACGCAGCCACCGCCCTGGTGGTCGACGGGATGGGCGAGACCGGTGCGGTGGCGATCCACCGCCTGGAGAGCGGCCGGATCACCGAGCTGCGTCGCCACCGCGGGCGCGGCTCGCTCGGGTTCCTGTACGGGCTGATCACCGATCTCGCGGGCTTCGACCAAGTGAAGGGCGAGGAGTGGAAGATCATGGGCCTCGCCTCCTACGGCTGCCCCGATCCGGACCTCGTCGCGCTGCTGGCCCGGCTCTGCACGGTCGAAGGCCTCCGCCTGCGCTACGGCGATACGGACACGATCCGCTCCGTGGCCGCGGAGATCCGCGCCCGCCGTCCCGCCGACGCCCTGGAGAACGGCTGGGCCGACCTCGCCCGCTGCGGCCAGGATCTTTTCGGCACCCTCATGGACGCGCTGGTGGCCGAGGCCTACGCCCTGGCACCGTCCGAGAATCTCGTGATCGCGGGCGGATGCGGCCTCAACTCGTCCTACAATGGACGGGTGCTCGGCCGATCCGGCTTCACGCGGCTGCACGTGCCCTCGGCGCCGGCCGACGACGGCAACGCGGTCGGAGCCGCGTGGCTCGCCTACGCGGAGGATCATCCGGGCTGGGCCGGGCCGCCGCCGGCGCAGCGACCGCTCACCCCCTATCTGGGCTCCCCCGTGTCGACCGCCCCGATGGAGCGGCTCGCCGAGCAGGAACCCCGCGCCAGGCACGTCGGTCACGCGGAGGCAACCCGCGCGGCGGCACGGATCCTGGCCGAGGGCGGCCTGGTCGGCTGGGTGCAGGGCCGGGCGGAGCTGGGGCCGCGGGCGCTCGGCAACCGGTCGATCCTGGCGGATCCGCGGCCGGAGGGCGCCAAGGACGCCCTCAATGCCAAAGTGAAATACCGGGAGGCGTTCCGCCCCTTCGCGCCGTCGATCCTGGCGGAGGCCGGGCCGGACTGGTTCGCGGATTACGCCGACAGCCCCTACATGGAGCGCACCCTGGTCTGGCGGGACGCGGTCCGCGCCCGTGTGCCGGCGGTCGTCCACGCGGACGGCACAGGCCGGCTCCACAGCGTCACGGCCGACCGAAACCCGGCCTACGCGGCGTTGATCGGCGCCTTCGCGGAGATCACCGGGGTGCCGATCCTGCTCAACACCAGCTTCAACGTGATGGGCAAGCCGATCCTCCACGGCGCGGAGGACGCGATCCTGATGTTCTACACCACCGGCCTCGACGCCCTCGTGGTCGAGGATTGGCTGGTGGTGAAATGAGAAGCGCCGCGCCCCCGGGGGGACGCGGCGCCGATCGTGTCACCGCGCGGGTGACTTACTCGCAGACCTCGACGCGGCGGTAGGTGAACTCGCCGTCGCCCAGCCACTCCTTGCGGCGCTCGTAGTGGCAGATCGGGCCGCGACGCTCGCGCACCACGATGGTCTCGGGCTCCTCGACCACGACGCGGCGCGGGCGGTACTCGGGGGGCGGGGGCGGCGGCTGGTTCGCGCCGTTGACGAGGGCGCCGCCGACCATGCCGCCGACGACGCCGGCCGCGAGGCCGCCGACGATCGCACCCGTCTGGTCGCGGGCGGCGGCCGGGGCGACGGCCCCGAGCGCCAGGGTTGCCGCGAGGGCTGCGGCCCCAGCGCGGATCGTCGTGAAGGAACCGTTCAAGGACACGCGAAACATCTCCCGTTCGTGTTGAGGATGATCCAACACCGGGAGGATTAAGAATCCCCGAAGTGGGACGATTGAATCGTGCGCCCGTTATGCCGGTTCCGCGATTCCCGCCGGTTGCCGCGACGCGCTCCGGTCCGTGCGGGCAGCGACGGCCCCCCGGGGCAGCGCAGCATCGGAGGGCGGTGTTGCGGGCAGGCTGAGCGGGCCGCCCGTCAGAGCAGCCCGTCGAGGGATCCGACCACGACGGTGGGCGCCAGGGCCGCGTACTCGTCGGGCAGCCCCTTGCGGTTCACCCAGGCGGTCCTGAAGCCGAAGGCCCCCGCCCCCGCCACGTCCCATCGGTTCGACGAGCAGAACAGCACGTCGCCCTGCCCGACCGCCAGTCGGGTCAGGGCGATCCGGTAGGCGTCGGGATGCGTCTTGAACACCTGCGCGTCGTCCACCGACAGGACCGCGTCGAGGTGGTCGGCGAGGTTCGCCGAGGCCACAGCCCGGTCGACCATGGCGGCGTTGCCGTTGGTGAGCACAGCCGTGCGGATCCCGCGCTTGCGCAGGGCCGCCAGCACGCCCGGCACCTCGGGATAGGCGTCGAGGTCGCGGTAGGCGTCGAGGAGCCGCTCGCGCAGCCCGGGATCGACGTTCGGGTGGACCGCCAGGGCGTAATCCAGGGCCCGCACGGTGAGATCCCAGAAGGCCGCGTAATGGCCCATCAGCGACAGGGTCCAGCTGTATTCGAGCTGCTTGTTGCGCCAGACCTCGGAGAGATGGGCCGCATCCGGCCCGACCGCCTCGGCGTAGCGCTGGACCGCGGCGTTCACGTCGAACAGCGTGCCGTAGGCGTCGAACACCGCGGCCTTCACGCCCGCGAGCGGTCCTGGTGCGTCGGTCATGGCGTTCCTCTCCGGGTGATGTCGCGCGATCTTGGGGCCGGGACCGCGGGAATGCGAGCCCGGCCGGATCTCCTCAGGTCCGGCGCAGGCGCAGGCCGAAGAGGTGCAGAAGGCCGGCCAGCAGGCCGCCGTAGACTGCCGCCCCGATCATGCCGAGCAGAGCCAGGACCACGAGGTCGCGTCCGTGCGGCAGGGCCGGCACCAGCGCCTGGACGAGACCCTGGCCGTAGAGGGCCACCGCCGCCAGCGCGAGGCAGGCGAGCGCGACCCCCGCGACGGTGAGCCCGAGGGTGCGCCCCGGCGCCGTCCAGTTCCGGCGCTTGGCCAGGACGACGAGCAGCAGCAGGTTGACCCACTGACTCACCGCCGTGGCGAGCGCCAGCCCGGTGACGCCGTAGGGGCCGGTGAGCCAGAGCTTGAGGGCGACGTTCACCGCGATCGCCGTCAACGAGGCCCAGAGCGGGGTCTTGGTATCCTGGCGGGCGTAGAAGCTCGCCACCGCGCTGCGCACCAGCACCACGGCCGGCAGCGCCAGCCCGTAGGCCGCCAGCACCGAGGCGGCGCGGGCCGCATCCTCCGGGCTGAAGGCGCCCCGCTGGAACAGGGCCGCCATGATCAGGCCCGGGATGGTCAGGAAGGCCACGGTGAACGGCGCCGACAGGGCCAGGGAGAACCCCGCCGCCCGGTTCTGCGCCGCATGCGCCCCGGCGACGTCCCCGGCGGCGATCCGCCGGCTCATCTCGGGCAGAAGCACGGTCCCGGCCGCGATGGCGATGACGCCGAAGGGAAGCTGGTAGAGCCGGTCGGCGTAGTAGAGCGCCGAGACCGCCCCGACCGGCAGCCAGCTCGCGATGATCGTGTCGGCGAAGACGGCGATCTGGAACCCGGCCGCGCCGATCACGGCCGGCCCGAGCACGGCGAAGAACCGATTCAGCGCCGGATCCAGGCGCGGCACGGCGAGATCGGGCATCACGCGGGCCCGGCGGCAGCCCCACCACAGCAGCCCGAACTGCAGGAGACCCGAGACCGCGACGCCCCAGGCGGCGGCGTAGGCCGCGTTCGGGAACAGGAAGCTCACCGAGAGCGCCGCCAGCATGGCGAGGTTGAGCAGCACCGGCGCTCCCGCCGCCACGGCGAAATGCCGGTGGGCGTTGAGGATGCCCGACAGCAGCGTCACCAGCGTCATGAACAGCAGGTACGGGAAGGTGATGCGCGTCAGCGCCACCGCGAGCTGGAAGCGCTCCCCGTCCTCGGGAAAGCCCGGCGCCAGGGCGTGGACGACCCAGGGCATCGCCGGCAGGGCGAGGTTGAGCAGCACCAGCTGCACGATCAGCATCAGGGTGAAGACGCGGTCGGCGAAGCGGTGCGCCTCACCCGGCGCGCCCGCCTCGGCGAGCCCGGCATAGGCCGGCACGAAGGCGGTGTTGAACGCGCCCTCGCCGAAGATCGCGCGGAAATGGTTGGGCAGCCGGAACGCGACCACGAAGGCGTCGGCCATCGGCCCGGCGCCCAGCACCGCGGCCATCACCACGTCGCGGGCGAAGCCGGTGACCCGCGAGACCAGCGTCCAGCCGCCCACGGAGAGGATGGAGCGGATCATGGGACACGCCGCCCGGACGGTGGCGATCCGCCTTGCCGGGCTTCGGAAAGATCCGAGGCCGAGCGATCGGAACGACCCGCCCCGCGCCTCCCCTTCGTCTCGCTGCCGGGCCGAAGGGCCTGCGAAGCCGGTCGGGAGCGGGGAGCGACGGTGCCGGAAGGCGCACCGGCGCTCAGGGAGGCGGCACCACACCCTGGAGCCGGGCTCCCCCCGTCGGGGATTTCAGCCCGGCCCGACCCCTGCCGAGGCAGGGGCCGCCCGCCCCCGCGGCGGGGGGAGAGCGTGAAGAGGGTATCGTCGCGCTGGAAGAAAATAGCCGGACCCTTTTGCACCGGGTCGTCCGGCGTCGGGCGCATCAAGAGCCAGTTTCGTCGGCCATCTCAAGGGTGCCGCGGACACAGCGCCCGCGGCACCAGCGGAGACGCCTCAGGCGTTCGCCTCGGCGTACATCTTCTCCACGTGCTCCCAGTTCACGAGGTTCTCGATGAAGGCCTTGAGGTAGTCGGGGCGGCGGTTGCGGTAGTCGATGTAGTAGGAGTGCTCCCACACGTCGACGCCCAGGATCGGCTTGGCGCCGTGGACCAGCGGGTTCTCGCCGTTGGGGGTCTTCATGATCGCGAGCTTGCCGTCCTTGACGGCGAGCCACGCCCATCCGGAGCCGAACTGGCCGATGCCCGCCTGGATGAAGTCCGCCTTGAACTTCTCGGCGCCGCCGAGATCCTCATCGATCTTCTTGGCGAGCGCGCCCGGGATCGCGCCGCCGCCGTTCGGCTTCATCCACTGCCAGAAGTGGATGTGGTTGTAGTGCTGGCCGGCATTGTTGAAGAGCGGCTGATTGGTGTTGTAGGCGGCCTTGACGATCTCCTCGACGCTCTTGCCCTGGAGATCCGTGCCCTCAAGCAGCTTGTTGCCCGTGTCGACATAGGCCTTGTGGTGCTTGTCGTGGTGAAACTCGAGAGTCTCCTTCGACATGTACGGCCCGAGCGCGTCGTAGGCGTAGGGCAGTTCCGGCAGGGTGAAGGTCATGGCGTCTGTCTCCGCTTAGCAGGGGGCGGCCTCGTCCCCGGCTGGGGACCCGAGTCGAGTGCCCGCTAGGTAAGTCGGGGGCCGCGGGACGGCAACGCCGTTCCGGCCCGACCACGCGCGAAGTCGCGGGATATCGGGCCGGATCGCCGAGCGGCACGTCGAGACGCCGGCGGAACGGCCCGCCCCGGGTTCGCCCGGCGGATAATCGTTGATATCCGGTATCCCGGGTGCGATCACGACGCTGTTTTGCAATATGGCGGCTAGGCCTTACTGTGCGCCCCGCCTTGAGCGCCGGCGGTTAGCCGGCCCGTGCTAGAGAGTATCATGATCGCTGCGCTGTTCGCGCTCGCCGCCGCCATGGTCATCGGGGGCTGCGCCGCCGTGATCCAGGGCTTCCCGTATGTACGCCTGGAGAGCGGATTGGCGATGGTGATCGCCGGCTCCGTGGCGGCCTCGTCCGGCGCGGTGCTGTTCGGGCTCGGCGTGCTCACCCTCGCTTTCCGCAAGGTCGAGCGGGCGATCGGGCGGAATCCCGCGGTGCGCGCACCGGAGGCCGACGCGGGATCCGCCCACGAGGGCCGGACCCGGTTGCCGCCGGTTCTGCCCGCTGCCCCCGCCTTCCTCGTCCCGCCGGTGGTGGAGCCGCCCTTCGATCCCGATCGGTCGCGGCTCGATCCGAGCCTGGAGCCGCGGGTGGACGGTCCGCGCGAACCCGTTTCGGCCCCCGCGCGCTCCCCGTCATCCCCGTCGGCGTCTCCCCAACCGGCCTCATCCCCGTCGACTTCATCCATGCCGGTCTTGACCAAGCCCCTTCGGACGGAGCCGGAATTGCCGGTCCCGGCGCCCGTCGCGCGTGACCCGGTCGGCGAGGCCCGGCCTGAGGCGTCGATGCCCCCGAGCGCCATCGCGTCGGACGACGATCTGTTCGCCGCGCCCGAAGGTCAGCCGGGATCGAAGGCCCCGCCACTGCGTTCGAGCCTCGACCCGGTGCCCGATCCGACCCCGAAACCGGTGACGCGCACCGTGGTCGGGCGCTACGCCTCGGGCGGCAACACCTACGTGATGTTCGAGGACGGCTCGATCGAGGCCGAGACGCCGCAGGGCCGCTTCACCTTCGCGTCGCTCGACGAACTCAAGGCGTTCGTGGACGGCGGCGGCGAAGCCGGGACCCGCGGCGCCGCCTGACGACACCGACGTCTCGGGCGGGCGGCCCTCCAGCCCCCGCCCTCACCCCGAGGTGCCGCCGCGCAGGCCTCGACGGAACCCGCCGGGGATCGCGCGGCCGGCCGCGCCCTCCTTCGAGGCCCGCTGCCGCGGCACCTCGAAATCAGCGTTGGCAGGGACGGCGGCCGAACCGAAGCCCGCGCTCGCGAACCCGGCTCACACCAGCGGGTTGAGGCTGTCGTTGCGCGGCGGGATCGGCGCCCGCATGGTCAGGGCGAAGCCGCCGGGGGCGTAATCGGTCGTCACCTCGGCCTGGACCTGCGTGATCAGAACCCGCTGCAGCAGGCGCGAGCCGAAGCCCTGGCGGCTCGGCGGCTCCACCGGGGGACCGCCGGTCTCGCGCCAGGAGAAGCGCAGGATCCCGGCCGGCCCGCCCGGTTCCAGGGACCATTCCACCGCGACGCGCCCGGTGCGGTTCGACAGCGCCCCGTACTTGGCGGCGTTGGTGGTGAGTTCGTGAATCGCCATCCCGATCGGCACCGCGACCTCGGAAGGCAGGTCGATCGCCGGCCCGTCGAGGCTGATGCGGCCCTCGGCGGCGCCGTCCGGCGCCACCTCCGCGT
>NZ_JAKSYP010000043.1:0-12107 GCF_022829625.1 Methylobacterium sp. E-046 | reverse complement strand
GCGGATCAGGTCACCGATCGGGTCGCCGGCGGCGGCCTTCCCTTGCGCCACGGCCGGCACCAGCTTGCCCGACAATCGCGGCCACGTTCGTGCTCCCGGCGGCAATGCCACAGTTGTCCGGTGCGCCAGCAGCACTCTGCTGTCCGCCATCAGCAGGGCGGGTTCACTGCCGTGCAGCTTCCCGGGCGGGTCCATCCAGGTCGATGGGGTCGATGACGTCGCAGCAACGACTGTGATCACCCGTGCTTTGCGATCGATTGTCGCGTAGTTGCCCGGGTGCAGGACGTGTCCGGCGACGAACAGCCCGAGTGCAGCAATGGCCGTCGTGGCCAGCGTGGATCGATAATGTTCCATCGCGGCAGAACACACGGTCAAGCTCGCCGTTCCGGCTGATCCCCCGTGATAGCTAACCGTGACTTTACAGCCGCAGCGCCCCGCCGGATCGAGCCCGGAGAGCCGACACGCCCGGAACGGGGTGAGTCGCTGAGGTGGCCGAATGCTTCCGGAGACACACGGCCGCGGTCGCGGCGGGGCGCCGAAACCTCCTGCCAGGGATCACCTCCATCGCTGGGGGGTTCATCCTTCGTGCGGTTTCATCCAGCACAGCGCCAAACCGCCCCCGGCGATCCTGGACGCTCTGCTGGGTGATGAGCACGCAAGCAGCGTCAACGCGATCCCAGGAGGAATTCCACCATGGCAGACATCCGCTCACACGATCCGCTCGGACGAGCCGAAGGCCGACCCGGATCGAGCCAGGCTGGCGGCTCATCCGGCAGCACATCCGGTGGCGGTGCCGGTGTCGCCGATCAGGCCAGGGAGACGCTGCGGGATGCCACCGACAGGGCCGCGGACGCCTGGGACAACGCCTCCGAGTACGGATCGCGCTACTACCGGCAGGGCAGTCGTGCCGTCAGCGACATGGACAGCGGCACGATGACCGGCATGTTCATCGCGGGCGCGATCGGCTTCGGCCTCGGCTGGCTGGTGTTCGGTCAGCAGTCGCGTTCGGGGGATTACATCCCGAGGCGCATGAGCACGAGCAGTGAACGCGGCTACTAGGAGTGATCCGAGAGGCGGCTGGTGGGGTGGCGAGCTGCGTCACCCGTCGCAGACCGGACATGGGAAACCCCGCCGGGCGCGGAGCCGGGCGGGGCTGCTCTATTCGCAGTGCGGCGAGAGGGGAGTGATTACGCAGCCAGCTTCGTCACGGCCTGCAAGTTCTCGTTGCTGGCCTTGAGCGCGCCGGTCGCCACGGGGCCGTTGCTCTGCGCGCCCAGCCGGTCAGCCACGAACGGTACCAGCGCGACGTTGGCGGCAACGGCGGCGACGAGGGCGGAAACGAGCAGGGCGGTCATGGCAGGCGGTCCGTGTTGGCGTTTGCGGTGCAGCATTTATGACCGCAAATCGCCCAAACTGGCATACCAAGTCCCATATGCCAGATCTGCGGCGGATGCATGGTAAGCGCGGGCACCGCGCTGAGCTGCCCTCCTGACCACAGGGGCCGTCGCCAATACCGTGCCCGCGGTGGGTCGACCGGGGCGAAAAAGCCAGAAAGCGGGGTGCGGTCGCGGTGACCGAATCTGCGGGCGGAGGTTTACCGAAGGCGAGCGCAGCGCCGGACTGGTGATGGCTATGGCAGGTGGGTGGGAGACGATGGAGACGGCACCGGTCGAGGAGGGGAGCAGAGTCCTTCTCTTCGACGGCACGGACCAGTTCGTGGGCGTTCTGACCCGGTACAACACTAAGCATACGGGCGAGTGGCGTCTGTGGGCCGGGGCCAAACCCGTTCCCTGGGACGGAGGGATCCCGACGCACTGGATGCCGCTGCCGGACGCCCCACCGGGCTGAGGTCAGCCGTCGATCGGGGACGGTGCCACCTGTCGCAGCTGGCTTCGTTCTCGCGAGGCGCGTCTGCCTGTCGAGCGGCCCGCGCCACAGCGATGCAATCGGATGCTCTAAGAGCCTTGTGCGATCCGTGGCGGTGCGGGAGAGTAACGCCTTCTCTACGCCGGGTAGCAGGCCGGACTTCCAGGCCGGACTTCCAGGCCGGGCTTGCAGGCCGCTCGGGCCGGCGCAGCGCTTCTTCTACCTCATCGACGGGCCGCACCTCACCTCGGCGACGGGCGCTGGTGGGACGCGGATGCCGGTCGCTGACGTGACGGCGGGGGCACGCGGATCGGAGGCGCGTCGGGCCTCGCTGTCCTCGGCCGCATCCGCCGGACACGGATCGTTCCGGCTGCGACAAATCGCGACCACGACACCGCCAACAACGCGGACGCCAACCTCGCCGCGTTGTGCCGGCGGTGCCACATGAGCCACCACCGGCCGGAGCATCAGAGGCGGCCCCGATCAGGCCCCTCGGCGCTGCGCCTTCAGCAGTTGCAAGGTGCGCTGGCTCTCGCGCTCGAACTGCGCGGCCGTGATCTCTCCGGTATCGACACGGCGCGCGAGCTGCTTGCGGTACTCCAGCGCCTCTTCTTCCTGCGCGCTCAGCGACACGCTGGCCCGCGCGGCCGCCTGGGTGCGCTCTGCCCACTCCGTGTAGCTGATGCGATGCGCGTCGCGCTCAGCCCTGAGGCGAGCGACATCCTCTTGGAGAGCCGCGGCACCCCGCGGCGCCACGGCGGCCTGTTGCGGCGCTGTGGCGCCGGTCTGGCAGGCACCCAGCCCGGCCGAGACCAGTAGGAGCGCGGTGATGTGTCGGTTCATGATCAGCCCTCGTTCGCAACGACCTAAGCTGCCCCGTGCCACCGGAGCGAGAGCGGATCGGCCACAGTCGACCGCCGATAAGTCCACACGCCGGATCGTCCGGTGTCCTGCGCCGCCTCGTCCACGGAAGGACGTATGGCCATGGACCGGCAGGTGCGGTGCCCAGCTCCCCCGCGCCGCGCCGATCCGCACGCGAACGCCCGGCCAGGGCGTCACGGGCGGCGCGTGAGGAACTGGCCCGCACACCACCTGTCATCGCGTGTCCGCCCACAACGAAGTTCTGTGGTGTCGCGAACACCGCGGGCACATCAGCACGGGACGGCATCGCCATAACGGGCGCGGTTGCTCCCGCGGCCCGGCAGGCCGCTGCCCTGTGAGCCGCGCTGGTCTCGGGTAAAGCGCGGAGGCCTTCATGGGGAACGGCATCGCCGCCGCATGGTTTTCCGGCACATACGAGGAGGAACCGCCATGAAGACGTTTACAGCTGTTGCCATCTGCCTTGTGCTGGCTAGCCCAGCAATCGCCGAAACCGTCGGCGAGAAGACGGGCGTGAATTCGTTACTGGGTAACAGTCCCACGACGCAGGATTTCGTTACCGAAGCCGCGATCAGCGATATGTTCGAGATCCAGTCGAGCAAGCTGGCCCAGGAGAAAAAAGACGCCAAGGCGGATGATTTTGCGAAAAAGATGATCGCCGACCATACAACCTCGACGGACGCGATCAAGACGATGGTTCAAGGCGGAAAAGTGAAAGCGGAGATCCCAGCGTCTCTCGACAGCAAGCATCAGGGCATGATTGACAAGCTGAAGGGCTTGAACGGCGACGACTTCGAGAAGCAGTACCGCTCCGATCAGATCTCGGGCCACAAGACTACGGTAGATCTGTACAAGCGCTACGCGAAGGGTGGCGACAACGCGGATCTGAAGGCGTTCGCAGAAAAGACCCTGCCGATCGTAGAGCATCACCAAAAGATGGCCGAGGATTTGGCTAAGTAAGCGCCACCACGTACCCGTCGCTCGACACCGGAGGCTCGGCACCTGCACAACGCGGAGGTCGTGTCGCCGGACTTCGTGCACCAAGCCCTGGAGGCAACACCGATACGGGACCGCGAGCCTACGAAGGCGGCCGTATCAACCCGCGTGCGCCGTAACACGCCGGCAGCCCTCTGCATCAGGTACCCCTGTGCTGCCGCATCGAAGCGGCAACACAGGGAGCTGCACCGATGCACGCTTTCATTCTCGGCACCTTCGCCACCGTCGGCGTCTTGGCTGTGATGTCGACTGTCCTGACGCTCGTCGCGGCGATTGCGTGACCCTCTCTAGCCACCTCCGATCCCGGTCGTGACCTTGCCCCGGTGCCCGTGCGCGCGGGGCAGTTCTGGCCATCGACCTTGCCGGTGCCGCTGCAGGCAGGGCACTGATTCTCGCCGGTCCCGCGCGTTCCCGAAGGTGCTTCGTCGCTGGGTCCGGCGGGGTCTCTGCCGCCCATCGGCTCCCCTATCTACGGAGGGAAGCCGAGGGGGCAGCCACTCTTCCCGCCCGGCACGCGCTCGCCCGGCGCGTGCCGGGCGTGCGTGCGTGAGGCGGTGGCACGTCGTTGTCACCCGGCGCCGTGGCCGCCCTTGGCATTGTCCGGCTTGGGAGGGTCCGGTCGGTTGTCATACCCGCCGCTCTCCGGCCCTTCGCCGACATCGGGCTCGGGGCTGCCGGGAGAGTGCGGGCCGCTGCCACCGGCGTCAGGCGTGATGGTCTTGTTATCCCGTTTCGGTGGCGCCGGCGGTACCGTGCCGAACGCTTCGCGCGCTGCGTCGACGTCCTGACCCATGCTGGCCTCCCTGGATGTTGCAGGAGGCCAAGGTTCGGTGACGTTGCGGGTTCCACAAAGCCGTGCAGGGCGCGTCAGTCCGCCCCGCAGTCGAGCCGTTCGCGCCCGCGCGGCGCGGCGTAATCCGGGGCTTCGTCCTGCCCGCTGAGCTCGCGCGGATCTGGTGATGGTCCTGACTGGACGCTCACCCAGCCTGTCCACGCTACGGGGATCCGCCGGCAGCCCACCTGTGACCTTGCCGCCGAGATCCTTGGCGCGGCCAGTTATACGTTTCTCATTTATTATTTTCCCTCTCAATATGGGAACTGAATTAATATCGTCGCACTAACAACGCATGAGCGGCGCTATTCGTCTCGATGTCGCACCCTGTTGTCTCGTGGGCGCGGCGGAACAGTCGCGGGCCGCTGCCGTTTCTCTGGTCCAGAGTGCCATACAGGAGCCGCGCAATGCCGAACGGTGCTCAGAGCCGCGGGTCGAGTACCGCCGATCCGGACTTGGCTGATGTGCAAACCTTCGCCGATGCGCTGCGCGATCAGACCCACTGTTATGTCGAGAAGCGCAGGGCGGATGCGGCCCGGCTCGTATCGGATGTCGGTGAGGCTATTCGCGACACCGGCACGAACTTCGACGGGCTACCGCAATTGAAGGAGTTCTTCGATCAGGCCGCGCTTGGCGTCGATGGCTTCGCCGAGGACATCTCGCGGCGCTCGTTCGGCGAGATGTACGACGAGGTTCACGCCGCGGTCCGGCGACGGCCCGCTTTGGCGACCGCCGCGGCCGTCCTGGCTGGCTTCGCGCTGTTCCGCGTCCTCCGCACGCCCGATATCCGGCCGGTCCCACGCTCACGGGCGGTCGTTCCGGTCGATGTTTTCCCGACGCCTAACCTGTAAGGGGGCGATATGGCTGAACCAGGATTGCGGAGCATTCCCACCCTCGTCGGCGATGCGGTTCGTGAGCTGCGGGATCTCGTCGGCAGTGAGATCGCGCTGTTCCGCACCGAGATGGCGCTGGGCGTCCATCACATATCCCTTGGTCTGAGCCTGCTGCTCGTGGCGGCTGTCTTTGCCATCGCGGGCCTGTTCACGCTGCTGCTCGCCCTGGTGAAGGGCATCGCCGTCCTGGTGCAGTCGGACGCCCTGGCCGCCCTGATCGTGGGCGGCGTGTTCCTCGTGCTCGCCCTCGGGCTGGCTTTGTTTGGGCGCAGCAAGGCTTCACTGGCGACGCTGGAGCCGGCACGCACGGGACGGCAGGTCAAACAGGACGCGAAAGTCCTTACGGAGCGCATAGACACATGAGTGACTCGCCGGATGACCTGGAGCATGACGTCGAGGCGTCCCGGGGGCGGTTGGACCGCACGCTGAGTGACCTGCAGGACCGCCTGAACGGGCCGGGCATCCCGCGGAGCTTGGCCGATCTTCGTCGTTCCGGCGAAGCGGCCAGCAAAACGGTCGAGCGCGTCGTCGCCGACGTGCGGGTCAATCCCGTACCGGCGCTGCTGATCGCTGCCGGATTGGGCTTGCTCGTCTACGAGGCGTTCCGCATGGCGGCGGGGCGGAGGCGTCTGGCCGGTGTTTCCGCGGGATCCGCCCTTACCACCTCCGATCGTCACCTCCCCGAGAACCATCCGGACCGCATGCACGCGCGGCTGGATGACGCGTTGGAGGAAAGCTTCCCCGGCAGCGACCCGGTCTCGGTTCGGATCACGAAATAGCCCGCCCCCGCGTTGTCGGCTCGCATTGCCCGAACGGCCGGAACCAGCCAACGCGTTGCATCCCGGACTCGCCACATCCCGCCGGCTCCGCGGCCGATGTGGCGACGCGGCTCCATAAGGCGCCTCGTCCAACGCCACGAAACCCCTGTGACAGCCTGAGAGAAGCGTCGTGGCCCTTCTCTTTCGGTGGGCTGGCCGGTGACGTGATCAATCCCCTCTCGGATGCGGGTGCGGATCGAACGGCCCCGGGCGTCATCGAGGTAGACCGTCCGCCGGGCCGCCACGGTACCTCGCCCCTTCGGCCTGCCGATTGATCTGCCGGTGACGTGCTCGTCACCCGTCGGGGCGCTGGGGCTCGGGGTTCTCGCGTCTCTCCACGGCGGATCATGGCAGCGTCGGCGAACGCGGCGAACTCGGCGGCGGACGGCTCCATCCGGTGCGTGAACGCCTTCGAGGGCGCAGGCGACACGGGGTCTTGTAAAACTGCGGCTTCGACCCCAGCGACCCGAAGTCATTCTCGCCGCCGCCAGCGCAACATCGAGATCCTGCTGCGCCCGCGGTCCCAATAGCTACGGTTCTTTCCGCGTCGCAGCAGACCGCAACGCAACTTATTTCTCGCTATTCTATTTATATATAGCCCGATTAAATTGGCGACAACGAAATTTTATTTCTGGAACGCCGGGCGGGGTCGGGGTGTTTCAACCACCCAATACATAACTGGAGCCCGTGATGCGTACCTCTATCGCCGCCATCCTCCTCGTGAGCACGCTCGGTTCAAGCGCCCTGGCCCAGACCACGACGACGGGTTCGCCCGCCGCGCCCGATGCCAAGACCAGCCAGCAATCCGGCGGTCAGCAGAGCGTCACGCGGCCCAACACCGACAAGATGACCCAGGACGGCGCCTCTACGGGGAGTGCCGCCAACACGAAGCTGGAGAAGGGCGCCAACAGCTTCACGGAAGGCGAGGTCCGGTCGCGTCTGGACAAGGCCGGGTTCAAGGACGCGAAGGACCTCAAGAAGGATGCCGACGGCATCTGGCGCGGCACCGCGATGCGCGACGGCAAACCGACCCCTGTGGGCGTCGACTTCAAGGGCAACGTCGCGGCGCAGTGATCCCGACCTCAACCAGGAGATTTCCCATGGCTCAGCAGACCATCACCGCCCTCTTCGACCGCTATGAGGATGCCAGCACAGCCGTCAGCAAGCTCGAAGCCGGCGGGGTCCCGCACGGCGACATCAGCATCGTCAGCAACAACGAAGGCGATCGCCACAGCAACACGCTAGGGGGCGAGAATCATCGGGTGAGTGACGACACCCGTGAGAAGGCCAAGGACGGCACGGGGACTGGTGCCACCCTCGGAACCGTGGTCGGCGGGGCCGCGGGTCTGCTCACGGGGCTCGGCCTGATCGCGATCCCCGGCGTCGGACCGGTCGTCGCCGCGGGCTGGCTCGTCGCCACTCTGACGGGAGCCGGTATCGGCGCAGCGGCCGGCGGTCTCGCCGGCGGACTGACGGGCGCAGGTGTCAGCGAGACGGACGCCCATGCTTATGGCGAGGGTGTCCGTCGCGGCGGCACGCTCGTCACGGTCCGCGCCGATGAAGCGCGGGGTCCGATGGTGATGGACATCCTGGAGCAGCATGGTTCGGTCGATCTCGACCAGAAAGCCAACGCGTGGAAATCCGACGGTTGGACGACGCCGGTCGCGACGGACGCCGGTGCGGCATCGGGTGTGGGTTTGACCCCGGGCCGGGAGCGTGTTCGCTCGTATCCCAGCACCGGCGGATCACTTTGACTTAGGATCAGAGGCCGAACAGGCTGAACCTGTCGCTCCATCGTTTCAAAGGCGATGCGCGACGATGACGGCGCCCCGGAAGGATCCGATTCCGGGGCGCCGCTAACCGACCGGCGGCAGGCCTCCTCCGCCAACTCTCGCCCGTCATCGACAAACGGGGTCCTGTCAGTGAGCGTCCTCGAGGCCGTCGCCGCGGCCTAAGCCTTCGCGATAACGTTCTGCCAATACTTCTTCATCGCCTCGGTTCACGTAAACTGATGGCTTGAGCCGCGAGGCCGCCATGGCTCTGACAGGACGGTTCTGGTTCAGGCGCACGTGGCGGGGGAAGCTCGTCCTCCTCGTCGAGGATGAGAGACGCCGCTGGTTCGGCCGCCGTGGGACCACGAAATTCCGCTGGCGTGACGCAACGCTCCTCGATCTGGCGGAGCCGGAGCTGCAGGCGCTCGTAAACCTGGAGCCCGCGCGCCGTACAAATCCAGCGTCCGGATCCGTGGGGCGGCTGCATGCCGTCTCATAATTCTCAGCCTTCAGCCTCGCCGTCCCCGTCCTGAGATCCAACCCGTACTCTGATCGAACCGTCCGGCGGTTCATCAGCGTTCAAGCCCCACGTCCTCCGGTAGCGAGCGGGTGAACCATGGCGATCGATGTCCGATCCGAACTGCGCCGCCCCGTAGCCCTCAGCCTGGCGGTTATAGCGGCTGTGCTCCTGGTCTGGCTGCTCATTGTTACTGCCGTTCATTCCAAGCACCGCCGGGCCTTCGAGCAGCAGATCAACTCGCTCCAGACGGAACAGGGCAATTTGCGGAACGCGTTCGCCCAACAGCAGGCGGCTACGGGCACGCTGTCAGACTTGAAGGCGAGGATCGCGAGCACCGAGCAACAGGGGCAGCAGCTCGCCCAGAATGCGGAGCAGGTCCAAGCCCGACTCGCCGCACTCCGGCAGGAGCAGCAGGCGGCCGAACAGAAGGCGGGCGAGGCCACGAAGGAGCGGCAAGCGCAGACGCAGCGCCTCGGCGAACTGCAGGCTCAGGTTCAGGAGGCCGAGCAGAAGATTGTGCCGCTGCGCGAGGCGGCGGACACAGCCGATCAAGCCGCCAAGGCGCGCACCCAGGATCTGGCAAATGTCGGTGCGCGGCTCGAGGAGGCCCGCCAGCAGGAAGCCAAGCTGCGCGGCGACCTCGCGACCCTAACACAGGAGAGCGCGGCCAAGACGTCACAACTCGCCCAGTCCGAGCAGAGCCAGCAGACAGCGCGCGAGGGAGCCGCGGCAGCGCAGAAGGCCCTCTCGGACGCGAAGGCCGAGACCGAGAAGGCATCCAGACAGCGCAGCGATCTTGAGCAGGCCATCGGCAGTCTGAGCGCGAACCGGGATAAGCTGGCGGCGGACCTCGACCGCACCGGCCAGCAATTTCGGGAGGCAAAAGACAGCCTGGCGGGAACGCAGAAGGAAGTCGCCACCGCTCAGGCAGATCGGGACCGGGTTACCGCCGAGCGCAGCCAGGCTGAGGCCTCGGTCAAGACGCTCCAGGACAGCCGGGACGGATTGAGCGCTGCGGTCGAGGCGCTGCAGAAGCGGCAGGCGGACGCCCAGGCGCAACTCGCGTCGCTGACCGAGAACCTTGCGGCCCGCAACAAGGAGCTGTCCGAGCTGGACGAGAAGTTGAAAGCCGCGCGTCAGGAGTTGGCGAGCGTGCAGGGCGGCCTCGCCGACGCCCGCAAGCAGCTGTCCGAACAGGCCGCGCCGATCCCCCCCGCGCAGCCGCCGGTGACGGATTCGAAGCCGCACTGAGATCCCGGCGTCCCCGGACCGCTCGGGCGGGTTCAGATTAGCGCTCCGTTAACCGTGCGCTCGGCAGCTTGATGGTGGCTAGGTCCAACCTGCAGGTGCCACCGTGAACCAAGCCTACCCCGTCAGTGCCGAGGATCCCGCGGGCGACTGCCCGGTGTCGATCGAGACCCTTGGCCGGCTCTACCGTGCAGAACCCGAGGCTCTGTCCGAGCAACTCGGCGGCATACCGGATGCCACGCGGGCGCGATTGGCCGTCTACCTCTATGGCCGCAGTCACACACGTCGGCTCGGGATGCAGATTGCCGCCACGTGCGAAGGAGCCAGCCTGCGACGGGCCGCGAGTTTTGTCGGGCACGCGCTTCACGATCTCACGCGGAAGAACCCGGCCGCAGGCTCGGAGGCCATTCCGGCGAGCGGCGCTCGGCGCGCGGTCAGTCTCGCAGGCTCAGGCGCTGCAACTCGACGCGCCACCGCCTGAGCACGCTGTCATCCAGCTAGCTCCTGATCGAACCGAGCGACCGCTTCGGCGGGCACGTCCAGCGCGTCCGCGAGCACCTGAGGAATTGTCGCTCCTGCAAGGTGTCGGGTTCGATAGCGAGACGGGCAGCGGCGTAGATGCGCGCCGCCTGCTCCGGCGTGCTCACACCGGCCGCGAGTTCGTCCACATCGACCGGCTCGGCCAGTTCTTTGTCCAGCCATGCACGGCCCGCGGCGCCGATCTTGGCGGCTGCGAGGGCGCCGTAGAGCCGCTCCCGTTCGGCGGCGTCCATCAATCCATCCGCCATCGTGGCGGCGACCATGGCGCGCAGCATCATCCGGGCTTCGTCCTCGTCGACTGCGGAGTGGTCAAACGGTGTACGGGGCGCCGCCGCCGGGCTTGCGTGCCCCGCGGAAGGAGTTGCGTCCGAAGCCGGCGCACGCCCCGGCAGCGCCTTCAGAGCAAGACCGACAATCAATGCCACGCCGCCCAAGGCGGCTGTCGCGGCGATGGTGCTGCCCTGTCGATCGCGCACGAGCGCGTCGACCATCTGCTTTGCTTCAGCCACGAATGCCTCCTTTGTCGGACAGACTTCATCCTGCAACGGTTTGGGCGCCACGGCAGTTCATAGGGCGGTCGCCAGAAGGCCGAGCGCACGGGTGAGCGAATGCTGACGATGCGATCGCGAGAGTGCAGCGAAGCGGCGGATCCAGCGGGAGCCGATCGGGCCTTGTTGATGGGTGAGGCCGTCGCGCTGGCCTTTGAGACAAGCGGGGGCAAGCTCAACGGCATGAGCCGAGACGCGCTCGCCCGTGATCTTGCCGGGATCCTCGAACCACTGCTGAACACGTGCACGAACGCCGAATGGATCGAGGCCGTCAACGCCCGCCTGAACCGGCTCGACGGTGAGACCAGCGAGCCAGGACCGCGAGTTGAGCGGTTTGCGCCGGACGGCACCGCGGAGATGACAGCACCGCCACGGTGAGGCCTACGGCGACGGGCGCCTCAAGCGTCCGCCGGCTCCGTGGCCTTCCGCGATCTGCCCGCGCGCTTTGGCCTCTCCGAAACGGTCTCTGCGGTCTCAGCGGGCTCTGCAGCCTCGGGGGCCGCCCTCCTACGCTGTTGTCCGAGTCCGAAGCTCTTGGCGAGCGCCGAGCGCGACTCCGAGTAGCTGGCCGCCACGGACGGGTAGTCGCGCGGCAGGCCGTAGCGTTCGCGATACTCTTCGATGGTCGTGCCGTTGCCGGTGAGGTGGCGCTTGAGCGTCTTGTAGGGCTTGCCGTCGATGAAGGAGATCAACGTATCCGCTGTGATCGACTTGCGGATCTGGGCGGGCGTGGGCTTCTGGGTTGCCAGCGCTTCGGCTGCGGCACCCTGAGCGAGCCCCGTCAGCGCAGTATGCATGCTGTCGATCAACGCACCGATCTCGCTCGGCTGTACGCGGTTGTTCGATACGTAGGCCGAGACGAGGCCCGCCGTCAGCGCGACGTAGTCGGTTGCAGCGCGCTCGATCGTTTCTACACTGTGGTCCACGGCGCACCTGCTCGAGTGAAGCCGAGAATCTGCGCCGATGGATACCGTAAATCAACACGCATTCAGCGCGTTTATCACTTCCGTAAGGATGGTCTCAGCTGGCCATGGCGCGCATCTCAGGCGCGTCTTCACGCAGCACGTAGCCGCGGCCCCAGACGGTCTCGATGTAGTTTTTGCCCTGGCTGGCGTTGGCGAGCTTCTTGCGCAGCTTGCAGATGAACACGTCGATGATCTTCAGCTCCGGCTCGTCCATGCCGCCGTAGAGGTGG
>NZ_JAKSYP010000035.1:0-3649 GCF_022829625.1 Methylobacterium sp. E-046 | reverse complement strand
ACCGATTATACCGGTCTGACGACGAACCTCGTCTCAGCCTACGTGTCGAACAATCGTGTGCCGCCAGCGGAGCTACCAGCCTTGATCGCCAGCATGCATGCGGCGCTTGGCGGGCTTGGGCGAGGTAGCGAAACCCAGCCTCCGCCATCCCAGAAGCTGACTGCCGTTCAGATCCGCAAGTCGATCACGCCAGACGCGCTGATTTCGTTTGTCGACGGCAAGCCGTACAAGACGCTCAAGCGCCATCTCACCAGCAATGGCATGACGATCGAGCAGTACCTGCAGCGCTACGGCCTGCCACGGGACTATCCGATGACAGCCCCCAATTACTCGACGATGCGCGCCGAATTAGCTCGGGGTAGCAGGCTTGGCCACAAAGGCAGGATGGTCACTCCGGAAGCTGTCGAGCCCGCAGAGACCGTCTCCGACAAGCCGAAGCGGGCTGGTCGGCCGCGGAAGGCCCAGGAAGCTGCTAAGGTGTAGGATACTTGCGGGCTATGGATCCTGCCCAACGCTCGCTGGAAGATTACGGCGAGGATGACCGGCTGCGACAGACACCTAAAATCGGCTTTGCACCTATAGCCACACCCGCGTCTGCCTTCCAACGCTGGCGAGCATCTGCGGCACAAGGGTCGTTATCGACCCAGACCTAGCAAGCTAAATATCCGTCGTGGAAGCGCGCTAACTTGTGGAGGCCGGATCAGCTTAGGGTCGGCTTCATCCTGCTGCTTACGGCTTGGATCTTCCTTTGCGCATAGTTCATCGTACTGATCTAAAGCTGTTGTTAGTCCATTGGGATAACTAATCCCATATTCCTGTAGGGTATGCAGGGCACCGGCCAGTGCTTCGGCTTCAATCCTGGAGACCGGGCGACCCATGGCACGGGCGCGCACGACTTGGTTCGCCAACTCTCCGGTCAGTCGCAAAAGCTTGTCAGCTTGATCCTGAGCAATAGCTCTCATTGCGGTTCTGCCTGCTGAACACCGGGAGAATGAGCGTCTGGTTGAGTACCCGGTGCCTACTGCCTGAACATATTGCGCAGCGCTTGTTCGAGCCGGTCGACAAACTCGACCGCCAAGTCGTGGCGCGCTTCGCGAACACCATTCTGACGTTTGCTTCGGGTTCTTACCTTGCCGTCTGAGCCGAGCGACAACGGCTGCTTACGGTCATCTCGACGTCGATCTTCGTCGTCCGACATACGCAACTCCTACACGCGTGATGACCGGCCAGTCTATTGAGCTAAACCCCGTCCGAAACTGACGCGCCGCCTATGCGTTTACTCCCAAGGTGTGTGCTGTTATCTCCTACTGCAGGCCCACCACGACGAACTTCCCGTTCTCGTCGAGCTGGGTCCCCCAGATCATGTGCGAGGCTTGATGCTCGCTTTGATCAAACTTTAGCGGCGTCCCAAGGCCCAGGTCGAAGCTCCCAAGCCCTTCCAGCGCATCTGCCAGCGTGTCGCCATCGACCTTTGCTCCCGGCGTCGCTGCGATCCGCCGCGTCGCCTCGATCACGATCTTGGCGTTGATGTAAGCCTCCAGCGACACGTAGTCCGGCTGCTCACCAGGGAAGTACTTGGCCAGCAGGGTCTTGAAGTTCAGCACGGCCTTCGAGTGGCCTCCCACCGCCGGCGCGACCTGCGTGATCAGTACGCCCGTACCGAGGTTCGGCCCGACCATGGCGAGTTCCTCGGCCAGTGCTGTAGCGCCCACCGCAGACACGTCGGTGTAGATCATCTGCGGATAGAGCGACCGGGTGAGCTTGATGAACTCGGCCGCTGGCCGATACAGCGCCGCCATGACGATTGCTTTGGGCTGAGGCCTACGCGTCCGCAGTGCGGCGACCGCGCCGGCTACGTCGATGGTGTTGCGCTTATAGGTGAGCTTCAGAGGCGGCGGCTCATACCGCCCCTGGATCGTGCGCAGCGCCTTGACGACACCATCGTAGCCAGCCTCTCCAAAGGGATCGTCCTGCGCGAACACCACGATCTCGCGCGGCTTCAGCCCGCGCACGTTCACGAGGTAGCGGACGACGGCCTCGGTTTCCTCGGCGTAGCTCGGCCTGTAGTTGAAGACGTAGCGGTCGGGCGGAACAGCACGTACGAGGTTCGAGCCGGTATAGGCGCCGAAGAACAGCAGCTTGTGATTGAGCACCCAGGGCAAGACCGCCGCCGCGGTCGGGGTGCCGAAATTCCCGACGAAGCCCACGACTCCGTCCTTCTCGGCCATACGCTGCACGAGGGCGGGCGTGCGCGTCGGCTCGTAGCCGTCGTCGGCGGTAATGAGCTTGAGTCGGTATGCGCCGATCCCACCACCATCGTTAGCGGCGTTGAAGGCGGTCTCAATGCCGATCGCGAGTTGACGACCGAATTCCTTGTTCGCGCCGGAGAACGGGGCGATCAGGCCGAAACGCACCTCACTTTTCTCCGCGGTAGCTCGACTGTACGCTTCGCGGTTACCGTCGCTGTCTGGCGCACGCGGCAGAGGAGACGGATTGACAGCCGGTGGCAGAGGTGGCGCCGGAGGATCCTTGTTATCGCGTGTCGAGGCGAACCGCCCTGCCCTGGGTTGCTGCGACTGCGCGCCCGCCGGGTCAGCAGTAGAGATCGCCGTGGCGATGCTGATCATCAGGCAGCTAATGGGGACGATCGCGTTCGACATGCCCATCCTCCCCACATGTCGGTTGCCGAAGAAACCTCGGACTGTCTGGCGTGGCCCTTCTACGTAGGTAGAGCCAGCCCAGGAGCGCCGCTGTTGCAGCAAGACCGCCGAGCAGGGCGGTACCGAGCAGCAAGGCCGTGTTGAGGTCGCACACGGATTTGAGGCCGAGCGCGGGCATAAAAGCGAAGTTCGCATGCGTGTTCGGCACATATGCCTCTTGCCGCGAAAACGGGTTTCGAACCTTGATCTATGCGGGTCAACGCAGTAGCTAATTGCATGTCGCAGTGCGTTATGTCGTAATTTTCATAATGACTACTGATTTGATGACGAATATGTAACAACTTGAGCGGGTTGGATCGCCAATTCAGGACTGAAATCACAATAATGGAATTGAGTAGCTCGTTGCGTATTGAGTTCGCGTGCGGCGATGGTTCTCCCTAATTGCTGTTGAGTGTGTCCCTCCGTCACACTACCTAGGCCCCGCGCTGAACTCTCAGACGGCCGCGCATGCAGCTACCAGCCGATCGTGGCAGGAAGAGCTGAAGCTCAGTCTGCCTTACTAAAGGAACCCGCTCCCCGAGTGCCCCTTGAAGGCGTTCGCCCGCCGGATGTAGCCGACGACCGTCCGCGGATCTCGATGGCCAGACTGATCCATGATGCGGGCAAGATCTGCCCCACGCTCGGCCGCAGTCGTGATGTAGCCCGCCCGCAGGCTGTGCGCCCCGAAGGTCGACGCATCGAGCCCCGCGGCCGCGCAGTAGCCCTGGAGGATGTTGGCGACGGATCGGTCTGTGAGGCGTGCGGGCTGCGCCGCGAGCTGCGCGCAATTCCCCCGCACCCGCCCCGATCGCGACACCGGCCGGAACACCGGACCCGCCGAGATCCCGGCCGCGTCGAGCCATTCCCGCACGAGCGCCACCGGCCGGACGAACCGGCCGTGCGGGATCGCCTTCTCGAACCCCCTGCCCTCCTGGTCGACCTTGGACCGG
>NZ_JAKSYP010000032.1:0-4092 GCF_022829625.1 Methylobacterium sp. E-046 | reverse complement strand
CGCACCTGCGCGACGCACGGTGGCTCAGGGCAGTCGAGCAAGGCGCTGATCGCCTCATGGCAAGCGAGCCAGCGCCGGGCGAGCCGCAGCAGGTCATCACCGGCTGCTTGCGACCCATTGCAGGCCTTGGGAATGTCTGCTCTCAGGCTCTCGGTGAAGCCGTGTCGGATGATTGGAACGGGCGAAGTTCTGCCCGTCTGCTCCTGGACAAAAAATTGGGGCCAGCGGTCGTTAAATATCTGCCACGTTTTGACCTTCCGCCGCCTCCCGTGAGATCAGGTCCACGTCCCGAAGCCGACGGCGCGCAGACGGCTCAGATGCCGGCATACCAAGCGTAGCCCTGATCCTCCCAGTAGCCGCCCTTGCCCTCGCCGATGCCAGCAAGGCTCTCGACCACCTCGATGCGCATCACGTACTTGGCCTGCTTGTAGCCGAGGTTGCGTTCCGCGCGCAGGCGAAGCGGGGCGCCGTTCGAGACGGGAAGCGCCTTGCCGTTCATGTCGTAGGCGAGGATGGTCTGCGGGTGGAACGCGTCCACCAGGTCGATGCTCTCGTAGTAGCGGACAGGCTCGCCGGCGGTGGCCGCGGTTTCGTCGGACGCCTGCTGCCCCCCCGAGCTCCGTTTGCTCTCCCCGCCGCCCGACTGCTTGGTCATAGCCGGGTTGGTATTGCCCGCGGGCGCCGCCTCTTCGGGGCCGCCGTCCTGTGCGGTGTCCGTACCACCATCGTCCTCGCCCCGGTCCATGGTGTCGGCGCAGTGGAACACCACGTAGCGCGCCTCCGGCTTCAGCTTGGCCCGGGTGAGGAGATCGGCGAGCGGCGTCCCAGTCCACCTGCCGATAGCGCTCCATCCTTCGACGCAATCGTGCCGGGTGATCTGGGTGCGCGCCGGTAGCTTGCGAAGCTCGGCTAGGGACAGCTTGAAGGGAGCCTCCACGAGGCCGCCGACTTCCAGGTGGTACTTGGCGAACTTGCCTTTCGCCAAGGCCTTGTAATCCTTGTCCGGCGGGTCCTCGGTGCCGTTCGGCTTGAACCACGGCGAGATGTCGGCCTCGGTGTATTCTGGCGCCAGGCTGCGTTCGGTGAGGAGCAGGCGCTGGACGAACAGGTTTGCGTCCTCGCCGGTCTTGAGCGTTCGCTGGAACCACACCGCGTTGCCGAGGCGGTCGCACCCGCCGAGCATGGCCGCCGCAGATGCGGCGGAAGCCCCCTTCAGGAGGGAACGTCGGCTCGGTGGGCGTCTCACGCCCGGGGCTCACCCGTGGCGCCGGTCGGCTCGACCTTGCGCTCGATCACGAACCAGCCGGTCACCATGCCGCGCATGTTGTTCCAAAAGCCCGAGAGCAGGACCAGGGCGATGTGCACGATCACGAACAGGACCAGCAGCGCCGCCACGACGAAGTGCACCGTACGCGCCGATTGCCGGCCGTCGAACAGGGTCAGCAGGAACGGAAAGGCCGCATCCATGGCTGGCGACATCGCCAGGCCCGCCAGTACCTGCAACGGCAGGAGCACGAACAGAACGAGGGCGTAGGTGAGCTTCTGGATGATGTTGTAGCGCTTGGCCTCGTCGCCCTGCGGGAAGCGCAGGGTGAGGTGCTCCCAGACCGAGGCGCCGAAGTGCCGGACCTGGTCGCGCGACGGGATCACCCGGAACCGGAGTTGCCCACTGAACAGGCCGTAGAGCAGGTAGAGGGCGCCGTTCAGGACGAAGGCCCAGGCGAAGAAGAAGTGCCAGCTGCGTCCGCCGGTGAGGTCCTGGTCGCTCGGCAGGGTCAGCCAGGACGGGAAGCCGCGATCCGCTGGGTCGCCGTCGGCACCGGCGGAGGAGCCGAGATAGCCGGTGGTATCGAAGGTGCGCCCGAGGACCGTGGTCACGCCCTGGGGCGGATCGTCCTCGGTCGAGGACATCGCCAGGAGCGGCGTGTCAAAGGTCGAGACCTTGCCCCAGTACAGGGCAGGGTGAGCGTTGAAGATCTGCAAGCCGCTCATCAGCAGCACTAGGAGACAGATCGCATTCACCCAATGCGTGACGCGGATGACGACCGGGTGCCGGAACATCCAGCGTCGTGTCTCGACCTCGCCCGTGTCGGGTGCTGAGCGCGTCAGGTAGGTGCGTGGCAAACGGCCTCCCTCGGGGCGATCTTTTAAAAGGGTGGAGGCCCCTGGATCGGGGCCTCCGGAAGTACAGGGCGCCTCGAATTACATGCCACGCTTCATCATCATGCGCTTCTTCATCATCCGCTTCCGCATCATGCGCTTCTTCATCATCATCCGGTCGCCGTGCATCATGCGGACCTGGGTCACGCCGGTATCGGAATTTAGGCCGTTGACGGCCATCGGGGCGGCCGATGCGGAGCCGGCGGCCAGCGCCACGCCGCCGAGGGCGGCCAGGGCGGTGAGGGCGAGAGCGAAGTTTTTCATGCATGATCTCCTATGGAGGTGAACATATTATCCAACCCACTGAACAACAGCATTATCGTATTGCTGTTCCTTGTGTTCGAAAACTAATTTTCTATACTATGATGATTTTACAGTAAGCAGCGCGCACTCAAATCAAGGCTTGCAGCCTGGACACGATACTTTCGTCGCGTATCGCTACGGCGCTGGTCGGCAAAAAGTTTCAGGACGCCCAGGCACGGATGCCGCCGAATTAATTCTCGACCTTGATCAAACGGGCGACTTCGACCTGGGGGTATCATGGCCACCCGCATCAGGGCTCACTCTTGCACCGGTGGCAGTCCATCTACCGCTTGCACGCGAAAGCCCGCTAATGGGGCACTGCTGCCGACATCACGGATCGACGAACGACCGCTTTCGGGGATGGCGTAGAGTGGCTTCTACGGCACGGTCGGGTTGGATGCGGCACGTCCGCTTCAGGGCGAAGGGTCAGGTTCCGCTCCCCACCGATCAGCGGACCTTGGCATCAGGCACGCTCCAACAGGTCGAGGAGTATCGTGCCGGCCGCCGCGATGACGTTCCCGCGCCCGCGCCAAGGAAGGATCTGCGCCCCGGGCGTCAACTCGGTCGCCACCTCCGGCAGCACGGTCTCGGGCGCATCAGTCTCGCGGTCCTGATCGTTGCCGCGCATGTAGACGACCTGCGAGCCGGCGACGTTCTCCGGTGCGGCCAGGGACGGTTCAGCGTCCCCGCCGTCTTCGTCGTTCGCATCGCCGTCCAGGCTGTCGAGCACGGCGATGATGCGGTCCGCTGCGTCGACGGCGATCTGGGCCGCCTCCTCCAAGCTAGCACGGAGTGCAGCGCCCGCCAGCGGCTCCGGGAGGATCGGAGCGGCCGGTTTCGGACGCGGGGTGAAGGTGAGCACGTTGCCCATGGTGTTAGGTCTCGGGTCACGATGAAGGGGAGGGCCCGGCGGATCCGGCCGGGGCGGTACGCACGGCGACAGGGGGGAAGGGGCGCGTCAGCGCCCTGCCCGCTCGGCTTCAGCGTGGCCCAACAGCTCGCGGGCGAACGCCTCGATCTCGTCGGCGTCGCCGTTCTGGATCACTGGGGGAGCCAGTATTTCCAGTCGGGTCTCGCGGTCGGCGGGGGATGTCGGCCGGCGCCGCCGCACCTCCTTGTTGACCGCGCTTTCCACGTCGGTCAGCGCGTCGCCGATCCACTGCACCAGCTTGCCGGCGTCGTTGAAGTCGGAGGCGCCATAGTCTTTTACGCTCCGCTGGCACCGCGGCCCCCAAGCCTGGGCATAGGCAACATCGCCGATGCGCTGCGCTACCTCTCGGACCGTCTGCAGCTCGGTCATGGTGGCAGATGCGAGGTCTAGCATGGTGACGAGGCTGAAGGTGGCCCGCGGCTCCTCTGGCTGTGCCTGTGCCTTGCCGTCCTCGGCCTCAGCGTCGGTCTCGGCGTCCTGGCTCAGAACCGCCGATGAGCCCGCCACCAAGTACCGGTCACGCGCCAAATCCAGCAGCTTGCCCCAGCCTTCAAGGGTCTTCTGCGCGCAGGTGAGGGCTTCGAGCTTTGCGGTCGGCACCTCGGCGTCCCGCTCGCCTCCCTTCTGGATGAAGGCGACCAGTTCGGGCTTGCTCATGCGTAGGGTGCGGTCGGCGATATGCATGCCGAGGGAATGGG
>NZ_JAKSYP010000031.1:0-7310 GCF_022829625.1 Methylobacterium sp. E-046 | reverse complement strand
CGCCCGCGCAGCCTCGGACACCTGGCGTGTGGCTGCATCGACCTGCTCGCTCGCCCGGGCGATGGCCTCCATGCCGCCGGCGATCGTCGATACCCCGTGCGCGGCCGTGTGCATGCTGCCCGACATCTCGCGCGTGACGGCCGACTGCTCCTCCACCGCCGCCGCGATCGCGGCCGAGACCTCGTCCAGCGCCCGGATCGTGCCCACGGCCTCGCGCATAGCCGCCTGCGTCGCGCTGATCTGCCCACCAAGACCGAAAACCGCTTGCGCCGGTGGGCCGGCTACGGCGTCGTCGAGTTGCACAAGGAACTCGAACACCTTCGGCGAGTGTGCCGGGCTGCCCCGTCATTCCGGACTTGGAGCGGCACATCGGCGAGCGCCGCGCTCAGGCCGAGCGGGTCTATGGCGGCGTCCGGATCGAGGCGCGGTGAGGCTTCGGCCACCCGGGCGCGGGCGGCCCTGATGCACAAGGCCCGTCTCCCCCGCGAGGCCGGCCGCGGCGATGGCGGGGCGGCCGTGTCGCCCGAGCTCGACGCGCTGGCGGATCGGGTCCGGCGGCTGGTGCCATCGCACCGGGATCCGGAGGCGTTTCACGTTAAGAAGGATGCGGTCGCCCGGGCGCTGCGCCGGCTGGCGCGAGGGGCAACAATTGATAGGCGAGATCTACTAGAGTCACCTTCCGGTTGCGACTCATTGCCGAAGGTTAGAGCATCCGCTTCTGAGTAGTTCAATGGCTGAAGCACGGGAGGCTGAGCCATTCGCCGGCCGGCCTTCTGTACGCCTCAGCTGAAGAAATCCGACGACGGCACGCTATCGCGGTAGGGACACGCGTGACGTCGTGCCCCGATCGATGAAGCGTCAGGCCTCGCGAACACCGGGCTTAGCGCCGGGCTCGAAGATGAATTAAGCGCCGGCTTCCTCCAGGGCACGGCGCACCGCCATGACCGTGTCGTAGCGCGGCCTGACGGCGGAGCCGGCATCCTCCATGCGATTGAGGGTCGAGACGGAGACATTCGCCAACTGGGCTAAGTCGTCTTTCGACAGGCCGGTGGAGCCCGCCTGATCCACCCACGGGCAGGCTCTTTCCCGCCTCGCCGTGTCGATCCCGCGCTGGTGATGGCCAGCCCCACATGGCACCCTTCCATCATGGCGATGCCCGACGCGACCGAATGCGAGATCCGGATCGACGGCGCGTGGCGCTCGGTCAGCCTCGGTGAGGCGCACGCCCGCCACTCGTCCGCGATCAAGCGCTGCCCGACATGTCACGGCCGCGTGTCGATCAACGTGAATGGCACCGCGCAGGGCGGGCTCTTCCTCCAGCACCGCAGGGGGCACGACGGCTGCCCACTGATGCCGGCGCGGTTCACTGGCGAAGTTTCGCTGCATCCGCAGGCCGTGGAGTAGGATGCGCCGTCCGCGTGGCAGTGGCTGATGCGTCGTCGAGCCATGCGCGATCCTGCATGGCTCGACGCAGCGATAACTGCTGTCGATCCTACCGCGGTATCGAGCCGAGCGTCTCCTCGACAAGCCGTGGGTTCTTCTCCAGCATTGCCAGGAGCACACGCGCGGCACCCTGCGGTTGCCGGCGCTGGTGCTCCCACTGCCGGAGCGTTGAGACCGGCACGCCAATGCTGGCCGCGAATGCGGTCTGCGCCTTGCCCGTGCGCTTACGGATGCCGGCCACGTCGACCATCTCCGGGACGTTCACGATCATTCCGGCCGGCGTCTCGCCCTTGGCGTGCGCCTCAGCCTCGCGCAAGGCGGACATGGTGCGCTCGAAGATGTCTCTGGCCATTGTTGTCTCCTCACGGAGTGGGGCGAAGCCCCGCGGTTCCATCATCACGCAGACCGCGATCGTCGAGCCTGCCAGTACGCCTTGATCGACGCCGTCAGCTTGGCGAACTCGCGCACCTCGGCGTCCGTGAAGTTCTCGCGGTCACTCTTGTTGAGGACAGCCAAGAGGTAGACTGGGGCTTCCGGGCCGACATAGGCGGTCAGCACCCGGTACCCACCACTCTTGCCCTTGCTGCGACCGGCGACGCGCAGCTTACGCACGCCACCTGACCCCACGATCATGTCTCCCGCCTCTGGGTCGGCGGCGAGTGTGTTCTTGAGCGCAAGCAGGTTCACCACCGACATGCGCGCGGCCTTGGTGTCGGCCAGGAAGCCTGATGTCTCGGCAACGGTATGCAAGGCCGACATCGCTCAGGCATACGTCATTGACGCATGTATGTCAATGACGTATCGGAAATTATCACTTCGTAGTCCGCTCAGAGCACTTGGCGAGGGGCATCCCTGAGTGGCCAGCTGGAAAACGTCATGCCGCTCGAAGCGCGCCCCGGAGAAAGGGCTGGACAGTCAGTTCCTCGGCGCCACCACTACATACCGCAGATGGTGCAGCGGGGCTTCGCCGGTCCGGACGTACAGCTGTGATCGTTCGATAAGCGCTACCCCGAGCGAGGAGTAGAGCGCAGGCCCATCAAGCGCCTGTTCCAGGTCCGACACCTCTACACGATCCGCCGTCGCGACGGCACGCGCGACACCACGACTGAGACGCGCCTATCGGGGATAGAGAGCCGTGCCGGGCCAGTGCTGGATCGCGTAATCACGGATGCACGGGCTAGCCGTGCCACCGCGTTCAGCGAGGCCGACCGGCGGGCCCTTGTGGACTTGTTCGTCGCGCAGCACCGGCGCTCGCCGGACCACCACCGCGCCCCGGTGGTGCAACGGTGGATGGCGCAATTTCTCGCCAGCCGATGGGCCGAATGGGAGAGCCTGCACGGACCGGTGACGGAGGAGGAGCGCGCGCTTGTCCTCGACGAGGCGTTCATGATGGAGGGTGCGCGGGACATTATCGCGCGACACGCTGCTGACCCTCTGGAGACGGTCACGCCGATCATGCTGCAGCGCGGCTTCTCCTTCGCCCGCATCACGGCTCCGCGCCGCGCCTTCATCCTCGGCAGCAGCTCGTTCGCTCGGTTTATGGCCACAGGCAGTCGGCGGCAGGATCTCGGGGACCCGGGTGCGGAACTGTGGATGCTAGTGGCCCGAGACGTGGCCATCGGCTCTGCCGGACACGCGGGCTTCAGCGCGTTCGTAGAGGCCGACGACGTGCGCATCAGGAAGATCAACGGAGCGGTATCAGGGTCGAGCACCGTGCTCGCCTCGGCATGCCACGACCTGGTGGAGGCGTATGCCCGGACCGCCCAGCGCGGACTTAGGATCCAAGGATCATGGGAGGCACCTCCCTGATGGCCTATACAACTTGTCGTTCAAAACATCCCGTCACCCACTTGATTGATATTAGTATCTAAATTGCCTGTCATCGTACTTGAATGACTAGAGGCAATCGATTTTAATAAGGATTTAACCCATCAACCGCGATTGTCCGCCGGGAAAATCAAGGCCCTATGCCGTTGGCGAGAGAAGCAGCGTCCATGGCGCTCGACTTAAGCATGCCGATCCTCGTCGTCGATGACTACCAGACGATGGTGCGCATCATCCGCAACCTACTGAAGCAGCTCGGCTTTGGAGAGATCGACGATGCGTCCGACGGCACGGCTGCTCTCGCTCGCCTGAAAGACCGCAAATACGGGCTTGTGATCTCCGATTGGAATATGCAGCCGATGACCGGCTACGAATTGCTGCAACATGTACGTGCTGACGCGACGCTACGATCTATCCCGTTCCTTATGGTCACCGCCGAGTCGAAGATCGAAAACGTCCTTGCGGCAAAGAAGGCGGGCGCAAATAACTACATTGTCAAGCCATTCACCAGTCTGACCCTGAAGGCTAAAATCGAAACTATCTGTCTTGGCGACAATGGTACTGTTACCGCCGAAGCTATTGCATAATTTCGAGATTAAAAAAACTCAAGGCCGCTAGTCGAGGTAATTATCGCTTAAGACTTAGCAGGCCAACGATCGATGAGAGGGGATATACCGGTGAGGTCCGCGATGCCCCCGCTTTTCCGGCTGGTTCGTCCATTCCGCTCCGCCCGCACCTGGATCGCCCTCGGCGTTCTTGCACCTGTTGGGATGCTGGTCGTCTCTAGCTTGATGCTGTTCGATTTGCGACAGGACGCTTGGGACAAGGCCGAGCAGACCTCCAAGAACCTGCTGCAGGTCCTTGAACGCGATATCGCCCGCAACATCGAGATGTATGATCTCTCGCTGCGCGGCGTCGTCGATAACCTGAAGGTCCCCGGCGTGAACGAGGTCAGCCCTGAGCTGCGCCAATTGATCCTGTTCGACCGAGCCGCAACCGCCCGCGACATGGGCGTCATGGTCGTTACCGATGAGAACGGTGACAGCATCATCGATGCGAGTGCAGTACCTGCGCGCAAGGTCAACTATGCAGATCGAGCCTATTTCCAAGCACATAAAACGCAGAATGGCTTAGGACTCTATATCAGCCCCACGCTCACCTCACGTCTGCTCGGCACACGCATGATCGTACTCAGTCGGCGCATCGATAAGCCCGATGGTTCTTTCGGCGGTGTTGCACTGGGAACTCTCAACCTATCCTACTTCACGAGGCTGTTCAGCCAGATCGATCTTGGACGGGACGGTGCGATCAACTTGTATCTGCGCGACGGCACGCGCATCGCGCGCTACCCCTTCGTCGACGCCGACATAGGCGCCAGCATCGCCGGTGCGCCGACCTTCGAGCGGCTCTCGCATCAGCGTAGCGGCACTTTCGTCGGCGTATCGGTCCGCGATGCCATCGAACGGCACTTCGCCTTCACGCAGGTGAGCGATTTGCCTCTAATCCTCAACGTGTCTCTCTCGACGGCCGAGATCGAGGCGGAGTGGCAGGTGAAGGCGCTCGTCATCGGCGGCATCGTGCTGGTGCTGTGCGGCCTCACGATCGCGCTATCGCTTCTGTTCGGGCGCGCGTTGCGCCGAGGCGAAGCGATGCAGGCGGAACTCGAGCGACTGTCACTGACCGATGCCCTAACTGGACTGCCGAACCGTCGAGCCTTCGAGAAAATCGGGTCAAAGGCGTGGGCAGAAGCAGGGCGCAACGCTAAGCCACTCTCTCTGCTCATCGTCGACGCCGACCATTTCAAGCGCTTCAACGACCGCTATGGCCATCAGATCGGCGACGAGGTGCTCGAGGGTTTGGCGCGCCGCCTCTCGGCCAGCGTCCATCGCCCCCACGATCTCGTGTGCCGGGTTGGCGGTGAGGAGTTCGCCATCCTCCTGCCGGATACCGATCAAGCAGGTGCTCGACGCATCGCGGAGAAGGTCCACGTCGAGGTATCGAGCCTGTCGATCGGCTCAGCCGGCATCGGCGCCGGTGCGGTCACCGTGAGCATTGGGCTGGCGAGTGGTGTACCGGATGGCGGAGCAACTACTGCGCTGACGGATCTCTACCGCTTGGCGGACGGCGCGCTCTACGAGGCCAAGGCGGGTGGTCGCAACCAAACCCGTCGTGCAAAGCGGCAGGATACCCAAGGAGGCCCGCAAGAGTGGCCGCTTCAGGTTGTGAGAGGCTCGTAGCATCTAGGGCGTTCAGCCCCTGCCGCGTCGAGCCCGGGGTAGTCGCGGGCGAGGCACTCGCAGCTACGCTTTCTTCACGCCCAGTGGCACAGCGCGCCACCATGCCGATCCAGCCCGAGCACCGCGTCTTCTACCCCATCGACTAGGTGCAGCTCTCGGCCCTGATCCGGTTCGGCCGTGCCAAGGGTCGCTGCGAGAGCTGCGGACGACCGCACGAGCGGATGGTCTACCATCTCGGCGACGGGCGCTGATGGGACGCCGAGGCTAATCGCTGGCGCGACGGATGGGGCAGGCGGATCCGAATCACATCAGGGGCCGACATACTCGGCCGCGCCCGCCGGACACGGGTAGTGCTGGCTACAGCCAACTGGGATCACGACACCTCGAACAATGCGGGCGCGAACCTCGCAGCGTTCTGCCAGCAGTGTCACATGATCCACGACCGGCCGGAGCATTAGCGGCGGCGGTGGCGCACGCTGTTCCGGCGCAAGGCGATCGGCGACCTCTTCGGCGGGCCCTACGTCTAGACGAGGCGGTACAGCGCGCTCATCGGCAATTCTCCATCGGTCGGCTGGTCGTAATCAGCGGATGTGAGCGGCATGGGCTGCTTGATCGTGCGCCGCCTTCCGTAAGGACGGGTCGAACGCTGCAGCTATCGGTCGGAACGCGCGCACGAGATCGCCGTCGAGGCGACCGGCCATCCCATCCAGGATGCTGTAAGCCTTCGCCCCGGCCATGGGTGCGCGGTAGGGGCGCCGCTCGATCAACGCGCCGTAGACGTCGCAGACCGTTACCAGTCGCACGAAGTCCGGGATCTCCCATCCCCTGAGCCCGTCCGGATAGCCGGTGCCGTCGAGCATCTCGTGGTGCGAGCGAACCGCCGCCAATAGTTCGTCATCGAAGGCACTCTCGACGAGCATGGCGTGACCGAGCGCGGCATGCGTGCGCATCACCGCCAGCTCCGCATGGGTGAGGCGTCCGGGTTTGTTCAGGATCTCGATCGACACGTGGATCTTGCCGACGTCGTGCAGCAGGGCGGCTCTCGTCAGGCGATGGCGGTCGGTCACGCGCAGGCCCAGCGCGCCCGAGAAGGCAGCGGCCAGAGCTGCGACGATCAGGCAGTGCTGATGAGTGGCGTCGTCGAACTGCCGGACCGCCCGTACCCAGTCGTAGACACCGCTCTCGCTGACGGCACGAACGACCAGGTCGGTGCCCGCATCGGCCACGTCCGGCGTGATCGCGCCGCCGGAGAAGAGCGCTTCCTGGAAGAACCGCCGAGCCTCGGCGGCCGTCGCTCGGGCAGAGTGCGGGATCGGTGCGCCCTGCAGCTGGTCCAAGGCAGACAGCATCTGCTGCAGGTTGGCCGTGGCGCTCGCACCTAGAAGCCGCGCCTGCGCCTCGGCTCGCGCGGCGTTGCCGTGCGCGAGAAACAGATACGGCAGACCTTCAGTCCGGACCTGCGCCAAGGCACGGCGCAGGCGGATGACCGCGTCGGAGGTGAGCGCTTCGACGTCGCTGACGATCAGGTCGAACTGCTGCGGCGGTAGCTTGTCCTCGTAGAGGTCGTGGACATGGCAAAGACCCCGCGATCCGAGACTACGTGCCAATCGCTGACCGCGCTGGAGGTCGTCGGTGATCAGCAGAAGCGCACTCATCCGATCACCTTCAGAGGTTGTTGATGCGCACGGCGCAGCCTTCCACCTTCTGGAGGAACACGTCGATGTAGGTCAGTCCCGTCCCGGCTTCAGCGCGCAGGGTCGCGTTGACGGCGTCGATCCGGACGTCACCGCTCGGAGGCCGCGCCTG
>NZ_JAKSYP010000027.1:0-8833 GCF_022829625.1 Methylobacterium sp. E-046 | reverse complement strand
TCGTGCTCGACAACAAGACCAGCGCGATCCTGCCCTGGCACAGGACCGGCTACGTGTTCATCAAGCGCGAGAGCCAGGACGCCGTCGCCTGGGTGTCGCTGGGCGGCGTCACCTCGCCCGTCACCACCGCAAACCGCTGAGCGCGATCAGGCGGCGCGGCTCAGCGACGAGTGAGTGAGGCTCGCGACGTAGGTCTCGACGCGGCCGATGAAGCCGGCCAGATGAGGCGCGATACCCCGCAGGCTGGCGAGATCGCGGACGAGGATATCGCGGGACAGCACGCGATCGCCGTCGCTCGGCGCTCCGGCGAGATAGGAATCCACCGCGTGCTCCGCGATGCCGATGGCACCGGCCCGGCCATCCTCGGCGAGCGCTCTGATCACCTGCTGGATGGCGGGCTGCATTACGGCGACCTTCTCACGGTGCGGCCCCATCCTCGGATGAACGGCCGGGATTTTGCGAATCGAGGGCGACCGGAGGAAGTCCTGCGCGGGCGCGCTGCTGAGAAGCCGGCAAAGCCGCCGCGAATCAAGGCTTTCCGCGGGGGTACACCGGCCATTCCGCTGGTGCATACGGGCGCCACGAGTTCTGCGGACGCAACACTGGTCTAAAACGGAACCGATCCACGGGGTCGGGCGTTCTATCGCCCCTCCAGACCCGTTGTGCGTCGCGAAAAGCCGTGTCACCCTCCCGTCATCATCGGGCGGCGGGGGCTTGGACCATGCGGCACGCGGATGGCGGACTCACATTTGAGACGTTCGGCCCCATTCAGTGGCGAGGCTGGGCCGGGCCCACGCGCCGGGCGCGCCAGGCCATCAGCTTCGCCCTGGTCGGCACGATCCTGACGCTGAGCGGCGCCACCACCCACGCCCATGCCCGCCTGATCCTGCCCAACGAGACCTCCGTCACCGAGCCGACCGGCGCCGTGCGCGCCATCGCGGGCTGGACGGAGTTCTGCACGCGGGCGCCGCGGGAATGCACCGTCGATACCGCCGAGCCGCCCGCGATCCCGCTCACCGTGGCGGTCTGGCGGACGTTGACGAGCGTCAACCGCCGGGTGAATGCCCGAATCCGGCCCCTCACCGACCAGGCGCACTGGGGTGTCGTCGACCGCTGGGACTTCCCGGATGACGGTTTCGGCGATTGCGAGGATTACCAGCTGCTGAAACGGCGGATGCTGGTGGAGCGCGGCCTGCCGCGGCGAACCCTGCTGATGACCGTGGTGATCGACGAGACCAACGAGGGACACGCGGTGCTGACGGTCCGCACCGATCGGGGCGACTTCGTCCTCGACAACAAGACCGACGCGATCCGGCCCTGGCGGCGCACCGGCTACAGCTTCATCAAGCGCGCCGGCCAGGACGGGCCGGCCTGGGTTTCCCTGGAGGGCAAGGACGGCGCCGCCCAGGTGGCGACGGCCGAGCCGTGACCTCCGTCGGCCGGGAAACCGGTCTGCTAGGCGGTGCCGCGCGACGCCACCAAGCGGGCTCGCGCACGGGGTCGTCCTACCCATCCCTCACAGCCTGCCCCTCATCCTGAGCTGCCGTGATCGACAGGCCCCGGTGGGTGGGCTCCTGGGGATCGCGCGGCCCTCCGGAGGGCTCCGTCGAGGCCCGCGCTGCGCTCGGGCCCCTCACCGTGAGGGCGGGGATGGTGTGGTCGCTCCTTCAGGAGCGCGCCATCGTCCTGATGTCGCGCGGCGTCGCCCTCAGGCGCCGACCAGCATCGCCGCGAGGTCGAGGGCGACGCGGCCCGACAGCAGGCCCCAGCCGCAGGCGATCAGGGTCGCCAGCATGACGAACGGTATCGGCCGCCCCTCGATCCGCCGGCCACGCACGGTGTTGCGCAGGATGATGAAGGGCGCCGAGAAGGCCAGCATCGGCAGGGCGGCCACGGCCGGCAGGCCGCCGCGCTCCAGCAGGCTGAAGCTCGCCCGCCGCGCCGCGAACAGCTCGAAGGCGCTGGCGATCAGCCCGGAGAGCGCGAGGCCGATGCACAAGGTCCGTATCGATTCGAGGGCGGTTGGCGACACGACCATTATTCGCGCTCCTGGACAGGTAGCGCGCAGTTTAGCCGGGTCATTTACCGGTTGTTAAGCAATACCGCCGGTTAGCCTTAACCCGTGCACAGGCGCGGGCCCGTCGAACCCGCTCCGGAGCCGGTCCCGCCGGGCTTCGCGCCTCAGGCCTCTTCCTCGAGGTCGATGTCGAGGATCGCCATCCGGAAGACGAAGGAATCGTCGCCGTCCTCCTTGTCGTCGGCGATAACACCGATCGATTCCTCGCCGATGAACACCTCGGCGGAATCGCCGGTCTTCATCGCGGTCAGGCGGATGTTGTTGTTCGCGAACTTGCGACGCAGGTAGTCCTGAAGCTTCGCGGTCTCGGCTTTGGTCACGCTGTCTCGTCTCCCTGGCGGCGCGGGCGCCGCGGATGGGCCGTAGGCCTGTGGGCGGTGGGCCTGTGAGCGGTTGGCTTGTGGGCGGTGGGCTTGCCATGCCTGCCGCGGGGCGGCAAGCGCGACCGTCCAGAACCCGTCGCCCGATCAGATGCCGTCGCCGAGGTGGATAAACGGGTCGACCGCGACGAGCTGGTCCATCGCGCGGGCCGGATCGTCGCAGCCCGCGGTGCCGACCACGCGGGCCGGCACGCCGACCACCGTGGTGTTGGGCGGCACCGGCCGGAGCACCACCGAGCCCGCCGCGACCCGGGCGCAGGCCCCGACCTCGATGTTGCCGAGGATCTTGGCGCCGGCCCCGATCATCACGCCGTGGCGGATCTTCGGATGGCGGTCGCCGCGCTGCTTGCCGGTGCCGCCGAGGGTGACGGCGTGGAGGATCGACACGTCGTCCTCGATCACCGCGGTCGAGCCGACCACCAAGCCGGTGGCGTGGTCGAGGAACACCCCGCGCCCGATCCGTGCCGCCGGATGGATGTCGCACTGGAACACTTCGGAGATGCGGCTCTGAAGATAGAGGGCGAGGTCGCGCCGTCCGCGGTTCCAGACGTGGTGAGCCAGGCGATAGGCCTGGAGGGCATGGAAGCCCTTGAAGTAGAGGACCGGCTCGAGGGCCCTGAGGGTCGCGGGGTCGCGGTCGATCACCGCGCCGATATCGGCCCGGAACGCTTGTCCGATGGCCGGGTCCGCGGCGATCGCCTCGTGGAAGGCGTGGGCGACGAGGTCGGCCGGCAGGGCCGGATGCCCGAGCCGCGCCGCGACCCGGTGGGCGACGGCCGCCTCCAGGCTCGCATGGTTCAGGATCGTCGCCACGATGAAGGAGGCGAGCTGCGGCTCGGAGCGCAGCACGTCCTCGGCCTCGGCACGCAGCCGCGACCAGACCGGATCGACGACCGCGAGGTCGTGGGCCTCGTGATGGAAGGCTGGGCTGGCGCTCATGGACGGACGCTCATGTCCGAGGCTCCGGCTGGCTGTCCGCAGCTCCGGCGGGGGGACGGATCTTCTCCCCGAGTGGGGCGCAGGAAGCCGCGGGTTTCCGGCGCCGGGAAGAAGGAGGAATAACGGTCCCGCCTAGCGTGGTGTGCTGCAGCGCGTCGATCAAGGGCCCGCGCGGTTCCGGCGCTGCGCCGGAGACATGGCTGTCACCGAACCGGAGCGTGGCGGATTACCCCGCCGCCGGTACGGCCATCCCGAAGCGGGCCTCGATCGTCGCGGTCAGGCGGTCGAGCATCGTCGGGACCGGGATGTTGGAGGTGTCGACGGTGGCGGGCGCCCGGGCGTAGAGCGGCTCGCGGCTCGCCAGGACCGCGCGCAGCTCCTGCATCGCCGAGGCATGGTCGCCCGTGGTGGCGAGATGGCCCTGCTCACGCACGCGGCTCATGTGCTCCTCCGGCCGCGCCCGCAACCAGATCGTGTAAAACGCCTGGAGAAGCAGATCGTAGGTCAGCGGCTCGGCGACGATGCCGCCGCTGGTCGCCAGGATCAGTGGCCCGGGATGTTCGGTGAGGCGGCGCAGCGCCTGCTGCTCAAGGCGCCGGTAACCCTCCTGGCCGTAGATCGCGAAGATCTCCTGCACCGAGAGGGCGTTCTCGCGTTCGATCTCGGCGTTCAGCTCCACGAAGGTCCAGCCCAGGCGCTCGGCCGCGAGCTTGCCCAGCGTCGACTTGCCGGCGCCCCGCAATCCGATCAGCGCGACCCGCAGGCGGCCGGTGGATTCGGGCCGGCTGCCGCCGGAGAGCGCCTCCTTGGCGGCTGCGATCTGCGCCGGGCTCGCCTGGCTGAGGAGATCGCGCACCACCGGCCAGTCCGGCAGCGCGTCGTTGCCGGTGATCAGGTCGTCCAGCCGCACGCCCATGGCGTTGGCCACCCGCCGCAGCAGGATGATCGAGACATTGCCCTGGCCGCCCTCGAGCTGCGCGATGTAGCGCTCGGAGAGACCCGACGTCTGCGACAGGACCTTGCGCGACAGGCCGCGCACGGTGCGCGCGTGCCGGACACGGCGCCCGAGGTCCGTGAGAAAGAGAGATTCCTGTTCCACCACGCCGGTCATGGCGCCGTCCGCTTTCCTGCCAGCTCGAAAGCAGAGGTCGTGCCCTGCATGTCTGACGCTTCGAGATCAATCATGCATCGCGATCCCGGGCGACTGCCCGAACATCCGCGCGGCGACCGGCGTTTCCTGCCCGGGGTTCTGTGTTGCGCCGCCGCCGTCCGGCCGCTGTGACCGGGCCCGAGCGATGCCGGGCCGGTCCAACCCTGATGCTGGCGTGGCGCTTATGTGTTGCGGAACACCGCGATGGTCAAGCCGCAGGCATGATCCTAATGTGGGCAGCAGCGCGGGAAAGCGGCGCGCCCCGAGCCCGGGCCGGCTATTCCACCGGCAGGGCCGCCGCCTCGCGCACGGCCGCCCCGACCGGTGCGCGCCGGGGCGACGCCGCGGCGAGCGTCTGGACCGTCGGGCGCCGTGGCGGCAGCGGGACGTCGACCGCGTCGGAGATCGGCGCCGAGGCGCCCGATTGCGGCGTCGGGCTCGCCGGGACGGCGGACTCGGCCTGGGGTGACAGGCGCAACTCGGCCAGCGCGGCCGGCGCTGTGGCCTGGAACGCGACTTGGGATGCGACCGGAGATCCGGCCGCCACGGCGGTCCCGAGGACGGCGGGCCGGCGCGGCGGCAGCGGCACTTCCACGGCCTGAGCCGCCGGCTCCGTTGCAACCGGAGCGGAGGCCGCCGGATTCGGCGCGGCCGGCTCGAGCGAGAGGCTCGCGAGCTGGATCGTTCCGCCGGCCAGCGCGGCCGGGCGGCGGGGCGGCAGAGGCACCTCGACGGTCTCGGTCGGCACCTCCGCCACCGAGGCGGCGGGGGCGTAGGCCAGCGCCGCCGCGGCTGGGTTCCTGGCATCCGCCGCGCCGCCGCCGAACAGGCTCGCGAGGGCGCTGGCCGAGGCCGCCACCGGCGCCACCACGGCGGCGACCTCCGTGGAGATGCCCTGGCGCTTGGCGGCGTAGTAGTAGCCGCGGTTGTAGTAGCTGTAGGCCTGGGTGAGGTTGCCCTGGGCCGTGCGGTAGGCGCCGGCGAGATAGGCGACCCCGTAGCGCAGGTTGGTCGCCGGATCGTAGAGGCCTGCGGCGTCGCCCGTGTAGCCGAGGCTCCGGGCGGTCGCGTGCTTGATCTGCATCAGGCCCAGGGCGCTGCCGCCCTTGGCGTTCGGATTGTAGTTGCTTTCGCGCTTGACCACCGCGTGGACGAAGCTCGCCGGGACGCCGTTCGCCTTGGCCTGCTGCTCGATCAGCGCGTCGATGTTGTCGCGCGCGGCCTGCCCGAAGGCGGCGGCGGGCACAACCGCGAGGACGGCGGCCAGGAGAAGGCGATGCATTCCGAGACCCGGTGCTGCTTGTTCTGTGGTCAAGCTAGGTCGCGGGCAAATGAGGCCGGAAAGCGGCCCCGCTCCGGCAAGCTGTGGGCGACCGGTGTGGCGGGTCGGGGTCCGGGTCCCCTGTGCTTCGGCGGCCACAGGGGCGGCCGGCTACATGACGCGGTGGGGTTGTCCACAGGGCGGCCTGCGGAGGCGACCCGCATCGGGCGGACCGTCAGGGGAGGATGAAGCGATCGACCGCGTGGGCGAAGCCGTCCGCGTCGTTGCTGTCCGTCACGGCGCTGGCCGACGCCTTCACGGCGTCCTCGGCATTGCCCATCGCCACCGAGAAGCCGCTGCGGGCGAACATCGGCTGGTCGTTGCCGGCATCGCCGAAGGTCGCGATCCGTTCGGGCGGAATGTCGAGATGCCCGCTCATCCAAGTGACGAACTGGCCCTTGTCGAGATGGGGCGGGGTGACGTCGAGGTAGTATGTCTGCGAACGGTGCACCGTCGCCCTCTCCGCCAGCGCCGCCGCGATCCGGGTCTCGCAGTCCGCGAGGTGGGCGTGGTCCCGGCTCACGCCGACGATCTTGGCGGCGGCACCCATGAGCGTGCCGAGATCCGCCACGACCCGCGGCTCCGCGCCGATCGTGCGGCGCTCGAGGTCGGTGTAGGGCCCCTGCGGGTCACGCAGGCACCACGCGCCCTGGGCGAAGACCCAGACGTCGAGCCCCTCCGCCAGAAGGCGATCGAGGGCCGCCCGGGCCGCGGCCTCGGGAATCGTCCGCTCGGAGAGGGGCGAGAGGTCGGGCCGCACCACACTGGCGCCGTTGAACGCCCCCATCGGCAGGTCGAGGCCGAGTTCGGCCACGAGGTGCCGCAGGCCGATCGGCGGGCGCGCCGAGGCGATGCTGAAGCCGATCCCGGCCGCCCGCAGGCGTCCCACGGAAGCGACGGTCTCGCCCGTGAGGCGCTTGTCGCCGGTCACCAGGGTGCCGTCGACGTCCGAGATCACCAGGGCGATCCCCGCGGCCTTGCCGGATTCCGCTGCCATGCCTCACTCCGCTCCCGGTCGCCCGCGCGTCTCCGCCGCGAGCCGCGCCACGACCCGGTCGACGATCGACTCGGGCTCTTCGTCGATCCCGACGGTGATCGGGCGCTCGTCGGGCCCGGGGACCTCCAGCGTGGCGAACTGGCTGTCGAGGAGCCGGGGGGACATGAAGTGGCCCCGGCGCGCGGCCAGCCGCCCGGCGACCAGGGCCTTGTCGCCCTCCAGATAGACCAGGCGCACCCGGGGGCTCCCGCCGGTGAGGACGTCCCGGTAGGCACGGCGCAGGCCCGAGCACACGACCACGCCCGACTCGCCGGCCTCCAGCCGATGCCGGATCCATGTGGCGATCCGGGCCAGCCAGGGCGCGCGATCCTCGTCGTCGAGGGCGTGGCCCGCGTGCATCTTGGCCACGTGCTCCGGGGTGTGGAAGCTGTCGCCGTCGACGAAGATCCAGCCGAGCCGCTCGGCGATCAGCGCCGCGACGGTGCTCTTGCCGGAGCCCGAGACGCCCATCACCACGAGCACCTGCGCGGCCGCGGCGGCCGCATCGGTCACCCCCGTCTGGGACGTCATCCGGACCTCGCGGAACCGAAGGCGTCCTCGGGACGCCGGTCACCCTTCAATAGGCCGGGCCACGCGGAAGGGAAGGCCGCGGCGGGAAGCCGGACTCTCCGCAGATGGGCCGGAACCGCCTGCGAACCCCCGCGTTGCCCGAGGGACGACAGAACATTTCAGGAACAAGAACCTCATGGCCAAGACAGCCTCGAAGACCGAGTCCAAGGGCGCGTCCACCCAGGATGCGGCCCAGGACAATCCCAAGACCGATCCGAAGGACGTCTCGAATCAGATCAAGGATCCGAGCGAGTGGACCACCGGCGGCGAGCCGATGACGGGTGCCCAGGCCTCCTACCTGAAGACGCTGTCGGAGGAGGCCAAGGAGCCGGAAGCCTTCGACGCCGACCTCGGCAAGGCCGAGGCCTCGCAGCGGATCGACGACCTGCGCCACAAGGCCGGCCGCGCCTGATCCGCGCGAACGCGTCCGTCCCGGGCCCATATTCGGCCGGGACGGACGCGAAAGCCGAGTTTCGCAGACCGCATTAAGCCCGCGGCAATGGCAGATGCGCTAGAAGGAGGCGCGGAATGCGGTGCCGACCGGGCGGCGGAGCATGACGAGGGGGCGGTTGCGACGATGCGTGTGCCGGACTGCGAAAGGATGGCGCGGGTTGCCGCTCACGTCCGGATCCTGTCGGGCTTCGCGGCCGGCCTCGGTCCCCTGCTAAGCCGGTTCCGCCGCGATGCGCACGGCGCCACGGCGATCGAGTATGCCCTGATCGCCGGCCTGATCTTCCTGGCGGTGGTCGGCAGCCTCCGCACCTATGCCTCGCGGGTAAACGGGGTCTATGACCAGATCAGCACGGCGGTGAGCCAGAACAACTGAGCGGGCTTCCAGAGCCCGCCGCCGGGCTGCCGCAGGGCCTCGGCGGCCGGCGCTGCCGCGTCGGGCCCGGACGGCCCGGCACGCCGGCGATCCCGCAGGCGCCGCCGGGCGTGACCGCGACCTCCTCACGGGACGACGGCACCGACAGCGCTCCGGGGCGTCCGGCCTTTCCGGCTCCCGCCCGCGAAGCCGAAACAATCTTCACCCGTCTGCCCCGAAAAAGCTGTGCTTAGCGAGGATGAAACTCGGGTCTCGGCCGTCGCCGACGGAGTGTGGCTCACCCGCCACGGACACCCGGGTCACCATGGGCTAGGCACGGGCTCGGCACTACCGATGGGCAACATCTGGATGCACAAACTTCCCCTCGTGCTGCTCGCCGTTTCGGCGATGTCGGGCTGCACGTACCTGCCGGCGGCGGGTCCGACGGCGAGCGCGATCCAGGCGGGCGCGGAGGTCGCGACCGCCGACGGGGGCCTGCTGGCCCGCTACGAGATCATCGACGTGACGCCGGCGGTGGTGGAGGCCCTGCGCGGC
>NZ_JAKSYP010000022.1:0-37438 GCF_022829625.1 Methylobacterium sp. E-046 | reverse complement strand
CGGGCATTCCGGCATCATCGTGGTGCTGCTCGGGATCGCCGCCGACGATGCCCGGGTCCCGGTGCGGGCCCGGCAGGCGCTGCTGGCACCCGCCTGGTACGGGGCCGCCCTGGCGGCCTTCCTGGCCCTGTACTACGTGGGCCATGCCGCGCTGTTCGGCGGCCTCGGCGCGATCCCGATCATCTGATCGCGCGCGACGCTCAGCCTCGCGCCGCCACGAGCGGCGCGAACACGTCCGTGAGTCCGTTGATCAGGATCTGCGTGCCGACGCACAGCAGGAGGAACGCGAACAGGCGCCCGGTCACCCGGGCCCGGGCCGGCCCGATGAGCGCCACCACCCGGTCGGCCGAGGCGTAGAGGAGGGCGACCGCCGCGGCGACCACCAGGGCGGCCAGCGTCACGCCGAGATAGAAGCCGAACCGCTCCGCGTAGGCCTCGGGGCGGTTCGCGCCCAGGGTGATGGCGACCGCGATCGTGCCCGGCCCCGTGGTGAACGGCAGGGTCAGAGGGAAGAACGCGATCTCCGCGAGGGGCCCGGGCGCCTGGTCCGGCTGCGGTTCCGACGGGGCCGGACCGCGTGCCGTGGAGCCGGACGCCTCGGCCTGCTTGCGCGCCTCCCGCGCCTCGGGCCGGTTGAGCTGGTTCCAGGCCGAGGACATCACCACCAAGCCGCCGGCGACGCGCAGCGCGCCGAGGGTGACGCCGAAGAAATTCAGGATCGGCGTGCCGGCCCAGAGGGCGCCGAGCATTACCAGGGCGGCGTAGACGCCGATGCGGCGCGACAGCAGCACCCGCTCGGCATGGCTGTAGGCGCTCGTCACCTGCGCGAAGATGAAGGCACCCCCGATCGGGTTCACGATCGAGATCAGGCCCGAGAGGGCGAGCAGGAACTGCTGGACGGTGAAGTCGATGCTCATCCGGGCATCGTACACGACAGGTCCGCCGGACGGCGTGTCGCGCCGGCTGCGACGATTCCCCTTGCCCCGCGGGTTCGTGGCCCCGGAGCGCCGCAGGCCCGCCCCGGTCCGGGATTTGCCGGCGCAGGCTGCCGGTCGTGCCGCGCCGTTCGGGATCGCGGCCCCCGCCGCGAAGTCCCCGAGCTGCCCGCCCAGGATGCGGCGCGACCGCGACCCCGATCTTCCGAATCCCTCCGCGCGCGCCGTGCTCAGCCCGGAGCGGGCGCCGGCACGAGGACCCGGGCGGGTGCGAGGCGGCGGGCGCGCCGCACCTGCTGGACCGCCACGGGGCGGTAGAGCTGCTTGGTCGCATCGACCACGTGCAGCCCCGCGAAGGGCAGGGCGAGGCTGCTGCCGAGGCGTTCCCAAGCGGGTCCGGTGCGCAGCATCAGCCGCGAGCGCACCGGCGGCATGTAGAGGGTCTCGGACCAGCTCACGGGTGAGAACAGGGTGTCGCGCATCAGGCGCGCCAGCTGCGACCGACTGTAGGGCTGGCCGTGACCGAAGGGCGTCGCCTCCCGGCGGGCCCAGACCCCGCGCCGGTTCGGCACCACCAGGATCATCCGGCCGCCCGGCGTCAGCGTCCGCCAGACCTCTTGGAGCAGCTCCGTCGGGCTCTCGACCGATTCGAGGGCGTGGACCAGGATGACCCGGTCGATGGCCGCCTCGGGCAGGGGCATCATCGTCGGATCGGCCAGCGCCGCGCAGGAGCGGCCGGTGCTCGGCCAGTTCACCACGCCCTGGGTCGCCGGCATGAAGGCCAGCGTGCGTTCCGCGATGCAGTGGACCGGGCCGAGATACGGAGTCGCGTAGCCGATCCCGAGCACGCGCAGGCCGGACACGGAACCCAGGAACTCATGGAGCGCCCGCCCGACGACGCGGTGCGTCGTGCGGCCCAGGGGGCTGGCATAGAAGGCCCGCAAGCCGTTGACGTCGAGACGCATGAAGGGACAAGACACCGGGGCCGAAACGTTCACCGTACTCAATGGTGAGCCAAGCTGCCCGCGGCAAGCGCCGAAGGAACCCGGCCCGACCGCCGCCGGTTCACGGCGACAGCTTTCGCGCTCAATGGGACCCACTCCGATGGCTGCCGAGACCGAGATCCGCACCTTTTTGTGCCGCAGCGACAATATCGGCGTCCTGGTCCGGGATCCGGCCACGGGAGCCTGCGCGGCGATCGACGTGCCGGACGCCGGCCCGGTCCTGAAGGCGCTCGACGAGACCGGCTGGCAGCTCACCGACATCCTCGTCACCCACCGCCACGGCGACCATGTCGAGGGGATCCCGGAGGTCAAGCGGGCCACCGGCGCCCGGGTCGTGGCGCCCGCCAAGGCGGGGGACGCCGTTCCTCAGGTGGACGTCACCGTCCGGGAGGGCGACACGGTGCGCGTGGGCGGCCTCGAAGCGCAGGTCTGGGAGACGCCCGGCCATTGCCTCGACCACGTCACCTATTGGTTCGCCCGGGCCGGGCTCGTCTGCGCCGGCGACACCCTGTTCACGCTGGGCTGTGGCCGGGTGATGGAGAGCCCGCCGGAGACGCTCTACCGATCGCTGCGCCGCTTCGACGACCTTCCCGACACGACCCGGGTGTTCAGCGGGCACGACTACGTACTCTCCAACGCCCGCTTTGCCCTGGCGGCCGATCCGGACAATCCGGAGCTCAAGGCGCGCTTCGCCGAGGCGGAGCGTGCGAAGGCGGAGGGGCGATTCCTGGTTCCGTCGACCATGGGCGAGGAGCGCGCGACCAATCCGTTCCTGCGCAGCGGGCTTCCGAGTCTGGCCCGATCGGTCGACATGCCGCCAGAAAGCGAGCCTGAAGCGGTGTTCGTCGCCTTAAGGGCGTGGAAGAACCGCTTCTGAGGCAGGTGATAACGAGAAAAATTTGTTGCCTTCTCAAGGCAAACTGACACATACGGGTTTTTAAGCGGTCTTAATCCGCTCAGGTCAAACGGGCTCCCGGGGGGAAGCCGTAACGTCAACGCGAAGCGCCGGGACGCTTCAGCCGGTATGATGGGGGTCCGTCTCGCCCTACCACCTGTCCACTTCCCGCCTTCCTCTTCCGTTCCATAAGCCAGAGCCTGCCGGGTCCAAGGAAGAGTCGCTCGCCGTCAAGGTCAAGCTTCCTGGAACCGACGACGCGGAGACCGGCCCGCTCGGCGACGTGGCCGGCCCCCAGCGCGCCCGTGCACCGGTCGCGGCGGACGTCCGGCTCCTCGGGATCGCCACCGAGCATCTCTCGCGCCTCGGGCCCAAACGCGTGACGGTCGTGGCCGTCGCGGCGGAAGCCGGCATGACGCACGCCAACGTCTACCGCTACTTCCCATCCAAGGATGCGCTGCTCGACGCCGTGGCGGGCCGCTGGCTCCGCGAGGTCGAGGCCCGGCTCGCCGGTATCGCCGACGCGCCCGATCCGGCCGACGACAAGATCGAGCGGCTCCTGACCGCCCTGGCCACCGTGCAGCGCGATGCGCTGGTCGACGAGCCGAACCTGTTCGCCGTCCACCTCGACGCCACCGTGTCGGCCCGGCCGATCGCCCGGCGGCACCGGGTGCGCCTGCGCAGTCTCGTCGAGCGCGTCGTCGAGGAGGGCATCACGTCCGGGATCTTCTCGGCGCGCGACCGGGAACGGGCGATCGCCTACATCTTCGACGCGAGCTACCGCTTCACGCACCCGCTGGCGATCCAGCACGATGCCGAGGTGCCGCGCGATCTGATCGAGGCCCGGTTCGGGGCCGTCATCCACGCCATTCAGCGGGTTCTGCGTTCCGGCGTTCTCTGAATCACCGCGCAGCCGATCGACCCGAGAGGCCCGGACATCCTGTCCGGGCCTCTCGCGTTTTCGGCCACCGGCTGGTCGGCTCAGCGACTTCCGGCGGGCGAAATGACAGCTTTTCGAATCTGTCATCCAAGCGTTGCCGCACCACAGGCTGTGGGTGCAGTGCACCTAAAACCCTCCCGACGTTGACGTTTCCAGACATCCGCCCGGGCCGTTCCGGGCCCGGCCGCGTGCCGGGGGTGACCCCTTCCCATCCGCCATCGGGTTGAAGCGGCGGTGCTTTTCGGCCACACAGCCGCGCAGATTTTCGAGCGGCGAATCCGGTTGCGGACCCAGGCTGACGCGCAGTTCCGGCATCGTCCCACGCATCATCGCAGTCGATACGCAGCGGAGACACATCCGACATGGCTCGCAACAAGATCGCGCTCATCGGTGCCGGCCAGATCGGCGGCACCCTGGCTCTTCTCGCTGGCCTCAAGGATCTCGGCGACGTCGTCCTGTTCGACATCGTCGACGGCGTGCCGCAGGGCAAGGCGCTGGACATCGCCGAGGCCGCGCCCGTCGAGGGGTTCGACGCGACCTACGCGGGCGCCAGCGACTATTCCGCCATCCAGGGCGCCGACGTGGTGATCGTCACCGCCGGCGTGCCGCGCAAGCCCGGCATGAGCCGTGACGACCTGATCGGCATCAACCTCAAGGTGATGCAGGCGGTGGGCGAGGGCATCAAGACCTACGCGCCCGACGCCTTCGTGATCTGCATCACCAACCCGCTCGACGCCATGGTGTGGGCGCTGCAGAAGTTCTCGGGGCTGCCCACCAACAAGATTGTCGGCATGGCCGGCGTGCTCGACTCCGCCCGCTTCCGCCACTTCCTCGCGGAGGAATTCAAGGTCTCGGTGGAGGACGTCACGGCCTTCGTGCTCGGCGGCCACGGCGACGACATGGTCCCGCTGACCCGCTACTCCACGGTCGCCGGCGTGCCCCTGACCGACTTGGTCAAGCTCGGCTGGACCACCCAGGAGAAGCTCGACGCCATGGTCGACCGCACCCGCAAGGGCGGCGGCGAGATCGTCAACCTGCTCAAGACCGGCTCGGCCTTCTACGCGCCCGCGGCTTCCGCCATCGCCATGGCGGAAAGCTACCTGCGCGACAAGAAGCGGGTCCTGCCCTGCGCGGCCTACCTCGACGGCCAGTACGGCGTGAAGGGCATGTTCATCGGCGTGCCGATCGTGATCGGCGCGAACGGCGTGGAGCGCGTCCTCGAGGTGACCTTCGACGCGGCCGAGAAGGCGATGTTCGAGAAGTCGGTCGCCTCGGTGACGAGCCTCATCGACGCCTGCAAAGGAGTCGACAGCAACCTCGCCTGAGGCCATTCGAAGCCGGGCGCGCCCATCCCGGCCCGCCCGCCCGAAGCCATCCGTTCGTCCGACGAGGTCCCGATGAACATCCACGAATACCAGGCCAAGGCCGTGCTGAAGGAGTTCGGCTTGCCGGTCTCCCGCGGCGTGGCGATCTTCAACCCGTCGGAGGCGGAGGCCGCCGCCAAGGAACTCGGCGGTCCGGTCTGGGTCGTGAAGAGCCAGATCCACGCGGGCGGCCGCGGCAAGGGGACCTTCAAGGGCGCGCCCGAGGGGGCCAAGGGCGGCGTACGCGTCACCAAGTCGATCGACGAGGTGAAGCAATATGCCGGCGAGATGCTCGGCCAGACGCTGGTGACGATCCAGACCGGGCCGGCCGGCAAGCAGGTCAACCGCCTCTACATCGAGGAAGGTGCCCAGATCGACGAGGAATTCTACCTCTCGATGCTGGTCGATCGCGTCACCGGCGGCGTCGCCTTCGTGGTCTCCACGGAAGGCGGCATGGATATCGAGGCCGTCGCCCACGATACGCCAGAGAAGATCCACACCATCGCGGTCGATCCGGCCACCGGCGTGATGCCCCATCACGGCCGCGCCGTCGCCAAGGCGCTCGGCCTCACCGGCGCCCAGGCCAAGGAAGCGGCCGCGCTGACGGAAAAGCTCTACGCGGCGTTCGTGTCCAAGGACATGAGCCTTCTGGAGATCAACCCGCTCGTGCTCACGGCCGACGGGCACCTCAAGTGCCTCGACGCCAAGATGGCCTTCGATTCGAACGCTCTTTACCGCCACCCCGACATCGTCGCGCTGCGGGACGAGACCGAGGAGGACGCCAAGGAGATCGAGGCGTCGAAGTATGACCTCGCCTACATCGCGCTCGACGGCACGATCGGCTGCATGGTCAACGGTGCCGGCCTCGCCATGGCGACCCTCGACATCATCAAGCTCTACGGCGAGGAGCCGGCGAACTTCCTCGATGTCGGCGGCGGCGCCTCCGAGGAGAAGGTCACGGCGGCGTTCAAGATCATCACCGCGGACCCGAACGTGAAGGGGATCCTCGTCAACATCTTCGGTGGGATCATGAAGTGCGACGTGATCGCCAACGGCGTGATCGCGGCCGTGAAGGCGGTGGGCCTCCAGGTGCCGCTGGTGGTGCGCCTCGAAGGCACCAACGTCGAGGAAGGCAAGGCCATCATCCGGAATTCGGGCCTCAACGTGATCCCGGCGGACGACCTCGACGACGCCGCCCAGAAGATCGTCGCCGCCGTGAAGGGAGCCTGATCATGTCGGTGATGATCGACGCCAGCACCAAGGTCATCTGCCAGGGCTTCACCGGCAAGAACGGGACCTTCCACTCCGAGCAGGCCATCGCGTACGGCACCAAGATGGTCGGCGGCACCTCGCCGGGTAAGGGCGGCTCGTCCCATCTCGGCCTGCCGGTGTTCGACACCGTCGCGGAGGCTCGCGAGGCGACGGGTGCCGAGGCCTCGGTGGTCTACGTGCCGCCGCCCGGCGCGGCGGACGCGATCTGCGAGGCGATCGCCGCCGAAGTCCCGCTGATCGTCTGCATCACGGAGGGCATCCCGGTCCTCGACATGGTGCGGGTGAAGCGGGCGCTCATCGGTTCGAAGTCGCGCCTCGTCGGGCCGAACTGCCCCGGCATCGTGACGGCGGGCGAATCGAAGATCGGCATCATGCCGGCCAACATCTTCCGGCCCGGCTCCGTCGGGATCGTGTCCCGGTCCGGCACCCTGACCTACGAGGCCGTGTTCCAAACCTCCAATGCCGGCCTCGGCCAGACGACGGCGGTGGGCATCGGCGGCGATCCTGTGAAGGGCACCGAGTTCATCGACGTGCTGGAGTTGTTCCTGGCCGACCCGAAGACCGAGTCGATCGTGATGATCGGCGAGATCGGCGGCTCGGCCGAGGAGGAGGCCGCGCAGTTCCTGAAGGACGAGGCTAAGCGCGGGCGCAGGAAGCCGATGGTCGGCTTCATCGCCGGCCGTACGGCGCCTCCGGGCCGCCGCATGGGCCATGCCGGCGCGATCATCTCGGGCGGCAAGGGCGGCGCCGAGGACAAGATCGCCGCCATGGAGGCCGCGGGCATCCGCGTGTCGCCGTCGCCGGCGCGACTGGGCTCGACCCTGGTCGAGGTCCTGAAGGGGTAAGGAGCCGCGCGCCTGCGTTGCGGCCATCGCAGGGCCGCAACGCCCATATCGGGTGTGCAGATCAACTCAGCGGGGCGGACACCCGCCCCGTTCCGGTTTGAAGGCGTTCCGCCGTGCTGACGGAAAGCCTGAAGGGCAGGGCAACCGGCCCGCGCGACAGGATGGACGCACCATGGCACGCCAGGACGTGAACGAAGCGCTCCTCGAAACCTCGTTCCTCTACGGCGCCAATGCCGCTTACATCGAGGAGTTGCAGGCGGCCTACGCCCGCAATCCCGCCTCGGTCGACCCCGCGTGGCAGGCCTTCTTCAAGGGCCTCGGCGAGGACGAGACCCTGGTCGAGAAGAACGCCGCCGGCGCCTCCTGGGAGAAGCCCAACTGGCCCGTGCCGCTCAACGGTGAGCTGGTCTCGGCGCTCGACGGCAACTGGGGCGCCCTAGAGAAGGCGCTCGGGGACAAGATCGTCGCCCGCGAGGCCAAGGAGCCGAAGCCCGGCAAGCCGCTGGACAGCGTCACCGCCACCACCGGCGTCTCGGTCGAGCAGGCCACCAAGGATTCCGTGCGGGCGATCATGCTGATCCGCTCCTACCGGATGCGCGGCCACCTGCACGCCAAGCTCGATCCCCTGGGGCTGGCACCGCGCGGCGACCACGAGGAATTGCACCCGCAGCATTACGGGTTCCAGGAGAGCGACTGGGACCGGCCGGTCTTCCTCGACAACGTGCTCGGCCTGGAGTTCGGCACGATCCGCGAGATCGTCGACATCCTGGAACGGACCTACTGCCAGACGCTCGGCGTCGAGTTCATGCACATCTCGGATCCCGCCGAGAAGGCCTGGATCCAGGAGCGCATCGAGGGCAAGGACAAGGAGATCTCCTTCACGCCCGAGGGTCGCCGAGCCATCCTCAACAAGCTGATCGAGGCCGAGGGCTTCGAGAAGTTCCTGGATCTCAAGTACACGGGCACCAAGCGCTTCGGCCTCGACGGCAGCGAGGCGATGATCCCTGCGCTGGAGCAGATCATCAAGCGCGGCGGCGCCCTCGGCGTGCGCGAGATCGTGCTCGGCATGGCCCATCGCGGCCGGCTCAACGTGCTCACCAACGTGATGGCGAAGCCCTTCCGGGCGGTGTTCCACGAGTTCAAGGGCGGCTCGGCCTCCCCGGCCGAGGTCGAGGGCTCGGGGGACGTGAAGTACCACCTGGGCGCTTCCTCGGACCGCGCCTTCGACGGCAACAACGTCCACCTGTCGCTCACCGCAAATCCGTCGCACCTGGAGATCGTCGATCCGGTGGTGCTGGGGAAGGTCCGCGCCAAGCAGGACCAGTGGGCGAAGCCCCACATCCAGCGGGCGAGCGTCCTGCCGCTGCTGATCCACGGCGACGCCGCCTTCGCGGGGCAGGGCGTCGTGGCCGAGTGCTTCGGCCTGTCGGGCCTCAAGGGCCACCGCACCGGCGGATCGGTGCACTTCATCATCAACAATCAGATCGGCTTCACCACCGATCCGCGTTTCTCGCGGTCGTCGCCTTACCCGTCGGACGTGGCCAAGATGGTCGAGGCGCCGATCTTCCACTGCAACGGCGACGATCCGGAGGCCGTGACCTTCGCCGCCAAGGTGGCGGTGGAGTACCGCCAGAAGTTCGGCAAGCCGGTCGTCATCGACATGCTGTGCTACCGCCGCTTCGGCCACAACGAGGGCGACGAGCCGGCCTTCACCCAGCCGAAGATGTACCAGCGGATCCGCAAGCATCCGTCGGTGCTGGAGAATTACGGGCGCAAGCTCGTCGAGAACGGTTCCGTGACCCAGGAGGCCCTGGACGCCCGCAAGGCCGAGTTCCGCGGCATGCTCGACACCGAGCTCGATGTCGCCAACAACTACAAGGCCAACAAGGCCGACTGGCTCGACGGCCGCTGGTCCGGCGTCAAGGCGGTCCACGAGGACGTGGACGATCCGCGCCGCGGTCGCACCGCCGTGCCGGCCGAGACGCTGCAGGAGATCGGGCGCAAGATCACGCAGGCGCCTCCCGGCTTCCACCTGCACCGCACGATCCAGCGGTTCATGGACAATCGCGCCAAGGCCGTGGAGACCGGCGCCGGCATCGACTGGGCGACCGCCGAGGCGCTGGCCTTCGGGGCGACGCTGCTGGACGGCAACCGCGTCCGGCTCTCCGGTCAGGACGTCGAGCGCGGCACCTTCTCGCAGCGCCACGCCGTCGTGATCGACCAGGAGAACGAGCAGCGCTACACGCCGCTGAACGCCATCCGCGAGGGCCAGGCCTCGATCGAGATCATCAACTCGATGCTCTCCGAGGAGGCGGTGCTGGGCTTCGAGTACGGCTACTCGCTGGCCGAGCCGAACGCGCTGGTCCTGTGGGAGGCGCAGTTCGGCGACTTCGCCAACGGCGCCCAGGTGGTGATCGACCAGTTCATCGCGAGCGGCGAGCGCAAGTGGCTGCGCATGTCCGGCCTCGTGCTGCTGCTGCCCCACGGCTACGAGGGGCAGGGGCCCGAGCACTCCTCCGCCCGACTGGAGCGCTACCTCCAGGCCTGCGCCGAGGACAACATGCAGGTCGCCAACGTCACGACCCCGGCGAACTACTTCCACATCCTGCGCCGGCAGCTGAAGCGCGACTTCCGCAAGCCGCTGGTGCTGATGACGCCGAAGTCGCTGCTGCGCCACAAGCGCGCCGTCTCGAACCTCGACGCCCTGGCGGAGGGCTCGACCTTCCACCGCGTCCTCTGGGACGATGCCGAGGAGGAGGGCGCGCAGAACAAGCTGGTGCGCGACGACAAGATCCGTCGCGTCGTGCTCTGCTCCGGCAAGGTCTACTACGACCTCCTGGAGGAGCGGGAGAAGCGCGGTCTCAACGACATCTACCTGATGCGCGTCGAGCAGCTCTACCCGTTCCCGCTCAAGGCGCTGGCCAACGAGATGGCCCGCTTCCGCAACGCCGACGTGATCTGGTGCCAGGAGGAGCCCAAGAACATGGGGGCGTGGTCCTTCGTCGAGCCCTATCTGGAATGGGTGCTCGGCCAGGCCGGCTCCGCGGTGAAGCGCGCCCGCTACGTCGGCCGTCCGGCCTCCGCCTCCACGGCGGTCGGCCAGATGTCGAAGCACCAAGCTCAGCTCCAGGCCTTCCTCAACGAGGCCCTGGCGGTCTGATCATCCGGCCATGGCCTACTTCCTGCTCCGCCTGGACCCGCCGCGCCCGAGCTTCCCGTTCGACGCGACGGAGGCCGAGATGGCGCTGTTCTCGGCCCATTCCGGGTACTGGATGGCGCAGGCGGAGGCCGGAACCGCCATCGCGGTCGGACCCGTCTTCGAATCCGGCGGCACCTGGGGCTTGGCCCTGGTCGAGGCCGCCGACGCGGCCCAGGCCGAGGCCCTCGGCGAAGCGGATCCGGTCCTGATGGCGCAGGTAGGCTTCCGGTACACCGTCTCGCCCGTTCCATCCTTGATCCTGCGGCGCTGACGTCGCGGCCCGACATCCAGAGGAGGCCCCCCGCGGGGCAACAGAGCATGGCAACCGACATCCTCGTCCCGACCCTCGGCGAATCCGTGAGCGAGGCCACCATCGGCCGCTGGTTCAAGAAGCCCGGCGACCCGGTCGCGGCCGACGAGCCGATCGTCGAGCTCGAGACCGACAAGGTGACCTTGGAGGTCAACGCTCCGGCGGCCGGCCAACTCGGCGAGATCCTGGTCAAGGACGGGGAGACCGTGGAACCGGGCGCCCTGCTCGGCTCGATCGTCGAGGCCGGTGCCGGCGGCGGCACGGCCAAGAAGGCCGCCCCGAAGGAGGTCCCGAAGGAAGCCGCCGAGACCAAGGCCGAGAGCCGGAGCGAGGCTCCCAAATCCGCGACGCCCGCCAAGGCCGAGGCGCCGGCCCAGGAATCCTCCGCCGGCTACGGCAATCACGGCGATGCCGCGGCTCCGGCGGCCCAGCAGCGCCCGGCCGGCGACAATGGCCCCGCGGTGGCCAAGCTCGCCCGCGAGACCGGCGTCGACCCGTCGGGCGTCAACGGCTCCGGCAAGGACGGTCGCGTGACCAAGGGCGACATGCTCGGGGCCATCGCCAAGGGGCCGGCGCCCGCCGCCGCCCCCGCTCGGGAGGCCCGGCCGACCCTGCCGCGCGCGCCCTCGGCTCCGGATGACGCCGCGCGCGAGGAGCGCGTGCGGATGACGAAGCTCCGCCAGACCATCGCGCGCCGCCTCAAGGACGCGCAGGACACCGCGGCGATGCTGACGACGTTCAACGACGTCGACATGTCCGCCGTGATGGCCATGCGCAGCCAGTACAAGGACATCTTCGAGAAGAAGCACGGCACCAAGCTCGGCTTCATGGGCTTCTTCACCAAGGCGGTGATCGGCGCCCTGAAGGATGTGCCGGCGGTCAACGCCGAGATCGACGGGCAGGACCTCGTCTACAAGAACTACTATCACATCGGCATCGCGGTCGGGACCGATAAGGGCCTCGTCGTGCCGGTGGTCCGCGACGCCGACGACCTGTCGATCGCGGGCATCGAGAAGAAGATCGCCGGCTTCGGCAAGAAGGCCCGCGACGGCAAGCTCTCCATCGAGGAGATGCAGGGCGGCACCTTCACGATCACCAACGGTGGCATCTACGGCTCGCTGATGTCGACGCCGATCCTCAACGCGCCGCAATCCGGCATCCTCGGCATGCACCGCATTGAGGAGCGGCCGGTGGTCCGCGCCGGCAAGATCGAGGCTCGGCCGATGATGTACCTCGCACTGTCGTACGACCATCGCATCGTCGACGGTAAGGAGGCCGTGACCTTCCTGGTGCGGGTCAAGGAGGCGCTGGAGGATCCGGCGCGGCTCGTGCTGGACCTGTGAGGCCATGATGTCGGACGCTGAGAACAGGGTCGCGGTCGTCACCGGCGGCAGCCGCGGCATCGGCCGGGCGGTGGCGCTGCTCCTCGCGGAGCGCGGCTACGCGGTCTGCCTGAGCTACGTGTCGGATGCCGCCGCAGCACACGGCGTGGTCGACACGATCACCGCCGGTGGTGGTCGCGCGCTCGCCGTGAAGAGCGATGTCGGCAGCGAGGCCGACGTCATCGCCCTGTTCCGGGCGGCCGACGGGCTCGGGCGGCTCGCGGCGCTGGTCAACAACGCCGGCGTGGTGGACGTGAAATCCGACGTTGCCGACATGAGCGCGGCCCGGCTTCAGCGGATGATGACCACCAACGTGGTCGGCAGCTTCCTGTGCGCCCGCGAGGCGGTCCAACGCATGTCGACCAAGCGAGGCGGGGGCGGCGGCGCGATCGTCAACCTGTCCTCCGTGGCGGCGCGCCTCGGCGGCCCCGGGCAGTTCGTGGACTACGCCGCCTCGAAGGGAGCGATCGACTCGCTGACGATCGGGCTCTCTCGCGAAGTCGCCGGAGAGGGCATCCGCGTCAACGCGGTGGCGCCCGGCATCATCGCCACCGAGATCCATGCCAGCGGCGGCGAGCCCGACCGGGTGGAGCGTCTCGGCCCCGGCGTCCCGATGGGCCGGGCCGGCACCGCCGAGGAGGTCGCCGCGCCGATCGTGTGGCTCCTCTCGGAGGAGGCCTCCTACACCACGGGCGCCATCCTCGACATCGGCGGCGGCCGCTGAGGCCGCAACCGATCCGACATTCCCTGCCCGTTCCACACGCGGCACGACCGAGCGGAAGCGAACCTGCATGTCCTACGATCTCGTCGTCATCGGCACCGGCCCTGGCGGCTACGTCTGCGCCATCCGCGCGGCGCAGCTCGGCCTGCGGACCGCGGTGGTCGAGAAGCGCGCGACGCACGGCGGGACTTGCCTCAACATCGGCTGCATCCCGTCGAAGGCGCTGCTCCACGCCTCGGAGGCGTTCGAGGAGGCCAACACGCATTTCGCCGATCTCGGCATCGACGTCGGCACGCCGAAGCTCGACCTGAAGAAGATGATGGCCTTCAAGGACGAGGGCGTGGCGGGCAACACCAAAGGTGTCGAGTTCCTGCTCAAGAAGAACAAGGTCGACACCTTCCACGGCACCGGCCGTATCGCCGGCGCGGGCCGCGTCGAGGTGATCGCCGAGAACGGGGGCAATCAGATCCTCGAAAGCAAGAGCATCGTGATCGCGACGGGTTCGGACGTGACGCGCCTGCCGGGCGTGACGATCGACGAGAAGGTCGTGGTGTCGTCGACCGGCGCCCTCGAGCTGGACCGGGTGCCGAAGAAGCTCCTCGTCATCGGCGCCGGAGTGATCGGGCTGGAACTGGGCTCGGTCTGGCGCCGCCTCGGCGCCGAGGTCACGGTGGTCGAATATCTCGACCGGGTGCTCCCCGGCATGGATGGCGAGGTCGGCAAGCAGTTCCAGCGGATCCTGACCAAGCAGGGCATCGGCTTCAGGCTGTCCACCAAGGTGACCGGCGTGGAGGTCGGCAAGAAGGGCGCGAGCGTGACCGTCGAGCCGGCCGCGGGCGGCGCGGCGGAGACGCTGCAGGCCGACGTGGTCCTCGTGGCGATCGGCCGGGTTCCCTACACGGAGGGTCTCGGCCTCGACACGGTCGGCGTCCAGCGGGACGACAAGGGCCGGATCCTCACCGATTCCCACTACGCCACCAACGTCACCGGGATCTACGCCATCGGCGACGTGATCGCCGGCCCGATGCTCGCCCACAAGGCCGAGGACGAAGGCGTGGCGATCGCCGAGATGTTGGCCGGCCAGTCCGGCCACGTGAATTACGGTGTGATCCCCAACGTGGTCTACACGTTCCCGGAAGTCGCCTCGGTGGGCAAGACCGAGGAGGAGCTCAAGAAGGACGGGATCGCCTACAATGCCGGCAAGTTCCCCTTCACGGCCAACGGCCGCGCCAAGGCGAACGGCACCACCGACGGCTTCGTGAAGGTGCTGGCCGACGCCCAGACCGACCGCGTCCTCGGCGTCCACATCGTCGGCGCCGATGCCGGCAACCTGATCGCCGAGGTCGCGGTGGCGATGGAGTTCGGCGCCTCCTCGGAGGACATCGCCCGGACCTGCCACGCGCACCCGACGCTCACCGAGGCCGTCAAGGAAGCCGCCCTCGCGGTGAACAAGCGCGCGATCCACGTCTGACGGGCCGCGCGCCTCGACGGGCGGATCAGGCGATCTTGCGTCGGGCGTTGGGGAGGTCGGCGATCCGCAGCAGCGCGCTCGGCGCCGGGGGGGCCGTGAGGGCGTTGAGGAGATAGGGCCTGCGCAAGCCCAGGGCGTTGTGCAGGGCCAGATCGATGTCGCGCGCGTAGAACGGCATCCGCAGCACGGCGTCGACCCCGAAATAGCGCCCAGCCTGGGCCACGGGCTCCAGTTCGGACGTGGTCAGCAGGGTGATCCGGGTGGCGAGGCCCAGCGGCTGGATCTGGCAGGCCAGTTCCATTCCGTCGATGCCGTTCAGCTTCACGTCGATGAAGGCGAAGTCGTAGGCCGCGTGCTTGAACTGCTTCAGGGCGTGGCGGCCGTCATCCGTCTCGTCGAGTTCGATCGCGAAGCCGCTGCGGGCCACGACGCGGCTGATGGCCGACCGCCCGGCCGGGGTCGAGCAGGCCAGCAGCGCCCGGGTCGGCGTGCGACGCCGGGCATCGGCGTGCAGGAGCTGCTCGATATGGCCCGGGTCGAGGGGCGTCTTGAGAACCTCGTAGGCCCCGAGGCTGGTGGCGATCTCCTGCCAGTGCGGCATGACGCGGGTGGCCACCAGCACCAGGCATGGCGGTTCGGCCCCCGCCCGACGCGCCACCGCCACGGCCTCGGGTCCGCTCAGATCCTCGAGCTGGAGACTGACGAAGGCCAGGGTCGGGCGGCGTTGGAGGAGAATGTCGCAGAGTGCTTGGCCGGAGGTTGCCTCTTCGATCGCGGCCTGCGGATCGAAGCGCTGAACGACCGCCCGCAGAGAGGCGCGACGGCCCGCATCGCAGTCCGCGATAACGACCCGTGCCGACGTCCCCCCGTTATCAAGCCCCATGGCGCCCGTCCAAGTCGATCCGATCCCTGCCGCCAAGAGTGGGCTTAGATCGTGACGAAGCTCTTAAAGAAACAGCTGTTCACCTAACCGCGAGCATCACATCGCTATTCCATGCAGGAGCGACCCCGATAACAGCTCCTATATCTGGCTAGATTAGCGACTAAACCGAGGATGGGCCGACGCGTAGGCACTCATCAGCCGCGCGGCATCAACCTGCGTGTAGAGCTGCGTGGTCGACAGGGAGGCGTGGCCGAGGAGTTCCTGGATCGCACGCAGTTCCCCTTGTCGCGCAAGGAGATGCGTCGCGAAGGAATGGCGCAGGGCGTGCGGCGTGGCGCTGTCGGGCAGGCCGAGGGCCCCCCGGGCGCGGGCGACCGTGTACTGAATGATCCGCGGCGACAAAGGGCCGCCCCTGGCACCGACGAAGAGAGGCCCGTCCGACGGCAGCGGCAGCGGGCAGGCGGCGATATAATCGGCGACGGCCTGTGCCACGATGGGCAGGATCGGCACCATGCGCTGCTTGCCCCCCTTGCCCAGGACGGTAACCTGATCGCTGCCCGGCAGCGGCGCATCCCGGCGCGCGAGGCCCAGAGCCTCCGAGATACGCAATCCGGCGCCGTACAGAAGCGCCAGCACGGCGGCGTCCCGGGCAAGCACCCAGGGCTCGCGCTCCTCGCCGGCGCGGATGCCGGTATCGGTGAGCGCCACGGCAGCCTGCACGGGCAGGGGCCGCGGCAGGCGGCGAGGAACCTTGGGCGAACGCACGCCGCCCAGCGCCGAGACCGTCCCGTGCCCCTCCCGCTCGAGGTAGCGCGCGAAGGAGCGCAGGCCCGCGAGCATGCGCATCAGCGAACGGCCGGACACCGCCTCGGCCCGCCGTGCGGCCATGAAGGCGCGGATGTCGCGCACCTTCAGAGCGATCAGCATCGGGATCGTCGGGGTACCCTGCCGCGACGCGAGGTGAAGGAGAAACTGGCGCAGGTCGCGCCCGTAGGCCTCGACGGTGTTGGGCGACATCCGCCGCTCGCGGGCGAGCCCCTCGGTCCAGGCCCGGACGACGTCGCGGAGGCGCGCGTCGCCCGGTATCAGTATCAGGTCATGGTCGGTCGCGCGTGCAGCCATGAGTCCACTCGACCGGATGTGTCTTGCCGAGCCCTTAACGCCGGACCCGGACCCAGCCGCCTGTCGCCACGCTCGCCCCCTGCGGCGCCCCGTGCCAAGCTGCCCCGATGACAGCCCTCGCTTATGCCGGCGCCGCCCTCGCGGAGATCGCCGGATGCTTCGCGTTCTGGTCGTGGCTGCGACTGGGCCACTCAGTCTGGTGGGTCCTGCCCGGGCTGGTGTCGCTCGCGGTGTTCGCCGCCCTGCTGACGCTCGTGGACACACCGGCGGCGGGGCGCGCCTTCGCGGCCTATGGCGGGGTCTACGTCGCCGCGTCGGTTCTGTGGCTGTGGCTCGCGGAAGGCCACCGGCCCGACCGCTGGGATCTCGCGGGCAGCGTGGTCTGCCTCGCCGGGACGGCGCTGATCCTGCTGGGTCGACGGGGCTGAGGCGGTCTCACCGCCCCATGGCGTAGAACTCGACGTTCGGCCGCAGGTCCGCCACGCTCGCGAGCCGGTTCGACAGGGCGAAGAGCGCCGTGATCGCCGCGATGTCCCACACATCGTCCGGGCTGAAGCCATGCTCGGCGAGTGCAGCGTGATCCTCCGGGCCGACGGTCTGGGAGGCGGTCGCCACCGTCACCGCGAAGGCCAGCATGGCGCGCTGGCGCGGCGTGATGTCGGCCTTGGCGTAGTTGACCGCCACCTGATCGGCGAGGAGCGGGTTCTTGGCCCGGACCCGCAGGATCGCCCCATGGGCGACGACGCAGTAGAGGCATTGATTGGCCGCGCTGGTAGCCACGACGATCATTTCGCGCTCGGCCTTCGAAAGGCCGCCGGGCCGATCCATCAGCGCGTCGTGGTAGGCCATGAAGGCGCGAAACTCGTCGGGACGGTGCGCCAGTGCCAGGAAGATGTTGGGCACGAAGCCGGCCTTCTCCTGCACGAGAGTGATTCGGGCGCGCAGATCCTCCGGCATCTCCGAGAGCTTCGGCACCGGGAAGCGGCTGATCGGGGCCTCCACGCTCATGATCGTCCTCCAATTCCTGTGCCTTGGTGAAACCAGGCGTTCACGATACGTACGGCAGCGTCGGGCCGTTCGTCGAGCCGGAAGCATCATGACCAGCCCCATCCGCATCCTCGGCATCGATCCCGGGCTCCGCCGCACCGGCTGGGGCCTGATCACCGCGCAGGGGACGAAGCTTACCTACGGCGATTGCGGCGTCGTCAACTCGGACGGCGACCTGCCCCTGGCCCTGCGCCTGCGCGAGCTGTTCGAGGGCATCAGCCGGATCGTCGAGGCCGTCCGGCCTCACGAGGTCGCCGTGGAGGAGACCTTCGTCAACAAGGACGCGCAGGCGACGCTCAAGCTGGGACACGCCCGAGCCATGGCCCTCGTGGTCCCGGCGCTCGCCGGCCTGCCGGTGTTCGAGTACGCGCCCAATCTCATTAAGAAGACCGTGGCGGGCTCCGGACACGCCGAGAAGGTGCAGATCCAGGCGATGGTGCGCTTCCTGCTGCCGAAGGCCGAGTTCCGGGTGGCCGACGCCGCCGACGCGCTGGCCATCGCGATCACCCATGCCAGTCACCGGGACGCGCACGCCCTCCGTCAGGCCCACCTGCCCGGTGGCAAGCGCCGCAGCCTCACCGGCCAGGCGGCCGCGGGGCAGGGTCTTGAAGGGAAGGGCTTCTCGGCGGCCGCAGCCGCGCGCATCGAGGCCGCGCTGGCGAAACAAGGCTGACGGGATCGGGAAGAACTTGGTGGGGGAAGTAGGACTCGAACCTACGAAGCTTACGCAGCGGATTTACAGTCCGCCCCCTTTGCCGCTCGGGACATTCCCCCAAGGCGGGTTCTTCACCCGCGGCGCCCTTATGGTGAGGGGTGGGCCGGGTGTCAACGCTTGTGGTGGCCGGATCCACGTCTGAGCCTGGGTGGGGACCGCCCTGCGTTACGTTCGGCGCGGGATCCCGGATCGGCTTCCGCTTCGCGGCGCCCATCCCCGGCCGCTCCGGCGCAGGCTGGAACGCGACGCCCGCGACAGGCGCCTGCCGCGCGAGCGCCGTCCGCGTCCCGGAGCGGGCACAGGACGTGCGGCGTGCGCGACTCGACGCGTGCGGGACGAAAACGCGAACGTTCTGCGACTCCGGGGGATTCACAAAGGAATTCCGATCGGTCACGGTGCGTGCATGTCGCCCAGCTTCGTCGGCCTTTGACCCGCCCCGCCCCGTCCTTGCGGTCGCATCAGCGCACGCTGATGGCTCTGGTCGACGCCATGGCGCGCGGCGAGGCGGCGCATGTCGGGAACATCCTGGCGGCGGTGACGCCCGGCGGCGGCAAGTCGCTGCTGCCCGTGATCGCCGCGCACCGGCTGATTGCGGCCGGTCTGGTCGAGCGGGTGGTCTGGGTGGTGCCGCGCGACTCCCTGCGGCTGCAGGCCGAGGAGGCCTTTGCCGACCCGCTGTGGCGGGCGACCTTCGGGCACGCGCTGAGCGTCCGCGCGGCCGACAACGAGCGGGATCCGGCCCGGGGGCTTGCCGGCTACGTCACCACCTATCAGGCGGTCGCCGCCGCCCCGGCACTTCACCTGGCGGAAGCGCGGGCGCACCGCACGCTCCTGGTCATCGACGAGGTCCACCACCTCCCGGTGGCCGGGCGACCGGGGTCCGACGAGGCCTCGGCCGAGGACCGCGAGGCGGGCGCGTGGTCCCGGGCGATGCTGCCGCTCATGGAGGCGGCCGCCGTCCGCCTTCATCTGTCGGGGACCCTGGAGCGGGCGGACGGGCGGCGCATCCTCGGGCTGCCCTACCGGCCCGCCGCTCCGGGGCACGGGCCTGAACTGGACCTCGACGCCCCGGGGCTGGCGGTGATCGGCTACTCGCGGGCGCAGGCGCTGACCGAGCGGGCCGTGCTGCCGGTGACGTTCGGAGCCATCGACGGCGAGGCGAGCTGGCTGGAGGGCGGGCAGATCGCCGGGGACAGCCCCCGGGTCGGGCCGCATCGTCTCGGCGCGGGTTCGGTGCGCGTCACCACCCGACCGGCCCTGTTCACGGCCCTGAGGACCGGTTTCGCCCGCGATCTCCTGAGCGAGGCGTTCTTCGCCACGAAGCGGCTGCGTGCCCGGCGCCGGGCGGAGCGCTGCCTGCCCCTGGGCGAGCCGGCCCGGGGGCTCGGCAAGCTCCTGGTTGTGGCGCCGGATCAGGCGAGCGCCCGCTCGTACCTGACGACCCTGCGGGACTGGATGCCGGCCGGGCAGGGGGAGCGCGATGTCCGTCTGGCGACCTCAGGGCAGGGGGATGCCCACGCGGCGCTCGCTGCTTTCCGGCTCACGCCTGAGCCGGCGATCCTGGTCACGGTGGCCATGGCATACGAGGGGCTCGACGCTCCCGAGGTCTCGGTGGTCGCGGCCCTGACTCATATCCGCTCGCGTCCCTGGCTGGAGCAGATGCTGGCCCGGGCCACCCGGGTCGATCCGCACGCGGGATCCTACGACGCGCAGCAGGCTCTGATCTTCCACCCCGACGACCCGCTCTTCGCCCGGTTCCGCCTGGAACTCGAGACCGAGCAGGGCAGCAGCGTGCGGCCGCCCCGGGAGCGCCCGGTGAGCGCGGTGGTGCCGGAGCGCACCCGCTGGCGGGACGACGAGCCCGCCGGGATCACTCCCCTGGAGAGCAACGCGATCGGTCTTCGCTACGCCCTGTTGCGCCCACGCCTCGCGGAGCCCGCGCCGGCGTCACCGGCGCCGGAGCCCCCGTCGATCACCGAGCGCACCCTGCGCCAGCGCCTCGCCGCCGCGGTGGCGGGGCAGGCGGTCGAGGACGAGACCTCCCTGCGGGTGCCGCGCGGCAGCAACCTCGCCCACCGCTACAACGCCGTCCTGAAGCGCGTCCTGGGCAAGGGCCGCGCGACCATGACGCTCCCGGAGCTGGAGGCGGCCCTCGCTTGGCTTGAACGCCATCGCCTCTCCGACCATCTCGACCGCCTCGACGGCGACGCGCGCTACGCATGGTCGGCCCGCCAGCGCCGGGGCCGCTGGCAGCCGGAGCGGGCCGCGGGCCGGTGACGCGGAACGGGAAGGACCATCCTGATGACCGAGAGCCTGCCCGCAGACTTCGCGTTGGCCCTGGAGAACGAGGCGCCTCCGGCAGCGTGGCCGGCGCCGCTCGCGGCCCTGTGGTGGCTCGCCGGCGATCCGGGGGGACCCGGCACGGACGCCTGGGCGCGAGCGCACGCCATCGTCCAGGACGCGTCCGGTCCGGAGGCGGCCTGGGTGCACGCCCATCTCCACCGGCTCGAAGGCGATACCGGCAACGCGCGCTACTGGTACGCGCGCGCCGGTCGCCCGGAAGCGTTCGGCCCTCTGGCATCGGAGCGGAACGCCATCATCGCCGACCTCATGGCCTCGGCCTGATCCGCCCGATTGCCAGGGATCGAAAACGCGCTCGTCGCCGTTCCTGACGCGATGCGGGCGCGGGTCCGTGCGCCGCATTTGCGGAGAACGACGGATTCACTTTTGTCGCGCATCCTGATGTTTGCGGCGTAGCGGCAGTTTTTTGCCGACCAACCACGATCCCATGATCGTCGCACCTCCACAACTTCAGATTTAATAATGTCTGCTTTGCCTTATCGGGCTCTGTCTGAGTGCCGGTAATTGATTTTTATCGCCCCGATTTGTATTTTTTTATTCAACATTCCTTGGAGTCTGATTATGCCTAAGGGTACCGAGTCCGCAATCAGGGGAGCATACTGGTCACCGTGATGAGCATGGGGTGTCTATTCTGCGGCGTTTGTCTGGCGGGCCTTTCACTGCGCTATCCGGCGCGCGCGGCCGTTCTGGAACGCTGGAGCGGGATCTGCCTGATGCTCGGGCTCTGCCTGCTCGGGGCGGCGCTGCACGGCGTCCGCGTCTAGCGGACTGCCGCAGACGTTCTCTCCCGTTTCGGCCCCCTGGCGAAACGAGCGCGTGCGGGCCAAGACTGCTCCATCGGCAGCGGCTCCGGGCTGCCCAGGCGCCGGTCAGGCCTGGATCGCGGCGGCCTCGCGGGCGCGGCTGCCGCAGGCGGAGCAGAACCGCTCGAAGGTGCTCTTGCGATGCGCGCAGGTCGGGCATCGCTCGAACAGGCCGATCCCGCAATGCGGACAGAAATTGGCATCCGGGCTGGCCATATCGACGGGCCGCTCGCAGCCCGGGCAGACCTTTTTAGCGAGGCGCAGCAGCGCCTGATCGGTGGCGATCTCGGTGCGGCGTTCCACGTCGGGCCGCGCCTCGGCCATCCGTTGACGCTCCCGGTAGGCGTAGAGGGCGTTGATCGCTGCGCGCCCCGCCACGAGCGTGACCACCACGCCGACCCCGTAATGAACGTAGCCGCCGTAGCTCGGCAGATACGGCACCAGTTCGACGAAGAACGCGAAGGCGGCCGCCAGCGCGAAACCCCAGACGAACGGCCAGTTGCGCGTCTTGCGCCGCTTCAGCAACAGCCACCCGGCCAAAACCAGAAGTGGTAGGGTCACGGCGAGCCGGTAGCCGAAGACGCGCAGCTCCTGCGTGCGTTGGGACGCCTGGAGACTCTCCTGGGCCTCGCCACGCTGCGCGCTGTCGTCGGCCATCAGGGCCGCTTCGGTCTGCGCGAGGCCGAGATCCGCCTGGGCCAAGCCTTCGAGCTTCTCCTCGACGCTCCGTTCGGCGGCCTTCAGGGCGTCGAGCTGCCGCGTGCGCGCGATGAGGTCGGGATCCTGGTCGACGCGCTGGGTTGAGTCGCGGGTCTTCAACCAGTTGGCGAAGGTCTCGCGGGCGGCCGCGGAGGCCGCGCGCGCCGCGTCGAGGGCGAGCTGCACCTGATCCGTCTGCGCCTGCGTGTCGTTACGCGCCCGGCGGACCTGCTTCAGGGCCGTCGTGGTGGCCTCGGATTTACCGGGATCGAGGAACTGCTCCAGGGTGTAGCGATGCTCCACCTCCGGGAGGTCGCCGACGACCAGGGAGCCGAGACCGATCAGGAACCCCGCGAAGGCGAGGGCCACCAGCCAGAGGACGAAGGTGAAGGATCGCTCGGACAGACTGACACCTGATCTCAACGCGCGATCCTCGGTTTTCCAGGCGGCTGACGGCACCGGACCAGGCTGGTGGCCGGTATGCCGACTGCGCGGCCGTCGGCGTCCGACGCCGAATCGACTTCCCTCCGCCGGTAGCCGCGGAGCTTAGCAGGCCGTCGCGAGCGCTGTCCCACGCCTGCGTTCATTCCACGCCCGCCGTCGCGGCCTGCGCGGGAGCGGCGATTCGACGGCGCGCAGCCGTTTCCGGCATCCCGGTGGCCGCCAAGCGGAACGCTGGGCTTCATAGCCTGTTGTCAGCCCGCCCGGCACGGATGCTGGGCCTCGAACATCGGAGCGGAGCCATGAGCCTCCTCGGCAGCATCGTCGGCAAGATCCTCCACCCGTTCGGCGGTGGAACCGCGGACGCCGCACCCGCGCCAACGGCCGGTTCCGGCGGTCCGGCCACGTCGAGCACCCCCTCGACCCCCGGCAGCTCGGGCAGCGGCGAGCCGGTCGATGTCGCGGCCGTTCTCACCGGCCTCGCCGAGAAGAACCCGCAGACGCTCGACTGGCGTCACTCGATCGTGGACCTGATGAAGCTGCTCGGCCTCGATTCCGGCCTCGCCTCGCGCAAGCAGCTCGCCGACGAGCTGCACTACACCGGCGACAAGGAAGATTCCGCCAGCATGAACATCTGGCTGCACAAGCAGGTGATGCAGAAGCTCGCCGAGAACGGTGGCAAGGTCCCGGACGATCTGAAGCACTAGTTCCCGCGATCATCAGACCCGGCGCCTGGCGCCGGGTCCCACCTCAGCGGCCGGTGCGGACCCGGGTCCACAGCCGCGTCACGAAGCGCTGGGTGCGGTCGTCCCAGGCCGTGTTGATGGACAGGCGCTGCATCGTCGCCTCGTCCGGGTAGATCCCTGGATTGCTCAGGATCTCGGGCTTCACGAACTTCTTCGCCGCGAGATTTCCGCTGGCGTAGGAAACGAAGTTGGTGTTGGCCGCTGCCACTTCGGGCCGCATCATGTAGTCGATGAAGGCGAGAGCCTCGGCGGGATGCGCGGCATCCTTCGGGATTGCGAAGGTGTCGAACCACATCAGTGCGCCTTCCTTGGGCACCACGTAGGCGATCTCGATCCCGTTCTTGGCCTCCTCGGCGCGGCGCTTGGCCTGCATCACGTCGCCCGAATAGCCCACCGCGACGCAGATATCGCCGTTGGCCAACGCCTGGATGTACTCCGACGAGTGGAACTTCCGCACGGAGCCGCGGACCTTGTAGAGGGCGTCCGTCACCAGGGTCATGTCATCCCAGCGCTTGGAATCGGCCTTGGCCCCGAAGGCCGGGAGCATGCTGGGGATCAGGTCCTCGGGACTGTCGAGCATCATGATCCCGCAATCCTTCAGTCTGTTGGCCGAGGCGGGATTCAGCAGGACGTTCCAGGTGTTCATCGCGGCGTTGGCACCGAGCCGCTCGCGGACGGCGGCGACGTTGTAGCCGATTCCGGTGGTGCCCCACATGTAGTCGACGGCGTAAGTGTTGCCGGGATCGTAGATGGCCAGCCGACTGGTGACGTCGGGCCAGAGGTTGCCGATGTTCTTCAGCCGGGACTTGTCGAGGGGCAGGAACGCCCCGGCCCGGATCAGCCGCTGCAGGTAGGGCCCGGACGGCACGACGATGTCGTAGCCGGAGCGCCCGGCCAGCAGCTTGGTCTCCAGGATCTCGTTGTTGTCGTAGGTGTCGTAGACGACCTTGATCCCGGTCTCGCGGGTGAAGGCGTCGAGCATCTTCGGATCGATGTAATCCGACCAATTGTAGATGTTGACGACCCGCTCCTCGGCGGCCGGAGCCGGCTGCGCGAGGGGAAGGGCGACCAGAGAGGCGGCCAGAAGGGCGGCCGCCAGGATGATGCGCCGAGGGCCGTTCACCGGCTCCTCGCGGCCACGACCACGATCTCGACGAGGTACTCGGGCGCGGCGAGCTTGGCTTCGACGGTGGCGCGGGCCGGGGGGTTCTCCGGGGAGACCCAGGCGTCCCAGGCCGCGTTCATCTCCGCGAAGGTCGCGATGTCGGCGAGGTACACGGTGGCCGAGAGGATGCGTTCCTTGTCGCTGCCGGCCGCCGCCAGCAGGCGGTCGATCTCCGCCAGGATCAGCTGGGTCTGGATCGTCACCCCGGTGCCGACCGTGTCGGAGGCGACCTGCCCGGCGAGATAGACCATATTGCCGAAGGTCACGGCCTGCGACATCCGCTTGCCCGGCTCGATCCGCTGAATGTCCATGCCTGTCTCCACCGCCCTGGGGAATCGGCGTATCTGCCGCCGCACCGGCCCGGCCGTAAAGAGCCGCGCGTGCAACCGCCGTACGAAGGTGAGGAAAATCGTCGTCGGCACGAGGGGTGCGGGCAACCGTCGCGGGTTGCGAAGCGTTCTGCCGCCATAGACCAGTCATGCTTAGGGGTTTGTCATGGGTATCCTCTGGACCATCATCATCGGGTTCCTCGCCGGCGTCATCGCCAAGTTCCTCATGCCGGGCCCGAACGAGCCCGCCGGCTTCATCCTGACCACGATCCTCGGCATCATCGGCGCCTTCGTGGCGACCTTCCTGGGCCAGGCGATCGGCTGGTACGGGCCCAACCAGGGGGCGGGCTTCATCGGCGCCATCGTGGGTGCCGTGGTGGTGCTGTTCATCTACGGCCTGATCGCCGGCCGCCGCACCACCACCTACTGACCGGACCAAGAGGACCCGGAACGACAAGGGGCGCCCCGCGGGGCGCCCCTTTTTTCATGGGCGTGAGCCCGGGAGCTCAGAGGTGCTCGGAGGCGGCCTTCACGGCGCAGTGGCCGGTGGCACCGCGCACCGCGAGGCCGACGCCGACGACGAGCGCCAGCAGGCTCAGGAGCTTGTTGGGGCGGGGCTGCGCCGCCGCGGCGGCGATGCCGAGGCCGAGCGCCACCGAGACGGCGCGCTCCGTCGTCGACAGGTTCGGCTGCCCGCTGAAGATGTCGTGCATCATATCGTTGGCCATGAGGGTCTCCGGTTGGAAGTCGCGGAGGAACGCGGCATCCGACGCCCCGTTCCCGGCCGGCCGCCCCGGCCGACCCAACAAAAAAGGCGCGGCCCCTGAGGACCGCGCCCGCTCGAGAGATCCCGCGCCGGCCGGAGCCGGCGCGGGCCGTTCGCGGTTTACTCGCCGGCTTCGCGGCGGCGCTCGCCGCGATGGCGACCACCCTCGCGGGGCTCGCGGGGCTCGTCGCCCCGCTCGGACCGGTCGGCGTCGCGCTGGGACTTCACCTTCTCGGTGATGTCCTCGCCGGTCTCCTGATCGACCACCTTCATGGACAGGCGGATCTTGCCGCGGTCGTCCTGGCCGAGGAACTTCACCTTGACCTTGTCGCCTTCCTTGACGACGTCCTGCACCTTGGCGACCCGCTGGGCGGCGAGTTCCGAGATGTGCACGAGACCGTCCTTGGCCCCGAAGAAGTTCACGAAAGCGCCGAACTCCATGCACTTCACGATCGTGCCGTCGTAGATCACGCCGACTTCCGGCTCCGCCACGATCGAGCGGATCCAGTTGTAGGCCGCCTTGATCGCCTTGCCGTCGGCCGAGGCGATCTTGACGATGCCGGTATCCTCGATGTTGATCTTGGCGCCGGTCTTCTCGACGATCTCGCGGATCACCTTGCCGCCGGTGCCGATCACGTCGCGGATCTTGTCGGTCGGGATCTGCATCGTCTCGATGCGCGGCGCGTACTCGCCGAGCTCCGGACGGGCAGCGGTGAGGGCCTTGGCCATCTCGGCGAGGATGTGGGCGCGCCCGTCCTTCGCCTGGTCGAGGGCGACCCGCATGATCTCCTCGGTGATGCCGGCGATCTTGATGTCCATCTGGAGCGAGGTCACGCCCTCGTCCGTGCCGGCCACCTTGAAGTCCATGTCGCCGAGGTGATCCTCGTCGCCCAGGATGTCGGACAGGACCGCGAAGCGCTCACCCTCGAGGATGAGGCCCATGGCGATGCCCGCCACCGGGCGGCGCAGCGGCACGCCGGCATCCATCAGCGACAGCGAGCCGCCGCAGACCGAGGCCATCGAGGACGAGCCGTTCGACTCGGTGATCTCCGACACGACGCGGATCGTGTAGGGGAACTCGTGGGCCGGCGGCAGGACCGGACGGATCGCCCGCCAGGCCAGCTTGCCGTGGCCGATCTCGCGACGGCCCGGGGAGCCCATCCGGCCGGTCTCGCCGACGGAATAGGGAGGGAAGTTGTAGTGGAGCAGGAAGCGCTCCTTGTAGGTGCCGTCGAGCGAGTCGATGAACTGCTCGTCCTCGCCGGTGCCGAGGGTGGCGACCACCAGGGCCTGGGTCTCGCCGCGGGTGAACAGCGACGAGCCGTGGGCCCGCGGCAGAACGCCGACCTCGGAGACGATCGGGCGGACCGTCTTCAGGTCGCGGCCGTCGATGCGCGCGCCGGTGTCGAGCACGTTCCAGCGCACGACCTTCGACTGGGCTTCCTTGAAGGCGGCCTTGACCTTCTCGGCCGGATGCTTCTCGGCGCCCTCGGGGCAGAGGGCGGCCATCACCTTCGCCTTCACGGCGTCGACGGCGGCGTAGCGCTCCTGCTTGACGGTCTTGGTGTAGGCGGCGCGCAGCTCGGCCTCGCAGACCTCCAGCACGGCCTTCTCGACGTCGGCGTTCTCGGGGGCCTTGAAGTCGCGCGGCTCCTTGGCGGCCTTCTCGGCGAGACGGATGATCGCCTCGATCACCGGCTGGAAGTGCTTGTGGCCGAACATAACGGCGCCGAGCATCACGTCCTCGGAGAGCTCCTTGGCCTCCGACTCGACCATCAGGACGGCGTCCTGCGTGCCGGCGACGACGAGGTCGAGGCTCGACTCTTCCTTGGTCTCGGTGACCAGCGGGTTCAGCCGGTAGCCGCCGTTGATGTAGCCGACCCGGGCGCCGCCGATCGGGCCCATGAACGGCACGCCCGACAGGGTGAGGGCGGCGGAAGCGGCGACCATCGCGACGATGTCGGGATCGTTCTCAAGGTCGTGGGTCAGGACCGTGACGACGACCTGGGTGTCGTTGCGCCAGCCCCCGACGAAGAGCGGGCGGATCGGGCGGTCGATCAGGCGGGAGACCAGGGTCTCCTTCTCGGAGGGACGGCCCTCGCGCTTGAAGTAGCCGCCGGGGATGCGGCCGGCCGCGTAGGCGCGTTCCTGGTAGTTCACGGTGAGCGGCATGAAGTCGATGCCGGGCTTCGGCTCCTTCGTGGCGACCACGGTGGCGAGCACCGAGGTCTCGCCGTAGGTGGCGACCACGGCGCCGTCGGCCTGCCGGGCGACCTTGCCGGTCTCGAGGACGAGCTTGCGGTCGCCCCACATCAGCTCTTCGCGTTGAACGTCGAACATTCTCAATCTCTTCCTTGCCTGCGGCGGGCCCAAGCCCGGCGCCGGCCGGGGGCAAGACGGCGAGACACTCCGCTGGCGGAGTGTCTCGCGATCCTGCCCCGATGCCGACGCCTCGAAGCGGCCCGTTTGTCGGGGGGCCGGACCCATTCCGGCAGCCCGCAATCGTGAAACGCGGCCCCGGGCCGGGCCCGGAACCGCGCGAAATGCGCCTTAGCGGCGGATGCCGAGACGCTCGATGAGGGCGCGGTAGCGGGCCTCATCCTTGCGCTTGACGTAGTCGAGCAGCGAGCGGCGCTGCGAGACCAGTTTCAGGAGGCCGCGCCGGGAGTGGTTGTCCTTGGCGTGGGTCTTGAAGTGGCCGGTGAGGTTGGTGATCCGCTCGGTCAGGATTGCCACCTGGACCTCGGGGGATCCCGTGTCCTTGGCGTCCTTGCGGTGTTCCTTGATGAGCGCGGTCTTGCGCTCTGCCGTGATCGACATCGCATGCCTTTCGGGTTGTGCTGGTCGGATGCGGCGCCCTAATCCAGGCGCGCGCGGGCTCGGCGTTCGGCCGGTGCCGGGATGTCGTCCAGCACGGTCACAGCGCCAAGCGGTTCAAGCCCCGCCCGGTAACCCGGGTCGAGGCTGCGCGATCCATACACGAAACCCCGGCAGATGCCAGCCCCGGGCGAGGCGGTGGGCGGAAGCCCGACTCGACGCCGGCCGGCGGAGATGATCCAGTCCGTGCCGCTGCTCCGCGCCGCAGCCGGCCGCATAGTGCCTGCGGATCGTCTGCCGACGCCGGACTTCCGGCGCGGAACCTGCACCGCCGGGCACGCGCCGGATCGCGCGAAGGAGAACGGAGGCGATGGCGGAACCCGCGGCGACGACGGCGGCCGGCGACGCGCTCGCGCCGCACCGCGGCCTCGCCCGAAACCTCACGGCCCCCGGCCTCGTCGCCATCGGACTCGGGGCCACGATCGGCGCGGGCATCTTCGTGCTCACCGGCACGGCGGCGGCGCAATATGCCGGCCCTGCGCTCAGCCTCTCCTTCGTGATCGGCGGGATCGCCTGCGGTCTCGTCGGCCTGTGCTACGCCGAACTGGCCGCCATGATCCCGGAGGCGGGGTCCACTTACACCTACACCCGCGCCAGCCTGGGCCGGCTTCCCGCCTGGATCATCGGCTGGGATCTCGTGCTGGAATTCGCGATGGCGGCCGCGACCGTGGCGGTCGGCTGGTCCGGCTACGCGCAGTCGCTGGCCGCCGAATTCGGCCTGCACCTGCCGCCGCAGCTCGCGGGCGCCCCCGGAGACGGCGGCCTCGTGAACCTGCCGGCCGCCGGAATCATCCTGGCCCTGACCCTCCTGCTGACGCGCACCACCCGCGAGGCCGCCCTGATCAACGGGCTCCTCGTGGCCTGCAAGGTCGCCATCATCCTGGCCTTCGTGGGCGTCGGCGCAGCGCATTTCCGGCCCGAACTCTGGCGCCCCTTCGTGCCGGAGAACGCCGGATCCTTCGGCGCCTACGGATGGAGCGGCGTGTTCCGCGGAGCCGCGGTGGTGTTCTTCGCCTTCGTGGGCTTCGAGACCGTGGCGACCGCGGCGGGCGAGTGCCGGGCGCCGCAGCGCGACGCGCCGGTGGGGCTCATCGGCTCGCTGCTGATCACCACGGTCCTGTACGTGGCGATGGCAGCCGTGCTCACCGGCCTCGTCCCCTACCGCGACCTTGACGTCGCCGATCCGGTGGCCCGGGCGGTGGACACCATCGGCCTGCCGGGCTTCGCGACGGTGATCAAGGCGGGCGCGCTCATCGGCCTGACGACTTCGGCGCTGACCGCACTCTACGGGCAGGGCCGGATCTTCTTCGCCATCGCCCGCGACGGGCTCCTCCCGGACGTCTTCTGCCGGGTCGACCCGGTGTCGCGGGTCCCCGTGGCGAGCCAGGTGGTGATCGGGCTGTTCACGGCGGCGGTGGCCGGGCTCGTGCCCATCGGAATCCTCGGCGAAATCGTCAGCATCGGCACGCTGCTCGCCTTCAGCCTCGTCTGCGCGACGGTGCTGATCCTGCGCCGGACGGATCCGGACCGGGCGCGGCCATTCCGCGTCCCGGCGGCGACGCTCACGGCCAGCCTCGGGATCCTGTCCTGCGCGACGTTGATGGCCTCGCTCCCGGCCGACACCTGGATCCGCCTCGCGCTCTGGCTCGCGATCGGCCTCGCCCTCTACGCCGGCTATGGCCGGCGCCGCGCCCGGCTCAACCGATCAGGTTGATCGTGGCCTGCGTCAGGGTGCTGAGCGCGGTCGACGCGTTGAGGCTCAGCTCGTAGCTCCGGATCACCCGCTGCAGGTCCGCGGATTCCATCGTCGCGTTCACGTTGGGCAGCCGCACGTAGCCCCGCGCATCGGCGGCGACGTGGCCGGGTTCGTAGCGCCTGCGGAAATCGCTCGTGTCGCGGACGATCCGGCCCACGGGGTCGCGGGAGTCGTCGGGCACCACGGGCGCGAACACCGCGATCTTGCGGGCATAGGGCGCCCCGCCCGCCGTCGTCGCGGCCGAGTCGACGTTGGCGAGGTTCTCGGAGATCGTGCGGATGCGCCCGCTCTGCACCTGCCGGCCCGCGGCCAGGACGTCGGAGGCCGCGTGGAGGGCGCTGGTGTCCGGCATGTGCGGGGCCTGATCGGCGGGAAGATCTGAACAGGTTCTTACCCGACAGGCTTAATCCCGGGTTAAGCCGCCCGTCCGGACAGGCTCAGCGCCTCCCGGAGATCCCGGCCGTCGGTCAGCCGCAAGCCGCGGCGGCGCAGGCCGGCCAGCATCGCCCGGTCGGGGAAGGGGCAGTAGGGCAGCACCGCCTCGGAGCGTCCCTCGGGCAGGGTGCCGGACCGGACGATATCGTCGAGCAGGCGATCCAGCATCCCGCGCCCGTGCGCGTGCAGCGCCACGGCGGCCCGGGTGGCGGTGGTGCCGGCGGGCAGCGGGACGGCCTCCTGGGCCAGGATCGCCCCCGTGTCGATCGTGGCGGTCAGTTTGTGAAGGGTCATGCCGAAGCTGCCCGGCCCCTCGGCCAGGGCGTGGATCGTCGGCACCGGGCCGCGGTGGCGCGGCAACAGGCCGGGATGGCCGTTGATCCCGCCGAGCCGCGCCAGCCCGATGGTCTCGGCCTTGAGGATCTGGTCGAAATGGTAGGTCAGGATCAGGTCCGGCGCCGTCGCGCGCAGGCGCTCGGCGACTTCCGGACCGTTGACGTCGTCCACCGTCAGGGTCGGGATCCCGAGGCGGCGGCACAGGGTCTTCAGGGGGGTGGCCTCCGGCACCTCGGTGCTGCCGGCGGCCGCCTGCGTCAGCGGCGCGAGCGGGCGCAGCAGGTCCGGCAGGCCGAAATTCACCGCCAGGTAGGGCAGGATGCCGGGACCGGAGCGCGCAAGGTGCCGCCGAACCTGCCCGGTCAGGCCGCCGCTCGACGGTCGCTCGGCGTTCGACAGTCCGACCAGCACGATATCGGCCCGGTGATCGGCGACGAGGCGGCGCACCACGCGGGCGTTCGGCAGGGCCTCCAGGACGAACAGCGCGATCCGGGGGCGCGCCATCAGCGCCGCGTCCGCCGCTGGAAGCGGAACGCGTAGAGGCCGGCCTTGCGGACGCTCTCCGGCAGGAGCAGCACGGTGCGGGCCAGCGCCGTCAGGATGTAGGGGAACGCGATCACGTCGCGGTTGGCCGCGATACCCTTGGCGATGCGCACGGCCGCTTCCTCGGCGCTGATCTCCAGCGGGCGCCAGCCCTTCAGCTCGCCGCCCATCGGGGTCTTCACGTAGCCCGGAGTCACGACGTTCACCTTCACGCCGCGCGGCCCGACCTTCTGGCGCAGGGCGAGGCCGTGGGCGACGAGGGCGGCCTTGGCGCCGCTATAGGCCGGCGCATCCTGGAGGGGGGCATAGGCGGCCAGCGACGACACGAGCACGATCTGGCCGCGGCCGCGCTGGAGCATCAGCGTCAGGACGGGCAGCATGACGTTGAGCGAGCCGGTGTAGTTGATGTCGGCGGTCTCGAAGGCGACGTCCTCGGCCTCGACCTGCCCTTCCTGGTTGCCGCCGTTCACCGCCGCGTTGGCGACGACGAGATCGATGGGTGCGGCAGCGTCGGAGCCGCGGACCAGCGCCACGGTGGCATCCCGGTCGCGGGTGTCGAGGCGTGCCACCTCGACGGCGGCGCCCTTGGCCCGGCAGTCCCGGGCCACCGCTTCGAGGCGCTCGGGATTCCGGCCGACGAGGATGAGGCTCGTGTCGGCCTGCGCGTAGTGGCGCGCGAGCGCCGCGCCGATGCCGCTCGACGCGCCGGTGATCAGAATGCGAGGCATGCAACGGGTGCTACGCCCCCCGGCATGGGAAGATCAAGGTCGGGGAGGGCTCACCGGCGGCGAAAGCCGCGTCCGGGGCCCAGAATGGTACCGCCGTGAGACGGCGCCTCAGTAGACCGGCGCGAGTTCGCCGTCCCGCTCGGCCGCCTCGCGAATCGCCCGTGCCGCCGAGAGCATCGAGTCGGGCAGGGCGGATTCCATCCGCGGCACCGACCCGGCCACGGCCCGGTCGATGGCCTCCTTGGAGAAGAAGCCGCCGTTCACCTGGGTCCGGTGCAGCACCACGCGGCGGAAATCGGCCATCAGGTCCATCTCGGGCGGCGTCGGTGTCTTCCAGAAGCCGTCGAGGTCGCCCTGATGGGTCAGCCCGGCCATGTTGTAGATCGCCGTTCCGACCGCGTGGGTGGGACGGCCCATCTCCAGCGACAGCATCCCCACCGTCGAGTTGACGATGACGACGCCGCGGGCGCCCTTGATCAGGGCCGGCAGGTCGCCGCCGTCGATGAAGTCGAGGCGGTCGCTGACGCCGTGGCGCCGGGCCGAGGCGCGGGCGAATTTGCGCCAGTTGATCAGGCCGCTGTCGAGCGGGTGCAGCTTCACCAGCAGGCGCGTCGGCGCCGAGGAGGCGTCCGCGAAGGACTTGATCACCCGGTCCATGAAGCCCTCGACGCCGAGGAACGGCGAATGGACTCGGATCTGGTAGTCGCTGTCGAGCTGGAGCGGCAGCAGGAAGTAGTCGCAGCCCACGGCGCGGTAGATCTCGTCGCAGCGCGCCGCCTCGCGACGGGTATGGGCGCGGCGGGTGAACTTCTTGATCCAGCCGGCATACTCAGCCGCGATGTGGGTCGGCCGGTGGCTGCGGAAATGCGGAAACAGATACGGGAACAGGACGTTGGCGAGATTGTAGCCGACGTCCCACACGCTGCGGCGGGCCATGTCGCCGGTGGAGGGCATCGCCCGGCCGGGTTGCGGCAGACGCCGCGCCAGGGCGCGAATCTCGGCGGCCGTGCGCGGCAGGGACGAGAAGCCGTTCACGCCGCCCAGTTCGCAGGTGATCCAGTTCGGACGGATATAGCCCTCCTCGAACACGTGCACCCGCAGGCCGCGATACTCGGCAATCATCCGAGCGGCCTTGTGGAACGGCCGGCAATCGCCGAACAGCACGATGTCGGTGACGCCCTCGCGGGTGAGGTAGGTCTCGAGGTACTCGCCCCAGGCCTCGCGGCGACCGCGGTAGTTGTCCGCGTCGCCGTTCCAGAACAGCCAGTCGCCGGGGCACAGGTTGATGCGGCGGACCTGATGGCCCCGCGCGCGCAGAGCCGTCCCGAGATCGGAGAAGAACGGGGTGGCGATGCCCTGCAGGAACAGGAAGGTCGCCGGGCGATCGCGGAGGACGTCGAGGGCGGGCTGTTGCATTCCGCTGCGCTTCTGTCCTTGACCTGCACCCGGTCGAAATGAGACCGGCATTTCCTTGAGGTGGCACGGTGCCTGGCGGCGCCGCAATCCGAGCCCACGCCGCAGCGCGGGTTTCCGCGGCGGCGTGACCCGTCTGCAACGGTCGCGCTTTTGCGGCTCCGGCCTGGATTGAGCGGTCAATCACGGCGACGATATGTCCAAAACCTTTCCAGTCCGTGGCGCCCGTGACGCCGGCCCCGATTATCCCCGCGTTACCCAGTCATCCCACGCGTCCGGAAATGCGCTACAGGCGGGCCGAGCACGCATCCGAACCGGAGCCGGACCTGCCCGCCATGTCCCCTGATCCGACCCCGTCGCTGTTCGCGACCGGCCGAACGATCCACCGCCTCCGGTCGGAGATCGAGGCCGCGACCGGCTTCGCCTTCGGGCGGATGCGGCCCGGGGCGACCGCCGCGATCTGGGGAACGGGGGGCGTGCCCGGGCGGCTCCTGGCGCTCGCCGGCCGGCGATGCCTCACGGTGGCACCGGGGCCGCTGCTCAGCCCCTACGACAATCCGGAGACCGGTTTCGCGTCCCTGCGGCTGAGCCTCGACGGGGCGCCGCTCGGCGGGGAGGGCGGCGTCCACTACCTCGATCCCTGGACGCGGGCACCGATCGACCGCGCGGCCTGCGCGGAGCGCGTCGCGTGGCTCGGCGCCCGCTTCGCCGAGAACGACCGGCGTGTGATCTATGTCGGGATGTCCCGTTGGAAGCGGCCGGCGCTCGACGTTCTCGGGGCCGGCCCGGCGGGGCCGCCGATTCACACCATGACCGCCGAGGCCGCGGTCGCCGCGGGGCGCCGCCACCACGGCCGCGTCCTCGCCTGGGCGACCCGGGCGCCGGGCCAGCTGGAGGACGCCTGCGCGCAAGCCGGGCTGCCGCTCGCCCGGGTGGAGGACGGGTTCCTGCGCTCGGTGGGTCTGGGCGCGAGCCTCCAGCCGGGCGCCTCGATCGTGGTGGACGATCTCGGCATCTACTACGATCCGCGGCGGGAGAGCCGCCTGCAGCGGCTGCTCGCCGAGGCGGATTTCACCCGCGACCTCGTCGCCCGGGCCCGGCGCCTGCGCGAGGAGGTCGTCGCGCGCCGCCTCAGCAAGTACAATGTCGGCCTCGACGCGGCCGCACTGGACTGGCCCGCGGGCCGCCGGATCGTGCTGGTCCCCGGCCAGGTGGAGGACGACGCCTCGGTGCGGCACGGCTCCCCGCTGGTCCGCTCGAACCGGGCCCTCCTGGAGGCCGCGCGGCGGCGCAACCCGGACGCTGTCCTGCTCTACAAGCCCCATCCCGACGTGGAGGCGGGGTTCCGTCCCGGCATCATCCCGGAGGCCGAGGCCCTGACGCTGGCCGACCGGATCGTGGCGGGCATCAGCATCGTCGACCTCCTCGACCGGGTGCACCATGTCGAGACCATGACGTCGCTCGCAGGGTTCGAGGCGCTGATCCGCGGCCTCACCGTGGCGACACATGGCCGGCCGTTCTACTCGGGCTGGGGCCTGTCGGAGGATCTCGCGCCGGGAGCCGACCGCGGCCGCAGGCTGAGCATTGACGAACTGGTGGCCGGCGCCATGATCCTCTACGCGCGCTACCTCGACCCCGTGGCGATGAAGCCCTGCAGCCCGGAGCAGCTCCTCGACCGCCTGACCGCGGCCCGGGAGGCGGCCCCGCGGAGCGCGCTCTCCATCAATCCGATCGCCCACCTGGCGATGCGCGCCCGCTACGGGCTCCTCAATCCGGTCGTGCGGGCGCTGCGCAGCCGCCGGGGGATCGGCCGCGACGCGGGCGCAGGGCAGAACGTCGATGCGACGCCGAATCCGATCCCGCGCGACCCTGATGTGACACCAAAGCGATAGCCCGCGCTGCTAGAGTCCTCCGTCAGCCGCATGCCCGGGCGCCGATCCCGATCATGCCGGATCAGGAACAGCCCGCAAGCCCTTGCTCCCGCGCGCTGTTTCGCGCCGGTCCGGATTGCGGCGGCGCGCAGGCCCGTCCCATGCCGAGTGTTTGAGCCTTGACGACGTTCCTCACCGCCACCGTGATCGCGCTGGGCCTCTGCCTCGCCTTGGAGGTCCTCGCGGGCGATTCCGTTACCAGGGCGCGCCTCGCACCGCGGGATCTCGCTCTGCGGCTGCTCGGCTACATGCTGATCCTGCTGTTCTGGTTCGAATTCTCGTGGCGTCCCTGGCTCGCCGGACTGACCTGCGTGACCACGGTGGCGATCCTCATCATCGTCAGCCGCGCCAAGCGCTCGGTGATCGGCGAGCCGCTGCTGTTCAGCGATTTCGCCCTCTTGCCGCAGGTGCCGCGGCATCCGCAGCTCTACTACATCCCGCCGCTGTGGGATCCGCGGATCTCGGTTCCCACGATCCTGACGCTCGCCGCGACGATCCTCTGGTACCGGACCGAACCGAGCGTGCTGCCCGCCGCGACGCTTCCGGGCCTCGCGGCCGTCATCGGCCTGCCGCTCGGACTCGCGCTGCTGGTCTGGGCCGCGCCACGTCCGCCGCTCGTCCGCCTGATCGCCCGCTGGTTCCCGCAGCCCGACCTCGAGGGGGACGTGGCCCGGGTCGGCCTGCCGGCGAGCCTGCTGGGCTACACCGCCCGGGCGATGGCGGGCAGCGAACCGGTGCCCGCGGTACCCGTGCTGCCGCTCTGCCGGGGCGACGACGTGGTGGTTGTGATTCAGCTTGAGTCCTTCATCGACCCGGAGCGCCTGGGCGGGCCGCCGCTCCCCGCGATGGAGCTGTTTAGGACCCAGGCCGCCCAGTACGGCCGCCTGCGGGTCCCGGCACACGGCGCCTACACGATGCGCAGCGAGCACGCGGTGCTCACCGGCCGCCCCCCCGACGTCCTCGGCTTCGGACGATACGATCCGTACACCGCCCGCAGCGGCGACGAGCCGACGAGCCTCGCCCGCCTCGCCCGCGCACGCGGCTACGAGACCCTGTTCCTGCACCCGTTCCACCGGGATTTCTTCCGCCGTGCTCAGGTGATGGAAGCCTTCGGCTTCACCGACTTGGTGATGGGGGAATCCTTCGCGGACGCGCCGCGGGTCGGTCCGTATGTCGGGGACGTCGCCCTGGGCGAGCGGCTCCTCGCGGAGGTGCGAGCCCGGCGCCGGCCGCTCCTCGTATTCTGCGTGACCATGGAGAACCACGGCCCCTGGAAACCCGGGCGGCTGCCCGGCATCGACGATCCGGAGGCGCAGTATCTCCACCACGTCGCCCATACCGGGCGGATGGTTCAGAACGTGGCCGCGGAGCTGGAGGCCCTGGCGCGCGCGCGGGGCGAGACCGTCACGCTCTGCGTGTTCGGCGACCACGCGCCCTCCCTCCCGAGCTGCAAGCCGGGCTTCGGGGAGCGCGCCACCGACTACGCCCTGTTCCGCTTCGGGCATACGGAGGTCCCGCCCCAGCGCGTCGACCTCGCCGCCGACGCGCTGGGTTTGGCCGTGCGCGGAGCCCTCGCGACCGCGCCTACGGACATCGCCGCCGGGACGTGATATGGTCAAGCTTGAGCGCTGGAAGCGTGGCCGTGCCACGCTGGTGACGCATTACCGGCCGATAGCGTGGCCGCGCGCGTCATGGCCGCATGTCCGGCGCGGCCGTTAAAGCGATCGCAGCGTTTAGCGGTCAAACCGAGTGTCCCGGTCCGGGCCAGCGATGGCATGGCGCTGGCAAGGAGAAGTCTCTGTGATGCTGCGTAAGACGTCGCGCGCCGCCCTGATCGCCGCTCTCGCGGCCGGTTCCGTCGGCGGCTGCACGTACCTGCCGGCGGCGGGTCCGACGGCGAGCGCGATCCAGGCGGGCGCGGAGGTCGCGACCGCCGACGGGGGCCTGCTGGCCCGCTACGAGATCATCGACGTGACGCCGGCGGTGGTGGAGGCCCTGCGCGGC
>NZ_JAKSYP010000222.1:0-44139 GCF_022829625.1 Methylobacterium sp. E-046 | reverse complement strand
ACCGCGCCAGATGCGCGTAGCCGAAATTGGTCGAAATGGCGCAGTCGGTGGCGTCGCGACCGCGGGCCATGACGATGCGGCCGATGCGCGGGCGGTTGGGCCGGGCGTCGAACGTGTACCAGCGCGGCGCCTCGGGCCCGTGAAGATAGGCTTCGAACCACGCGGAGAAGTCCATCGGCGCCGGATCATTCGGGACGCCGATGTCGCCGAGGTAGCCGGTGGCGTAGCCTGCCGGGATGTTCATGCACCGGCACAGGGTGATCGCCAGATGGGCGAAGTCCCGGCACACGCCCTCGCGCTGCATGAAGGCGTCGTGCGCGCTGCGCGTCGCGTCGGCGCGCTGGTAGTCGAAGCGGATGCGCTCATGCGTGTAGTCGACGATCGCCTGGACGCGCGCCCAGCCTTCCGGAGCGCCGCCGAACAGCGACCACGCCGTCTGCGAGAGCTTGTCGGTGTCGCAGTAGCGCGAGCCCAGGAGGAAGATGAGGACGTCGTCCGGCAGGTCCTGCACCGGGATCTGCCGCGCCTCCGGCACGACCGGATCGGGGGTTCCGGAATCCGCGACCGTGAAATCCGCCGAGATCGTCACCTGCCCGGGCGGCACGACGAGGCGGTGGCAGATGTTGTCGAAGCCGTCCCGGTATTCGCGCGCCTCGAGGGGCGGATCGAAGGTGATCACCTGCGGTGTCAGAACGTCCCCCAACCGCGAGGGATGGACGCTGAGCATCAGGATCATCGGCGTCGGCTGCGACAGCGTGAAGGCGATATCGAAACCCGTCCTGATCTTCATCGCGGCCACCTTGCCCTGTCGCCTTCCGCGCGGAGACGCCACGCACGCTCGTTCAGAATCCCGGGGTTCAACGCGCCGCATCGGGGGGAGGCCCCTGCGCGGTGCGGGACGTCGTCGCGTCCGCCGGCAGGGCGATCACGTCGACCTCGACGCGCATGCCCAGATCGTCGCTGGCGAGACCGAAGAAGGAGCCGTGCAGCGGCACGGCCTGCGCGGGGTTGCGCGCCACCGCCACGCGGATCAGGTCGCGGTTGCCGACGATTCCGTTCGTGGGATCGAACTCCACCCAGCCGGCACCCGGGAGATAGACCTGCAGCCACGCGTGGGTGGAGCCGCCGCCCACGTGGCGGGCGCGGTCGTTCCGGGGATTGTAGAGGTAGCCGGACACGAACCGGGCGGCCATGCCCAGGGCCCGCACCCCCTCCATCATCAGCACCGCGAAGTCGCGGCAGGATCCGACTTTGCTGCGCAAGGTGGTCAGCGGATCCTGCACGCCCTTCTCGGACCGGGCGAGGTAGGTGAAGTTCGCCCGGACGCTGCGCGTCATGGCGGCCAGCAGATCCTGCGTGGGGATCCGCCCCTGGACCGGCAGGAAGCTGCGCGCCCAGGCGTCGATATCGTGGTGTGGATCCGGCCATTGCCGCTCGATGGAACGGGCGAGGTCCGGCATGTCCTCCGCGCCGTATCCGAACGGGTAGTGGGTCGCGTGGGGCGCGAGCGGGAAGACCGGCGCATGTTCCGGCGTGTGTTCGAGGGTGATGCCGCAGGCGAAGGTCAGCGTTTCCGCCCGGGTGTCGAAGGTCGTCACGGCGACGCAATTGCCGAACACGTCGAACATCCAGCGCAGGGAGGCCGGCTCGGGGGTGACGTCGAGCGTCGCCTCGATCAGACGCTGGTCGTAGCTGTCGCGCGGCCGGAACATGATCCGGTGCTCTCCGAAGGCGACCGGGCGCCGGTACCGGTAGACCGTGCGGTGGCGGACGGACAGGATCGGCAACTTCTCGGGCTCCGGGCTGTCACCGACTCGGAGACCAGCCATGCAAGGGGCGGGCCCAGCGCGGCCGACCGACGGCCGGAAAATCCGGCGATCCGGTCTTTTCGGGGAGGCGCGGCGCACTCGCGATCGGGGCCCGCGCCGTTCGACCCCGGTGAACAGCGCCGCCGTCCCGGCAAGACGGCGGCGAAGGGCGATGGCGGCGCAAGCGCCTCAGATCACCGGCGGAGCCGACTCGGCGGCTGCGCGCTCAGCCTCGACCAGCACGTCGAAGGGGCGCCACGGCTTGGCGATGAACACGGCCTCGGCCGGCAGGTCGGGGCGCGGCAGGCCGTGGCCCGAGGTGATCACCAGCCGCGCCCGGGGCCACAGGGTCGCCACCGCGCGGGCGAGCTGGAGCCCGTCCATCTGACCGGCCAAGCGGACATCGGCGAAGACCAGGGCCACGTCGCCGCCGCGCGCCTGCAGGACCGACAGCGCGGCCTCGGCGCTGTCGCATCCGACCACGTTGAGCTCGGTCTCCTCCAGGAGGGTTTCGGCCAGGGCGCGAATCTCGGGATCGTCCTCCACCACGAGGGCGAGGCGCGGGGGCTCGGCCTCGAGCGTCACGACCGGCGGCTCGTGCCGGGCGGACGCGTCGTCCTCGGTCTGGCGGACGCGGCGGACCAGCGCGGCGAGGTGCTCGGGCACGCCCTCGGTGACGAGGTTGTCGTAGAACGAGGCCAGTGTCCGTCCGATCTGATCGAGCGGAAGGCCTGGGGACAGCGTATCGGTGAGCGGCAGGGGTGCGCTCGTCTGGTGCTTTTTCAAGGACTCCCCCCGAAGTCGTACAGTCACGGACATGCAGAACGCGGCGCCTGGGGAGGAAAGTCGGCAATCCGCCCCTGGTTGCGCGGGGAAATCCGAATCCCGCCTGGCCTCTCGGGAGCGTTATTGCGTGGCGAGGCCGGTCTCGGCGTCCGCGTAAGCCATGATGCCGGAGACCGCGCGGACGTTCTGATAGCGCGAGCCGCGGGTGCTCATCATCGCCTCGAACTTCTCGTGGACCTGCGCCACCGAGAGGCTCAGCGGCTTCCGATGGCGGCCGCGCCCGACGAAGCGCCCGGCGGCGAAGAAGATCGAGCGGTTGGCGCGCGCCGGTCCCGGAAGCAGCACGGCGGCGGCGGCGGCCGGCTTGTTGACGACGTTGGCGAGGAACTCTCCGGCGTCATCCACACCCAGGAAGTGGGCGAGGTAGACCTCGCCGAGGGTCAGCTCGCGCCCGATCCGCTGGGCGATGCGGCCGGCGTCGCGCTTGAGCATCTCGCCGGCCATCAGCGCCGACAGGTAGGGGTCGCGGCGCAGTTCCAGAATGCGGGCGCGCTCGGCCGCGTCGGTGATCACCGGCCGATCGTTGGCGTCGGCCGTGACCAGCGCGGCCTCCTTCTCCAGCCCGTATTTCGGGCCGAAGTCGCGCACCACCCCGAGCCACGTGCGCTCGATGAACTGGTAGAGGCCGGTGGCCGACGAGGTCTTGGCCTGGACCGCGGTGACGAAGCTCGACTCCTTGTCGGCCACCGCCATCAGCAGCACCGGATCGGTCTGAACGGCCTGCGCGGCCCGCACGATCGTCTGCACGAGGTGGCGCCGGATCTTCATCGGGCCGAATTCGAGGATGTCGTTGGGGTCGCCGGCCGCACTCTCCGACAGCAGGAAGTCGTACGAGACCCGGTCCACCGTGTTGGAGCCGATATCGGTGTCGAGGTCGTGCACCGCGGCGAAGCTGGCGGAGGCGCGCAGCGGCGTCTGCTCCAGATCGGTATCGGTGGCGAGGGCGACGGTGTGGATGCGCGGGCGCGGCATCGGTAGTTCGGTCGCGGCCTGCGCGGTGGACACCGCCGTCGACAGCCCGACCTTGCCGAGATCGACACCCGATCCGATCAGGGCCGCGCTGAGGCCCCCGGCGATCAGCGACACCGTGAGCAGGGAGCGGAACAGCGCGGGGCGGCTGCCATGGGCGCGGCCCAGCATGGGCTGCGCGGCGATCACGTCGGCATGGCGGGCGCCGAAATGGCGCTGGTTGCCGGTGATGGTCCTCGGCGATCCGACCGTGCGGCCCTGCATCGTTATCCCGACTCTCCACACGCCGCTGCGGCGCTACGGACACACCATCGCTTGACAGATGTGGCGACAACACGGCCGCGCTTGTGGCCGAGTTGCGGCGTCCCGGGGAGATTTCGCGGCGGGCCGCCCGTGACTCGCGCGGGATCCCTCCTTAAGAGGGCGCCTTGCGGGTGCCGCGCGGAAGCGCGCGGCCGCCCTTTCCCCGTGTGTCCTGCCAGAGTCAGCCCTGATGAGCGGCGTCAACGAGATCCGGTCGACCTTCCTCGACTACTTCGCGAAGGCGGGGCACGAGGTCGTGCCCTCGTCGAGCCTCGTGCCGAAGAACGATCCGACACTGATGTTCACGAACGCCGGCATGGTGCAGTTCAAGAACGTCTTCACCGGGATGGAGAAGCGCCCCTACGACCGGGCGACGACCGCTCAGAAATGCGTGCGCGCCGGCGGCAAGCACAACGATCTCGACAATGTCGGGTACACGGCGCGCCACCACACGTTCTTCGAGATGCTCGGCAACTTCTCGTTCGGCGACTACTTCAAGGACCGCGCCATCGAGCTGGCCTGGACGCTGATCACCAAGGAGTTCGGCCTCAAGTCGGACCGGCTGCTGGTCACCGTCTACGCGGACGACGACGAGGCCGCGGGCCTCTGGAAGAAGATCGCCGGCTTCTCCGAGGACAGGATCATCCGGATCGGGACCTCCGACAATTTCTGGCAGATGGGCGATACCGGCCCCTGCGGCCCGTGCTCGGAGATCTTCATCGACCAGGGTCCCGCGCTCCAGGGCGGCCCGCCCGGCTCCCCCGACGAGGACGGCGACCGGTTCCTGGAATTCTGGAACCTCGTGTTCATGCAGTACGAGCAGCTGGAGCCGGGTTCGCGCAACCCTCTCCCGCGGCCGTCGATCGACACCGGCATGGGCCTGGAGCGCATGGCGGCGATCCTCCAGGGCGTGCACTCCAACTACGACACGGACCTGTTCCGCGCCCTGATCGATGCCGTCGCGCACGCGGTATCGCGGGCGCCCGAGCCGGCGACGATGGCCTCCTACCGGGTGATCGCCGACCACCTGCGCGCCGCGTCGTTCCTGGTGGCGGACGGCGTTCTGCCGGGCAACGAGGGCCGCGGCTACGTGCTGCGCCGGATCATGCGCCGGGCCATGCGCCATGCCGAGATCCTGGGGGCCCGCGAGCCCACCATGTTCCGCCTCGTGCCGACCCTGGTGCGCGAGATGGGGCCGGCCTATCCCGAGCTGATGCGGGCCGAGAGCCTGATCGGCGAGACCCTGAAGCTGGAGGAATCCCGCTTCCGGCGCACCCTGGAGCGGGGCCTGTCGATCCTCGACGCCGAGAGCCGCGACCTCAAGGACGGCGACAAGCTCTCGGGTGACACCGCCTTCACCCTCTACGATACCTACGGCTTCCCCCTCGACCTGACCCAGGACGCCCTCAAGGCCCGGGGCATCGGCGTCGACACCGACGCCTTCGCGGCGGCGATGCAGCGCCAGAAGCAGGCGGCCCGCGAGGCCTGGAAGGGCTCGGGCGAGGCCGCCACCGAGACCGTGTGGTTCGGGCTGCGCGAGCGCGTCGGCGCCACCGAGTTCCTGGGCTACGAGACCGAGACCGCCGAGGGCATCGTCACCGCGCTCCTGCGCGACGGCGCCGAGGTGCAGAGCCTGGAGGCCGGTCAGACCGGCCTCGTCCTCGTCAACCAGACGCCGTTCTACGGCGAATCGGGCGGTCAGGTCGGCGATACCGGCCTGATCCTGGCGCCGGGCGTGCGGGCGCGCATCACCGACACGCAGAAGAAGCTCGGCGACGTGTTCGTCCACCACGTGACCGTGGAGGAGGGGCGCCTGAGCCTCGACCTGCCGGTGGAGCTGAAGGTCGACAACGCCCGCCGCAGGGCGATCCGTGCCAACCACTCGGCCACCCACCTGTTGCACGAGGCCTTGCGGCAGGTCCTGGGCGACCACGTCGCCCAGAAGGGCTCGCTGGTCAGCCCCGACCGCCTGCGCTTCGACATCAGCCATCCGAAGCCGATCGAGGCGGACGAACTCGCCCGGGTCGAGGACATCGCCAACGCGGTGCTGCTCCAGAACGTCCCCGTGGTGACCAAGCTGATGGCGGTGGACGACGCGATCGCGTCTGGCGCCCGGGCGCTGTTCGGCGAGAAGTACGGCGATGAGGTGCGGGTGGTCTCCATGGGGCTGCCGGTCGACGGCGAGGCCGCCCAGGGCCGGCCGAAGACCTTCTCCGTCGAGCTCTGCGGCGGCACCCACGCGGCGCGCACCGGCGATATCGGGGCGATCACCGTCGTGGCGGAGAGCGCCGTGGGCGCGGGCGTCCGCCGCATCGAGGCGCTGACGGCGGACGCGGCGCGCCGCCACCGCGCCGAGGAGGCGCGGACGCTGGCGGCCCTCGCCGGCATTCTCAAGGCCCCGGTCTCGGAGGCGCCCGACCGCCTCACGGCGCTGATGGAGGATCGCCGCCGCCTGGAGCGCGAACTCGCCGAGACCCGCCGCAAGCTCGCCATGGGCGGCGAGGGCGGCCCGGGCTCAGGGGCGCGGCAATCCGAGATCGGCGGCGTGGCCTTCCGCCGCTCGGTGATCGAGGGGCTCGACATGCGCGACCTCAAGCCGATCGTCGACGAGGAGAAGAAGCGCCTGGGCTCCGGCATCGTGGCGGTGGTCGGCGTGGGGCCGGACGGCAAGGCTGGGCTGGTGGTCGGCGTCACCGACGACCTGACCGCGCGCTACGACGCCGTCGGCCTCGTGCGGGCCGGCGCCGGGGCGCTGGGCGGCAAGGGCGGCGGCGGCCGCCGCGACATGGCGCAGGCCGGCGGTCCCAACGGCGCGGGTGCGGAAGAGGCCCTCGACGCCGTCGAGCAGGCCCTGACCGAGGCCGCCTGAGGCGGGGGCGGCCGGGCCGCCCTAGCCAGCAGCGTGGCCAGCAGCGTGGCCAGCGCCCTGGCCAGCATCGTGGCCGCGGGGGATCACTTCACCCGCGTCCAGGTCTGCCGCTTGCAGAAGACGCTCATCACGCAGCCCGCCACCTCGAGGGAGTTGGCGCCCGTGAGCTTGAGCGAGCCGGAATAGGTCTTGCCGTCGTTCGGGTTGTAGAGCGAGCCCGAGAAGCCGCCGCCGTCGGCCTGCGGCGCGTTCAGGATCTGGATGCCGACGACGCTGCGGGTGCGCTGGGCCGGATCGGGATTCTTCTCGTCGAGCCCCTTGCCGGGGGCGCTCACGATCGTCCCGCAGAAGCCGCCGCCGCAGGGCGTGATCCGGACCCGCGACGTGCCGGTCTCCGTGAGCCAGGTCCCGGACGGGTCGGCGGCCTGCGCCGGGCCGCAGAGCAGGCCGGCCGCCAGCGCCGCCAGAACCGTGGGACGTACCGTGAAACGCATCCTGTTCCTCCCGTTGTCAGGTCATCGTGTCGGTCAGCGGGACGCCCGGGGCAGCGCGCTGCCCAGGTAGGTCTCCACGACCTCGCAGAAGGGCTGCCCGGCGCCGGTCGATAGCACGGCGTCGACCTCGAACAGCGGGTCGGTCGGTCCCGTCTCCGCGCCGCGGCCCGGGCCGCGGACCGCCACCGTGCTGCGCACCGGAGCCAGGGAGCGTACCACCCGGCCGAAGGGCGTGCGGGTGCCGTCCAGGGTGGCGTTCATCTCGGGCGTCAGCCGGGCCGGCACGTACCAATTGTCCGCCTCCGACAGGACGCGGTCCCCGCAGGCGAGGCGGACGCGCCGGTACCGCACGGGCTCGTCCGGGCCGATCGCCAGCCGGGCCCGCTGCGCGACGGAGAGCGGCTTGTCCGGGACGGGCAGCCGCTCGGCGACGAGGTGCGGATCGGCCGCGAGCGCGTGGTCGGCGCACCAGCTCTCGAGGGCGAAGGTCGCGCTGTGCGCGGCGAGGATCCGGCTCCTCAAGTCGGCGATCAAGGCGTCGTCGCGCGGTTCGGGTGCGGCCTCGCGGGCGGGCGCAGCCTGCGCCAGGGCACTGCGCGGCGCGCTCACCGCCAGCGCCGACAGAGAAACGGCGAGCAGGAGGCGGCCCGGCAAGCTTTTCCGCGCCGCGCGGAGGGCCCGATCAAGTCGAAGCCCAGTCGAGGCCGAACGTTGGAGCGACCGTCCGCAGCGCCACGGCATCTCGACACGTATCCTCCCGAACGCGGCGCCGGCTTCAGCACGGCGGCCGCCGCGTCGATGCCCGGCGATACGCGCGGGTCGAGACGATTCTCGATCCGCGGTGCGGCCGTGCGCGAGATTTAGCCAGGAAAACCCGAGCGGTCGAGATGGCCGGGGCGCGCCGGCACCGATCGCGTGGCGTCGCCGGGCTCGGCGGAGCCCCCCGCGCGGCGGCACACCCCGAGGAGGGGATCGGGCGGGGCCTCGATCCGCACGGCGTCAGGCCCGACGCGCCGGGGCGGGGAGATCGGTGCAGAGGCCGAGGGCGACTTCGGCGGTCAGGCCGATCGTCTCGCCCAGCGTCGGGTGCGGGTGGATCGTGCGGCCGATATCGGCGGCGTCCGCCCCCAGCTCGATGGCCAGGGCGATCTCGCCGAGCATGTCGCCCGCGCTCGGGCCGACGAGGGCGCCGCCGACGACCCGCTTGGTCCCCGCGTCGAACAGCAGCTTGGTCAGGCCGTACTCCGCGCCGTTGGCGATGGCCCGCCCCGAGGCCGCCCAGGGAAAGCGCGCCACCTCCACGGCCCGGCCGGCCGCCCTGGCGGCGGTCTCGGTGAGGCCGACCCAGGCGATCTCCGGATCCGTGTAGGTCACGGAGGGAATCACGGCGGCGTCGAAGCCGGCCCGGTGGCCGGCGGCCACCTCGGCGGCGACGTGGCCCTGATGGACGGCCTTGTGGGCGAGCATCGGCTGGCCGACGAGGTCGCCGATGGCGAAGATGTGGGGCACGCCGGTGCGCATCTGCGCGTCGACGGGAACGAAGCCGTTCTCCACTGCCACCCCGGCGGCTTCGAGCCCCAGGCCCGGGCCGTTCGGGCGCCGGCCCGCCGCCTGGAGGACGAGGTCGTAGGTCTGCGGCTCGGCCTCGCCCCCCAGCGCGACCGCGATGCCGTCGGCACCGGCCGTCGCGGACACGACCTCGGTCCCCGTGAGGATTCGGTCGAACCGGTGCGCGTTGCGCTTCATCCAGACGGCCACCAGGTCGCGGTCGACGCCCTCCAGCAGGTTCGGCAGGCGCTCGACCACGTCGACCCGGGCGCCCAGGGCGCTGTACACGGTCGCCATCTCCAGGCCGATGATGCCGCCGCCGATCACCAGCAGGCGCTTCGGCACGAAGGGCAGCTCCAGCGCCCCCGTCGAATTCACGATCCGCGGATCCTCCGGCAGCATCGGGAGGGCCACCGGGGACGAGCCCGCGGCCACGATGGCGCGGGCGAAGGCGAGGCTCCGCTCCCCGCCGGCGTGGAGCGCGACCGCGACGGTGGACGCCCCGGTGAAGCGCGCGGTGCCGCGGACCACCTCGACCTTGCGCTGGCGCGCCATCTGGGCGAGCCCGTCGGTGAGGCGGCGCACCGTCCCGGCCTTGAAGGTCCGCAGCTTCTCGAGGTCGATTGTCGGGGCACCGAAGCTGATCCCGTGCGCGGCGAGGCGCGCGGCCTCCTCGGTGACGGCGGCCACGTGGAGCAGCGCCTTCGAGGGGATGCATCCGACGTTGAGGCAGACGCCGCCGAGCGTCGCGTCGCGCTCGACGAGGATCACCCGCTGGCCGAGATCGGCCGCCCGGAAGGCGGCCGCGTAGCCGCCGGGGCCGCCGCCGACGACCAGCACGTCGCAGGACGGGCCGCCGCCCTCGCCGGGCGGCGGGGCCGCCGTCGCGGGCGCGGGGACCGGTTGCCCGGTCCCCGATCCGGGCTGGGCGCGGGATTGCGCCGCCGGCTCCTCGGCCGCGAGGCGGGCGACGAGCGTGCCGGCCGAGACCGTGTCGCCGAGGCCGACCAGCATCTCCACGAGGCGGCCGGCGACCGGGGAGGGGATGTCCAGGGTCGCCTTGTCGGATTCGACCATCAGCAGGGTCTGGTCCTTGGCGATCGACTGGCCGGGGGTGACCGGAATCTCGATCACGGGGACGTCGGCGTAATCGCCGAGATCGGGCACGCGGATGTCGATGGTCTCGGGCATGGGGGGTGCGGTCACAGGAGGGCGCGGCGCAGGTCCGAGAGGACCGAGGCCACATGGCCGAGGAAGCGGGCGGCGGCGACGCCGTCCACCACGCGATGGTCCCACGACAGGCTGAGCGGCAGGATCAGGCGCGGCTGGAAGGCCTTGCCGTCCCACACCGCCTCCGTCCGCGAGCGCGCGGCTCCCAGGATCGCGACCTCGGGGGCGTTGATGATCGGCGTGAAGCCGTCGCCGCCGATCCCGCCCAGCGACGAGATCGAGAAGCAGCCGCCCTGCATGTCGGAGCCCGCGAGGGTTCCGGCCCGGGCCTTCTCGGCCATCTCGGCCATCTCGGTGGCGATCTCGATCAGTCCCTTGCGGTCGCAGTCCCGCACCACCGGGACCATCAGGCCCTTGGGCGTGTCCACCGCGAAGCCGACATGGACGTAGTCCTTCAGCACGAGGTCGCCACCTTCCAGGGAGGTGTTGAACCGCGGATGGGCGCGCAGCGCCGAGGCCGCCGCCTTGATCAGGAACGCCACCATGGTGACCCGGGCGGGGGGCGTGCGCGGCTCCTTGTTCAGGCCCACGCGGAACGATTCGATCTCGGTGACGTCGGCCCGGTCGAAATTGGTGACGTGCGGGATCGTCAGCCAGTTGCGGCTGAGATTGGCCCCCGAGAGGCTCTGGATGCGTGACAGCGGCTCGCGCCGCACCGGACCGAACTTGGCGAAATCCACCTGCGGCCAGGGCGGCAGGCCGGCACCGATCCCGGATGCGGCGACGGGCTGACGGGCGGGCGCGGCGAGCGCCGCCTTGACGAAGGCGTGCACATCCTCGCGCAGGATCCGTCCCTTCGGCCCGGTGGCCGGCACGCCGTCGAGGCCCACGCCGAGTTCGCGGGCGAGCAGGCGGACCGACGGGCTGGCATGCACGTCGCCCCGGGTCGCGGGGATCGGATGATCGGGCTCGGCTCCGGGCGCGGCACCGGGCGCGGCACCGGTCTTCCCTCCGCCCGCGGCGGGGGAGGGCGGCGCGGGAACCGGGTCGGGGGCGGAGAACGACGGGGCCGAGCCGGGCGGGGACCCGCCCGCCGGGCCCGCCTCTTCCGGGCGCCCGGCTCCCCTCTCCCGATTCTCGCCGACGGAAGCGCCACCCGGCTCGGAGGGGGGCGGAAGGGCGCCCGCCGCCGCCGAAGCATCGCCCTGCGCAGGCTCGACTGTCAGGATCGGCGTCCCTTCCGACACCTTCGTGCCCACCGCGACCAGCAACTCGCGCACGATGCCGGCCACCGGGGAGGGGACCTCCATGGTGGCCTTGTCGGATTCGATGCTGAGGATCAGGTCGTCCACCGCGAGGCGGTCGCCGGGCTTCACCAGAAGCTCGATGACCGGCACGTCCCGGTAGTCGCCGATGTCCGGGAGGGCGATCTGCAGCGCGGCGCTCATGGGGTGGAATTCCGGTTTCTGGAAGGTCGTGGCGGTCTGTTTGCGCCCGGGCAGGCGCGGGAATCGCGGGCCGTTGCGGATGGACCCCGTGCGACGGTCTGCCGTGTCTTCGTTCCGCCCCCTCATCCCGCGGTGCCGGAGCGGAGGCCTCGCAGGAGCCCTCCGGGGACCGCGCGGCCGGCGGGCGGGCTCCTGCGAGGCGCGCTGCGTGGGGTCACCGCCTTCAGATCGTCCAGGGGGCGGGCGCGTCCGTCGCGATGCCGTAGCGGCCGATCGCGTCCGACACCGTGGCGCGCGGCACCGTACCGGCCTCAGCGAGGGCGTGCAGGGCGGCGATGACCACGTGCTGGCGGTCCACCTCGAAGAAGCGGCGGAGCGCGCTGCGCGTGTCGCTGCGGCCGAACCCATCCGTGCCGAGCGCGACGAAGCGCGCGCCGACGTAGGACGCGATCAGCTGCGGGTAAGCCCGGACGTAGTCGGTCGCCGCGACGACCGGCGCCGTGCCCGGCAGCAGCGCCGCCACGTGGCTGACCGGTGCCTCGGCTTCCGGGTTGAGCATCGCCTGCCGCTCGGCCTCGCGGGCGTCGCGGGCCAGTTCGCTGAAGCTCGTCACGCTGAACACCTCGGCCGAGACGCCCCAGTCCCGCGCGAGCAGGTCGGCCGCCGCGATCACCTCCGGCAGGATCGCGCCTGAGCCGAGGAGGCGGATGGCGGCGGTTCCGGTCCCCGGCCCGGCTTCCGGCCCCGACAGGCGGTACATGCCCTTCAGGATCCCGGCCTCCACCCCTTCCGGCATGGAGGGCTGCGCGTAGTTCTCGTTCATGGCGGTGAGGTAGTAGAAGGCGTCCTCGCCCTCTTCCATCATCGCGCGGGTTCCGCGGTCGACGATCACCGCCATCTCGTACGCGAAGGCCGGATCGTAGGCGCGGCAGTTCGGGATCGCGGCCGCCGCCAAGTGGCTCGACCCGTCCTGGTGCTGCAGGCCCTCGCCGCCGAGGGTGGTGCGGCCCGCCGTGGCGCCGATCAGGAAGCCGCGGGCCCGCTGGTCGGCCGCCGCCCAGATCAGGTCGCCGACCCGCTGGAAGCCGAACATCGAGTAGTAGATGTAGAACGGCAGCATCGACAGGCCGTGGACGCTGTAGGACGTGGCCGCCGCCGTCCAGGACGAGATCGCCCCGGCCTCGGTGATGCCTTCCTCCAGGAGCTGCCCGTCCCGGGCCTCGCGGTAGTAGAGCATCGAGCCGGCATCCTCCGGCTCGTAGAGCTGGCCCTGCGGCGCGTAGATGCCGACCTGCCGGAACAGGTTGGCCATGCCGAAGGTCCGCGCCTCGTCGGCGACGATCGGGACGACGCGGGGCCCAAGGTCCTTGTGCTTCAGGAGGTTGCCGAACAGGCGCACCACCGCGGTGGTGGTCGACATCTCCTTGCCGCCGGCCTCCAGCGCGAAGCCCGCATAGGTCGAGAGCGCCGGTACCGCGACGGTCGGCGCGGTGCGGCGGCGGGCCGGCAGCACGCCGCCGAGGATCTCGCGGCGCTCGCGCAGGTAGCGCATCTCGGCCCCGTCCTCGGCCGGCTTGTAGAAGGCCAGGCCCTCGACCTGCGCGTCGGTGAGCGGCAGGGCGAAGCGGTCGCGGAAGGCGCGGAGCGCGTCGACGTCGAGCTTCTTGGCCTGGTGGGCGGTCATGCGCGACTCGCCCGCGCCGCCCATGCCGTAGCCCTTCTTGGTCTTGGCCAGGATCACCGTCGGGCGGCCCTTGGTGGTCTTGGCGGCCGCGAAGGCGGCGTAGAGCTTGCGGAAGTCGTGGCCGCCGCGTTTGAGGCGATCCACGTCGGCGTCCGACATGTGGGCCACGAGTTCGCGCACCTCCGGATCCTCGCCGAAGAAGTGGGCGAGGTTGTAGGCGCCGTCCTTGGCGCCCAGCGTCTGGTACTTGCCGTCGACGGTGTCGGCGAAGCGGCGCAGCAGGGCGTGGTTGGTGTCGCGGGCGAAGATCCCGTCCCACTCCGAGCCCCACAGCACCTTGATGACGTTCCAGCCGGCGCCCCGGAACAGGCTCTCCAGCTCCTGGATGATCTGGCCGTTGCCGCGCACCGGACCGTCGAGCCGCTGCAGGTTGCAGTTGATGACGAAGGTGAGGTTGTCGAGGTTCTCGCGGGCCGCCAGGGCGAGGCCGCCGATCGACTCGGGCTCGTCCATCTCGCCGTCGCCGAACACGCCCCAGACGTGCCGGCCGGACGTGTCGGCCAGTCCCCGGTCGGCGAGGTAGCGCATGAACCGCGCCTGATAGACCGCGTGGATCGGTCCGATCCCCATCGAGCCGGTCGGGACCTGCCAGAAATCGGGCATCAGCCAGGGATGCGGGTAGGAGCAGAGGCCGTCGCCCGCGATCTCCTGGCGGTAATGCTTCAGCTGCTCGTCGCTGAGCCGTCCCTCCAGGAAGGCGCGCGCGTAGACGCCGGGCGCCGAATGCGGCTGGAAGTAGACGAGATCTCCGTCCGCCCCGCCCTTGAAGAAGTGGTTGAACCCGACCTCGAACAGCTCCGCCGCCGAGGCGTAGCTCGCCACGTGGCCGCCGAGTTCGCCGTAGGCCATGTTGGCGCGCACCACCATGGCCAGCGCGTTCCAGCGCATGATCGAGGTCAGCCGCTCCTCGATGTCGAGGTCGCCCGGATAGCGCGGCTGCTTCTCCAGGGGGACCGTGTTCCGGTAGGGCGAGTAGGGCAGCGCCTCGTCGAGGATGCCGATCTCCTTCGAGCGCCGCTCCAGGCGGTCGAGGATGAAGCGCGCCCGGGCCGCGCCCTCGGTGCGGAACAGCGATTCCAGGGCGGCGAGCCAGTCCTGCGTCTCGGCCGGGTCGTGATCGACCTCGGCGGACCGCGCGATGGTGGCTTTCGGCGGAATGGCGTTCATCGGCGCGGGCTCTCCTGTTGCGCGGGATCATACGGACATCCCCGAGGGGCAACATACCGATTGTTTGCTTCCGCGGTCCGAATGCGGGATCAATCGACCGGGGGACGGCCGTTTCGCGGCAAACGGTTCCCCGGTCGGGGCCGGTGGAGGATGCCCGGCTCGTGATCGATCCGAGGCAAGCGGAGCGTGCGTTCATGGCCCAGCCCCCGGCAACCCTCGACGCCGCGAGCCTGCGGATCCTCGAGCGCCTCCAGCAGGACAGCGAGATCAGCATCGCGGAATTGGCCGAGCAGGTCGGTCTCTCGACCTCACCCTGCTGGCGCCGGGTCAACGACCTCAAGGAGGCGGGCATCATCCGGGGCTGCGTCGCCGTGGTCGACCCGCTGAGCCTGGGGCTCGCCGTGAACGTCTTCGTCCACGTCTCCCTGGAGAAACAGACTCAGGCGGCGCTCCAGGCCTTCGACGCGGCGGTGCGCAGCCGACCCGAGGTGATGGAGTGCTACCTGATGAGCGGCGAGGCCGATTACATGCTGCGGGTCGTCGTGGAGGATCTCGGCCAGTACCAGAAGCTCGTCCTGGACCACCTCACGCGCATTCCCGGTGTGGCCAACATCCGCTCCAGCTTCGCCCTGGGTCAGGTGAAGTACACCACCGCGCTGCCGCTCGGGCACCTGACCCGCTGATGTGGCTCGCCGCAAGCGGTACAAAGCCCGCAGTGGTCGCCGGGGACGTTGGTCTGCGTCTGAAGGTCTAAGATGCACCCTTCGTGCGCGCCGGAACCGGCCGCGAAGGGGGAGGATGGTGGAGCCTAACGGGATCGAACCGATGACCTCTTCCATGCCATGGAAGCGCTCTCCCAGCTGAGCTAAGGCCCCACTTTATCCGCCGCGGTTTGGGGTCCGCGGTGTCTCGCCGGTCCGGCTGGCGTCCGGCGAGGGCGGTTCTATAGGCGGCTCCCGCCGCGGACTCAACCCCTTTTTTTCGCGATTTTCCGGGGTCTCGTCGGAGAGGCGGTCAAAGCCTCAGCTTTCCTCGTCGTTCTCGATGTCGCCGTCGATCAGATCGGACACGTCGTCGTCGCCGCTGTCCTCCTCCTCGAGGAAGGTGTCGTCGTCGGCCTGGTCCCCATCCTCGGAGGTCTCGTCCTCCGGCGTCGGATCGGCCTCGTCCTCGGCGGCCTCGACTTCGTCGAGGGACACGAGCTCCGGACCCTTCTCGTCCGTCTCGTCCTCATCGTCGTTGTTGACCGGCGCCCGCGATACGATGGGGGCCGCCGCACGGCTGCTGGTCGCCACCGCCTGATAGACCGCGCCGCATTTCGGGCACACGGCGGGGTCGCGGGCGAGGTCGTAGAACTTCGCGCCGCAGCTCATGCACTGGCGCTTCAAGCCAAGTTCCGGTCGGGCCACGGGCGGACACCTCGTCGTCAATGCTGTCTTGGGGGAGGGGCCCCGTTAGTCGCGGGCGCTGCGCCTGTCAATCGAGCGGGTGCGCACGGCCTCTGCCCGGTCCGGTCCCGCGGAGCCCGCGGATGACGCGCGACATCACGCGTGTTAACCGCGCGGCGAATTCACGGTCCGATTGCAGTGCTGCGGCGACGCCGCGCGACGCACCGGATCCAGGTCCATCCCGAGCCCGAACGGACGTCCCGTGTCGCACGATTCGCCTCCCCAGCCCCTCACCGCCGCGCCGGGAGCGCCCCTGCGGGGGCGCCTTCGGCCGCCGGGGGACAAATCGATCTCGCACCGGGCGATGATCTTGGGGCTGCTCAGCGAAGGCGAGACGAGAGTCGAAGGGCTGCTCGAGGGCGACGACGTGCTGCGCACCGCCGCCGCCGCGAAAGCGCTCGGCGCCGCCGTGGAGCGTCTTGGCACGGGCCGCTGGCAGGTGCGCGGCGTCGGCATCGGCGGCCTGACCGACCCGGACACGGTGCTCGACTTCGGAAACGCCGGCACCGGCTCGCGGCTGATGATGGGCGTCGTCGGCGGCCAGCCGGTTACCGCGACCTTCGACGGCGACGCCTCCCTGCGCTCGCGGCCGATGCGCCGGATCCTGGACCCGCTGACCCGCATGGGCACGCAGGTCCTGGCCGAAGCCCCCGGCGGACGCGTACCCCTGACCCTGCGCGGCCTGAACGAGGCCATCCCGATCACCTACGAGACCCCGGCCGCCTCGGCGCAGATCAAGTCCGCCGTGCTGCTCGCCGGGCTCAACGCCCCCGGGATCACCACGGTGATCGAGGCGGCGGCGACCCGCGACCACACGGAGCGCATGCTGCGCCTGTTCGGCGCCACGGTCAGCGTGGAGCCGCACGGTCCGGGCGGTCACGGCCGCAAAGTCGCGCTCACCGGGCAGCCCACCCTGCGCGGCACCGACGTGGTGGTACCGGCCGACCCGTCCTCGGCCGCGTTCCCGCTGGTGGCCGCGCTGATCGTGCCCGGTTCCGACGTAGTGATCGAAGGCGTGATGATGAACCCGCTGCGCACCGGCCTGATCACCACGCTCCTCGAGATGGGGGCCGAGATCGAGCGGGTCGCCGAGCGGGAAGAGGGCGGCGAGACCGTGGCCGACCTGCGCGTGCGGGCGAGCCGTCTGAAGGGCGTCGACGTTCCGGCCGAGCGCGCGCCTGCCATGATCGACGAGTATCCGGTGCTGGCGGTCGCGGCGAGCTTCGCGGAGGGGCGTACGCGGATGAACGGTCTGCATGAGCTGCGCGTCAAGGAATCCGACCGCCTCGCGGCTGTGGCGGCCGGGCTTGCGGCCAACGGCGTTCGCCACACGGTCGAGGGCGACGACCTCGTGGTCGAGGGGGACGGGGCGGCGGCCGCCGGCGGCGGCACCGTCGCGACCCATCTCGACCATCGCATCGCCATGGCGTTCCTGGTGATGGGGCTCGCGACGCGCGATCCGGTCACGGTGGATGATGGCGCGATGATCGCGACCAGCTTCCCCAGCTTCCTGCCGAGCATGCAGGCCCTCGGCGGCCGGATCGGAGCGTGATCCGCATGCCGCTTCTCATCGCGATCGACGGTCCCGCCGCTTCGGGCAAAGGTACGCTCGCCAAGAGATTGGCCGGCCATTACGGACTGCCGCACCTCGATACTGGGCTTCTCTATCGAGCCGTCGCGCTGGCGCTGCTCGACGCCGGCCGCTCCCTCGACGATCACGCCGCGGCTGCCCAGGCCGCACGCACCCTCGACGCCGAGCGGCTCGACGATCCTCGCCTGCGCGAGCGCGCGATGGGGGAGGCGGCGTCGCGGGTCTCCGCCGTGCCGGAGGTTCGCGCCGGCCTGCTCACATGGCAGCGCCGCTTCGCCACCGATCCCCAGGGCGCCGTCCTCGACGGACGCGATATCGGCACCGTGGTCTGCCCCGATGCGGGCGTGAAGCTGTTCATCACCGCGTCATCGGAGGAGCGGGCCAGGCGGCGGCATCTGGAACTCGCAGGCCGGGGCGAGACCGCGGACTTCGCGGTGATTCTCGCCGACATCGAGGCCCGCGACGCGCGCGATGCGTCCCGGGCCGCCGCGCCCCTGCGCATGGCGGATGATGCGATCCGGCTCGACACGACCGACCTCGACGCAAACGCCGCCTTCGACGAGGCCCGGGCGATCGTGGAGCGCGCCCGGGGCAGCATGTCCTGAGCGTCGCCGCGGCGCCTCGTGTTGACCCTTAGGGTCCGCTCACCTATTGCGGACGCGCCGTCCCCGCGAGGCTGTAGCAGGCGGGTGTGGGACGCGAGCGCGTAGCTCAGCTGGTAGAGCAACGGACTTTTAATCTGTAGGTCCTGGGTTCGAGTCCCAGCGCGCTCACCAGATTGTTCAGACACTTACCAGCACCAAAGAGGCTACGACCAAGAGCCTTTTTCACGTGCGCCGACAATGCGCGGTATGCTGAGCGCAGGCTCAAGCTTGAGATTAAGTAATATGCTGTTCACGCGCGAGCGCTGGAGAAAACGCTCGCTACCAACGCAGCGAATATCGGCGCCGCGAAGGAAGAACCGCGGTAGGTGATCATGTCTCGAGAGGGCTCGGTCTGAACCACCAGCCACGTGATAGTTGACGCCATGGTTTCCCGCCTCATCCGTATGTCAGAGAGGCGGATGAGCCGCTTCCACGGTGCGGCCCGCTCCGTTCTGTTCCTGCCGCCCAGCACGGCGCTCATACGCGGCGTTGCAGCCGTAACAGGCCGGCTGGAAGCGCCGGCGGCCCGGCGGGTGAGTGGACGTGCGCACCGTCTTGCGACGAGAACGCATCGCGCGGGGTGCTGCGATCTCCTGTCCACCCAATCGGGCAGGCGATCTCCTTCGACAGGGCCACGGCAGTCCGGTTGATCCGCCTAATCACGACGAAGCCAGCAACGAAGTACGCTGGGTCGCCGTCGGTCCCGATCGGTTCCCGAAGCGCGTCGCGCCACAATGATTGCGGAGCAGAAGAGGTGGGATGCGCTTGGAGCAGCTCGTACTGCCGCTCAAAACCGGATGGTCGGCTTCGCGCCCAACTCAGTCATCCGGTGGCCCTCGGCGGCATCTCCGAAGGGGACGTCGGCTCGCGTCGGGACGGTGTTCGGGGGGGGGCGATCACCGGCGCCCAAACGATGGTCGCCTACCCGGAGCCGTTCATCCTGCGTGCGAACGCGGTGTCCCGCGCCGTCGGAGAGCTGAGGCGTTGCCATGGCGTTGATAACGTAACAGGCACATCGACTCAGGCGCCGGCCGTCGGACGCATCGCACAGGCGCCCTCAGGGCCCGGCCGTGCGATGCCAGCGAAGATCGAAGGTCGCCTTCATGGCGATTGGGGCGGCTTACGGTCATCATCGGCGCGTGACCCAGTCGCTGCGTCCACGGGTGCACCGCTTGAACGGGAACCGTGGCGGTGCCACTCGATTGGCCGTGGAACGCATGGTGAGCCGCCAGTCGGGGGCGAAACGGCGCGACTGTCCCCACCCATCATTAGGTCCCGGTTCGGCTGCCAGGGGGTAGGTCCGGATGCTGGTCCGGAGCGTCCTGCATGGAAAACGGTGTAGCCACGGCGGTCCTCTGCGTCGTCGGTGGTGGCATCGCCGCCCAGGTTCTCGCCGCCAGGCTGCGCATCCCGGCCATCGTCCTCCTCCTCGCGCTCGGGTTCCTGGTCGGGCCCGTACTCGGCCTGCTGCATCCCACGCACGACTTCGGACCGAACCTACGACCCCTGATCGGCTTGGCCGTGGCCATCGTGGTGTTCGAGGGCGGCCTCGCGCTCGACTTCCGCGAGTTGCGGGCGTCCGGCGAGGGGGTGCTCCGGCTCACGGCCTTCGCCCTGCCCATCAACTTCGTCCTGGGCACGCTCGCCGCCCACCTGATCGGGGGGATGATGTGGGGACCGGCGTCCGTGTTCGGCGCCATCCTCGTCGTCACCGGGCCGACCGTGATCCTGCCGCTCCTGCGCCATGCCCGCCTGGAACGGCGTTCAGCCGCCTTCCTGAAGTGGGAAGCCATCGTCAACGATCCCGTCGGCGCGATCCTGACCGCGGTCGTCATCGAGATTTTGGTGGGTGTGCCCCACGGCGCCGGGGAGGATCCGGCCACCGCACTGACGCTTCACCTCGCGGAGGGCGTGCTGGTGGCCGGCGCCCTCGGTGTCGGCTCGGCAGTCCTGGTCGCCTGGGCGTTCCGGCGCGACCAGATCCCGGAGACACTGAAGACGCCAGTGCTGCTCGCGCTCGCGCTGGTCGCCTACGTCGTGCCGAACCTCCTGATGCACGAGGCCGGGCTGATCGGCGCGACCGTGTTCGGCATCGCGCTCGCGAACCGGCACGTGCCCGGATTGGCCGAACTCCGCCGCTTCAAGGAAAGCCTCGTCGTCCTGCTGGTGTCGTGCCTGTTCGTCGTGCTGACCGCCGACCTCGACCTCGCGGTCCTCGGCAAACTGTCCGTGCCGATCCTCGGGCTTACGGCCGCGATCCTGTTCGTGGTTCGCCCGGCGGCGATCTGGTTGGCCACGCTGCGCAGCGACCTATCCCGGCGGGAGCGCCTGTTCGTCGGCTGGATCGGGCCCCGCGGCATCGTCGCGGCCGCCGTCGCGGGGCTGGCCGGTCCCCGGCTCAGCGAGGCGGGGTATGCCGGTGGCGACCTGATCCAGCCCACCGTGTTCGCGGTCATCGTCGCGACCGTGCTCGCCCACGGCTTCTCTCTCGGACCGCTCGCCCGCCGGTTCGGCCTGTCGACTGCCGCCGATACCCAGCGGCTCGCCGTAGTCGGGGCATCGCCGTGGGCGAGCGATCTCGTCATCACTCTGCACCGGGCTGGCGTGCCGGTCGTGATCATCGACATCTACCCCGGTGCCATGCTGGCCGCACGGCAGGCGCGCGTGCCGACACTCCAGGCCGAACTCCTGTCCCGGCACGCCGAGGAAGGGATGGCCGACCATCCTCCGGATCACCTGCTCGCGGCGACCCGGGACGATCTCTACAACGCCCTCGTGTGCACGAGGCTCGCTCCGGAGATCGGTCGCGAGCGCGTCTACCAGATCGCCCCCTCGGAGAATCACCTGCTGCACGCCGATACCGGCGTCAGCCGGGATGCCCGCGGAAAGGTTTTCGGGAACGCTGACGCCAGCTTCGATGCGTTGGCCGGTCGGCACGAGGCCGGGTGGCGGTTCGTGGTGACTGAGCCGGATGACGTCGCTCGGCAGGACGACATCCATCTGCTCACCATCAAGGCCGGTGGAAGTCTCGAATTCGTCTCCCTCGATCACGGGGCGAACGAGGCTGCCGAGGGCGACCGGTCGCTGATCCTGCGGGCGCCAACCCTGCCAGCAATCGAGGTTCAGGATCGATTCGCTCAGGTCTCTGCCTGATCGGCGGCGTCCAGCGGGATTGATCCCTCCCGATTGCGGGCTACAGCCGCACCGGCCTTGGAAGCCGTGTCGGCCGTCCTCACCTTGGCTCCATGGGCCGCGAATTCGACGTCATCATCGTAGGGGGAGGCGCCGCGGGCATCGGCGCCGCGCGGTGGCTTGCGGCCCACAGCACAGCGGCCTTGCTTCTCGAGGCGTCGTCGCGTCTCGGAGGCCGCGCGTACACGCAGGATCTCGGGGGCTACCCCCTCGACCTCGGCTGTGAGTGGCTCCACTCGGGCGACCGCAACGCATGGGTCGGCGTCGCTGAGGCATCGGGCTTCCCGGTCGACCGGGGCGATCCGTCATGGGCGAAGGCGCACCCTTCCATTGCCGAGGATGTCGATGACCAGGAGGCGGCGCGGCATGCATACGGCGATTGGGAGGAGCGGCTCCGCATCGTCGCCTCGGGCAGCGACCAAGCCAGCGATGCCCTTGAGCCCGGCGTCCCCTGGAACGCCTACGTGCGAGCCATCGCCGGTTTCATGAGTGGCGTCGCACCCGAGCGGATCTCCGCCGCGGACTACCTCGCCTATGATGATGCCTCGACGGGGCGGAACTGGAACCTGCCGCTCGGCTACGGCACGCTGGTCGCTGCCAGCCTGCCGTCCTCTACGGCCCTGCGGCTCGCCACCCCCGTGGAGCAGATCGACCTGACAGCGGACGGCGTCGCCGTCACCACCCGCGCCGGCGTCGTCCGTGCCGGCGCCGCTATCCTCACAGTCTCGACTGCGGTCCTGGCCGGCGACGCGATCCGCCTTCCCGCCGGAGTCGATCCCTGGCGCGAGGCGGCTGCCGCGCTGCCGCTGGGCTGCAACGAGAAGCTCTTCCTGGAGATCGGGCGCGATTCCGCATTCGAGCCGGACACGCATGCGTACGGCAACCTCCACGACGCGAGGTCGGCCGCTTACTCGATCCGACCCAACGGATGGCCGGTGATCGAGGCGTTCCTCGGGGGCGACGGCGCCCGCATCGTGAAGGAGGATGGCCCGGCCGCAGGGTTCGCCCATGTCTCGGCCGAGTTGGCAGCCCTGTTCGGCAGCGACGTCGCCTCGGCGATACGACCGCTCGCGGCGACCTCCTGGAGCCGGATGGCCTCCATCGGGGGCGCGTATAGCTGCGCTCTGCCGGGCCGATCCCAGGCGCGGGCGCGGCTGGCCCAGCCCTTCGAGGACCGGCTGTTCTTCGCGGGCGAGGCGACGCATCCCTTCGACTTCACGACCGCTCACGGTGCCCACGACAGCGGGCAAAGGGCTGCCGACGAGGCCATGGCCGCACTCGGGAACAGGCGGGGCAAAGCGGCCTGACGGGAGCCCTCGACGGCGTCCACATGGCCGCAGGCGCCGGAACATCCGGGGGCGGCGTCCATTTCAAGGGACCCCGGACAGCATCACCCGACACGCGAGCCGCACGAGCTGTCCCGTTCGAAGGCGGCGCGACAGGACAGCTTCATGACCGACGCCGCCGATCAGCGCCTCAGGATGCAGGATCCCCGCACCCAGTACCCGCAGCCGCCGTTCAAACGTCAACCGCAGGAGGCGCCCGGCCTCGCTGGGGCGATGGACCCGAAGCCGGACCACGGGGAGACAAGCTACAAGGGTCACGGGCGCCTCGCCGGTCGGAAGGCCCTGGTGACCGGCGCTGATTCCGGCATCGGGCGCGCGGCCGCCATCGCGTTCGCCCGCGAGGGCGCCGACGTGGCGCTCAGCTTCGTCGAGGACGAGATGCCGGACGCGCGGGAGGTGGCAAAGCTGATCGAGGCCGAGGGGCGCAAGGCGGTGCTGCTGCCGGGCGACATCACCGATCCGGTGTTCTGCGAGGCGCTGGTCACGAAGGCGGTCGCCGACCTCGGCGGCCTCGACCTCCTGGTGAACAACGCCGGCAAGCAGACGAACCAGAAGGACATCGGCGACATCACGGCCGAGCAGTTCGACCGGACGCTGAAGACCAACCTCTACGCGATGTTCTGGATCACCAAGGCAGCGTTGCCGCACATGCCGGCGGGCGCCTCCATCATCAACACGGCCTCGGTGGTGGCCTACAACCCGCCGCAGATTCTGTTGGACTACGCCACCACCAAGGCTGGCATCGTCGCCTTCTCGAAGGCCCTGGCCGAGCAGCAGGTGGCGAAGGGCATCCGCGTGAACGCCGTCGCGCCCGGTCCGTTCTGGACGGCCCTGCAGCCCTCGGGCGGCCAGCCGCAGGATGCGGTCGAGAAGTTCGGCTCGGAAGTGCCGCTCGGCCGCCCCGGCCAGCCGGTCGAACTCGCGCCGGTGTACGTCTTCCTGGCTTCCCAGGAGGCGAGCTACGTGACCGGCGAAGTCTACGGAGCCACGGGCGGCAACGGCACGGCCTAACCGAAGAGCCAGGCGCGGGGCTTGCCGCGAGGGGAAGCGGGTGTCCGGGGAAGAGGCCGTGTTTCGGCTCCTGCCGGTCGCCCTAGCGGATCCGCGCGACGCGGGCCCCCTTCTCGTCGGCTCGCGCCTCTGCTTCCTTGGCCGCTTGCCGGGCGTCGTCCAGCCCCCCACCCGGGCGCGCGTCTCGCAGCCATGCCGAAGATCGTCCAACTCCTCCTCGGGGGGTCTCGATGCCGATGCAGCGGTTCCGGGCCGCGCTCGACCGGATGAGCTTGTCGAGCTTGGCCTGAAGGGTGGCACGGGCGTGGCGCGGCGAATTCTGGATCGGTTGTTCGTGGCGAGGGGGGTAAGCCGGCTGTGGACGCGCAGTCGCCTGCGGCGGCGGCTTAGGCCGCCCGAGCGTCCCGGAACGGAACCCGGCATGGGGGTTGCCGATTGCCGCATCCCGCCTCCCTTGGACCAGGTCGCGTATGTCCCTGTCGAAGAAGGTGAAGGTCGGCCTCGACGAGACCCGCATCCTGATCCTCGGCTCGCAGATCCTGCTGGGCTTCCAGCTCCAGGGCGCCTTCCGCCCGGCCTTCGAGAGGCTGCGGTTCCACGACCGCGTCGTCTGGGTCGCCGCCCTGGGCCTCATCACGCTCACAATCGCCCTCCTCATCACGCCCTCGGTCCAACACCGGGTGGTGGAGGGCGGACGGGACACGAAGCGCCTTCTCGGCGTGATCGGGCGCTGCGCCGGCCTCGCGCTCGCGCCGTTCGCCGGGGCGCTCGGGGCGGACCTGTACCTCGCCGTCGAACCGGTGCTGGGGCTTGGCCCCGGCGCCGCCGCCGGTCTCCTCTCCTGCTGCGTCGCCCTCCTGTTCTGGTACGGGTTGGAGGCGCTGAAGGCACGAAGCGTCGGGGAACGGGAGCGCATCATGACCGACCGCGAACCCGAGCACGAGCACACCTCGCTGGAGACCAAGATCACGCAGATGCTGACCGAGGCGCGGGTGATCCTGCCCGGCGCCCAGGCGCTGCTGGGCTTCCAGCTCGTCATCACCTTCTCGGAGGCGTTCGAGAAGCTGGCCTTCGCTACGAAGGTCGTGCACCTGGTGGCCCTCGGCTTCCTGGCGCTGACGGTGGTCTGGCTGATGGCGCCGGCGGCTTACCACCGCATCGTCTATGCGGGCGAGGACACGCCCGAGTTCCACGCCTTGGGCAGCCGCTTCCTGCTGGCGGCGAGCGTGACGCTCGCGCTCGGCATCTCGGCCGATCTGGGCGTCGTGGTGGCGAAGGTCGTCGCATCGAACGGGGCGGGCGTGGTCGCCGCGATCCTGACCCTCGGCCTTCTCGTGGGGCTCTGGCACATCCACCCGTTGGCGCTTCGGCGCCGCCACGGCGCTTCCGGATAGGGCAGATGTCGCGCTGACGGAGAATCCCGGTGCGCGGCACAGCTTCGACACGCCCACCAGCCCGTGGCCCGTCGCGTTCCCGAATGCGCAGAGCACCCGCCATTGCAGGATGGCAGAAAGCGACGCGGGCACGCTCTCAAGCTGCGGTAGGCCAGCCTCACAAGCCCGGTACGGACTCTTGCGCGGCGACAGGAGCCCATGTCGGCCGCAAGAGGGTCGCGACGGTACCGGCACGGGATGCCGTCGTCCAGTTGGTGCAGGCGGTGTTGTTGCCCTGAGAGAGGGTGCGTCGGGGCTATCGGCAAGCATCCTTGCCGCCGAGCCCGGCATCGGAAGGCCGCTGTTCTAGCGGCATTCGTCCGCATTCACGCCATTGTCGGGATCACCGCTGCCCCGTCACAGCGCGCGACTTGGGCGGGGGGAGACAAAGCGGTGAGAATCACACCTCTGGGGTTATCTGCCGGCGCCTGCACGCTGCTCAGTTCGTGGTGCGGACAAACCTACGTCCATCAACCCACGCCGACTTCCGCCCCGTCCCTCGATGCCGGGATCGAGGAGCTCGTCGGGGCCAACCACATCCTCACTGATCAAGGCGTGGTGGATGGCTCTGGACATAGCGGCATCGGCATCCCACGCGGCGTGATCACTTCCTGATGTCGCGCACTGTGGCGCCGGCGCTGGTCCGACGCGACGACATTCTGGAGTCCGACCGCGCCGGCGAGCCGGTCGATGCGAGGGGCCGTCAGGTCTTCCTCGAGCGGTTCATCCGCAGCGCCATCTGTCGGGTACGCCCGGATGTGCAGTCAGTGGTGCACACCCACTCGCCGGCCGTGATCTCCTTCAGCGTCAGCCAGGTGCCGACGCGCGCCACCTTCCTTATCGATAAAGTTGGACCATGTAGTGGTCTGGACCAGCGTCGACGCGCCGGCGGTCCCGTTGGATCCGCTGGGTCGAGAGTTGCGAACGCTGGGTGACGAGGTCGCCGATCTGGTACGTGATGTTGCTGCCGAAAGGCAGCGGGGCGGATGGTGTGGTCGGACTGATCTCGTACATCGGCGCACAGAGAGCGCGCCATTCGGCCGTCGTGTCGTCCGCACCCAACGAGCCAAATCCTAAGTCAGCCAGCTTATACAAGCACGGGTGTTGTATAGGCGCACCTTGATAGGGCAACCCGAAGGGGTATGTGCGGTCTGCTGAGTGCGAAAACGTCGCAAGCACAGCGAATGGCGGCTTCGGGTAACATTCCGAATTCACATCCAACGCGCCAGCGTCGATCGACAGGAACGCGGACGGGTGGCTCGGCCGCGGTGCCCGGCGGGTTCGCCTGCACCGTGGCCCGCCTGGCTTTCAGGAGGCTCGCGCCGTCGCTGGAGCGCCCGATTGGGGTCGCGCGAGGACCCTCCGCTCTTCCGGCTGACCATTCACCGAAGCAACCCTGCGGCTTCCGGCCAGACTCCGCCACGCCGAATTGTTGACGGGAGAAAAGCCTGTCGTTCGGCTTTGCGCCCATCCCGGCCATTCAGCGGGCTGTGGGGATATCCCGTGAGCGGAGGCTACCGGCCCCGATCGGCCATCTCCGCACCCGACACGGGGATGACGGCATGCAGGACGAACCGGAAGGCCGATATTCGTCGACAATCGTCGCCCGACCGCTCGTCGCTCCAATTCCCCCGTTCCTCAGAACGATATCGGGAATGGAAGCGGCCCTGCCTTCATGAGCACGCGTTCTCGACCTTTGAGAAGATGGTCGTTTCGAGCGCGATGTGACCGTCCACGGCCTTCGGCTGCGAACACCGTTCGACGGCATGGAAGACCGCATGAATCTCCTCGGCCGTCTTCTCGTCGGCGCGGACGAGACGCCCGGTCCAGGCCGTGATTTCCTGTGGTGACGACGTGCTGGTCACGAAGCCGATGATGTCGCCCTCGGCCGTGCCGACGAGGATGCGGCTTCGATGCGTCTGCGCAGGGCCGGGATTGGCGGCGGTGTAGGTCCCGGAAACGGCCTCGCCCATCTGGAGGAGGCGAAGTTCCGCGCCTGCTTGGCTCCGCCAGACACCATCGAACATCGTTGACCAAGCCCGCCGACCGAGCGGCCGTTCGTACGGCCAATCACAAGCGATATAGCAGGATTGATATAACGGAAGCGGGAGCCCGGCAATGCTCGGGGCGCCGTCTGCGGCCGGTGAGGCTCTGAGGACGGCCTCGCTACCAGAGGGCTTCGTGCGGATGGAACCGCACGATGTCGCCCGGCGCGACCTCGATCCGGCTATCCTCCAACTCCACGAGGCCGTCGGTTTCGGTGAGCGATGACAGCATGCCCGCGCCGTCGCGCTGGAATTTCCGGGCTTGCCAGGTGCCGTCGGCGTCCCGGGCGAGGCTGGCCCTGACGAACTCCCTGCGGCCGGCTCGCTTCCGGTAGGAGAAGGCCGCCCTGACGGTGAACCCGCGCGGCGGCGCGTAAGCCTCGCCGGCGAGCCGGGCGAGCAGCGGCCGCACGACGAACAGCAGGGTGACGTAGACAGCCACCGGATTGCCCGGCAGGCCCAGGAACGGCTTGCCGTCGATCATGCCCATCGCGACCGGCCGTCCCGGCTTGATCCCCAGCCTCCAGAACACGAGGCGCCCGATGGTCTCGACGGCGGTCTTCACGTGATCCTCGTCGCCGGTCGACACCCCGCCCGACGTGAGGATCACGTCATGCTCCGCGACCGCCGCCGAGAGCCTCACCGCGAGTGCCGCCGGGTCGTCACGGATGACGCCGAGGTCACGCGCCGCGACGCCCATCCGCCGGAGAAGAGCAAGCAGCAGGATGCGGTTCGAGTCGTAGATCGCGCCCGGCCTCAAGGGCGCCCCCGGCTCGACGAGCTCGTTGCCCGTCGAGAACACGCCGACCCGCAGGGTGCGGCGGACCGTCAACGTGCGCAGGCCGACGGCGGTCGCCAGAGACAAGTCCTGCGGCCGGAGACGCCGGCCGGCCGCGATGATCGGCGCGCCCTTCGCCACGTCCTCGCCAGCGTCGCGGCTGTTGGCGCCGCGCTTCAACCCGAGCGGCAGAGACACCCGGCCGTCGGGCAGGACGTGGACGTCCTCCTGCATGAAGACCGTGTCGGCATCCGCCGGCATCGGGGCTCCGGTGAAGATCCGGACGGCCGAGCCCGCCACCGACACGCCTTCCGACGAGCCGCCGGCCGCGACGACCGCGCCGACCGGCAGAACCGTCGAGTCGGAGGCGCGCAGGTCCGCGAAGCGGACCGCGTAGCCGTCGACGGCCGAGTTGGGGAACGGCGGGACGTTGATCGGCGCAACGCAATCCTCGGCCAGGATGCGTCCGTCGGCGTCCCAGACGGGAACGTCCTCGGTGCCGACGATCGCTTCGAGTCGCTCGCCGAACAGCGCGTGCGCGTCCTCGATCGTCATCAGGGGGCCGCCGAACGCGAAGCAGTCATCGCTGAGCTGGGCCATTCGGCTAGAGCCTCCCGAGGACGTCTTCGAAGGAACCGGCCACGTCGAGCATCAGCCCCGTCACCGCCTCCGCGTCGTTCAAATCTACGACGGGAAGGCCCGATGCCGGAAATCCGACGTCGCTCGCGATGCCCACGATGGTGGCGTCCAGAGGATGGAGGGGCGGGCGGCCGTTGTCGACGCGATGGACCTCGATCTTGGGGATCGGCTCCCGCTTGTATCCTTCCACGACGATGAGGTCGCAGGGGCTGATCCGTCGCAGGAGCTGACCCAGGGTCGCTTCCTGCTCGTCCCCCAGTTCGTGGACCTGGGCCCACCGGCGGCCCGACGAGACCAGGACCTCGCTCGCTCCCGCCTTGCGGTGCTCGTGGGAGTCCTTCCCGGGTTGGTCCGTGTCGAAGTCGTGGTGGGCGTGCTTAATGGTCGCGACCTTCACACCGCGGGCGACGAGCACGGGGATGACCCGGATCAGGAGGCTGGTCTTGCCAGCGCCGCTCCACCCGGCAAGTCCGATTACGCGCATACCGGACACCACTGACCGCCTCCCCCGCGACGTCTCCACTGCCTCGCTCGACCAGTCAGGGCAAGCGTCAGCCATGTCGCCGCGGCGCGTGACCCCCGCCCTACGCAAATTGAAACGACTTCAAAAACGATATAACACCTCCGCTATAACGGCTGCCATGTGGCATGCCACGGGCGAACGCCACGCCAACGGACCCGAACGGGCACGCCATGCACCACGTCGACTTCCCCTGGATCGCGCAAGCATGAGCATGGGCGATGCATCCCCTGCGGCGGACTGGGCCGCCATCGTGACGGACGCGTACTGCGCCGACGCGAAACCGCCGCTCACGCAGGAGCTCGCCGGGCGCGTCCGCGACGCGCTCGCGAAAGCGGTCGACTCCCCGGCCGAAGACGCCCCGAACACCCTGATGGACCGCCTGAACGGCGCCCTCGACGCGTTCGAGATCGAACTCCGCTCCGTCGTCGGGCCCAGGGTCACGTCCCTGGACGAGGCGACGGGAGCCGTCGTGATGAAACATCGATCCGAGGCCGGCCAGCCGCTCCGGGCCTTCGGCGGCCAGTAGGCCCCGACCGGACCGCAGGACGCCGCGACCACCCGCCCCAGAAGTTGGAAATCAGATACCGCATGAGTGAGGCACCGGGGACAGTCAGGAACTTTTCGCATCCCGGCCGGGGGCGGAACAAGGCGCGTAGCGTACCCAAGGGGCGCCAGGTCGAGCCGCGGGCGAAGGTCGAGATCGAGGAGCTTCTCGGCTCCCGCTCGCGCCAGCGCGACCTGCTCATCGAGCACCTCCACCTGATCCAGGACACCTACGGCCAGATCAGCGCCGAGCACCTGGCGGCGCTGGCCGACGAGATGGCCCTGGCCTTCGCCGAGGTGTTCGAGACCGCGACCTTCTACGCGCATTTCGACGTCGTGAAGGAGGGTGACGCCTCCATCCCGAGGCTGACCATCCGGGTCTGCGATAGCATCACCTGCGCGATGTTCGGCGCCGACGAGTTGCTGGAGACGCTCCAGCGGGAACTCGCCTCCGACGCCGTCCGCGTCGTGCGCGCGCCCTGCGTCGGCCTGTGCGACCACGCGCCCGCCGTCGAGGTCGGGCACAACTTCCTGCACAAGGCCGATCTCGCGTCCGTGAGGGCCGCGGTCGAGGCCGGCGACACCCATGCCCACATCCCGGACTACGTCGACTACGACGCCTATCGGGCGGCCGGCGGGTACGCGACCCTCGACCGGCTCCGCAGCGGGGAGCTTCCGGTCGACGACATCCTGAAGGTGCTCGACGACGGCGGGCTGCGCGGCCTCGGCGGCGCGGGCTTCCCGACGGGACGCAAGTGGCGTTCGGTGCGTGGCGAGCCCGGGCCCCGGCTGATGGCGGTCAACGGGGACGAGGGCGAGCCCGGCACCTTCAAGGACCAGCTCTACCTCAACACCGACCCGCACCGCTTCCTCGAAGGCATGCTGATCGGCGCCCACGTCGTCGAGGCGCCGGAGGTCTATATCTACCTGCGCGACGAGTATCCCATCTCCCGCGAGATCCTGACGCGCGAGATCGCCAAGCTCCCCGAGGGCGGCCCGCGCATCCACCTGCGCCGCGGCGCCGGCGCCTACATCTGCGGCGAAGAGTCCTCGCTGATCGAGTCCCTGGAGGGCAAGCGCGGGCTGCCGCGGCACAAGCCGCCGTTCCCGTTCCAGGTCGGCCTGTTCAACCGCCCGACGCTGATCAACAACATCGAGACGCTGTTCTGGGTGCGCGACCTGATCGAGCGGGGTGGTGCGTGGTGGAAGAGCCACGGCCGCAACGACCGCGTCGGCCTGCGCTCCTACTCGGTCTCGGGGCGCGTGAAGGAACCGGGCGTGAAGCTCGGCCCGTCCGGCCTCACCATCCAGGAGCTCATCGACGAGTATTGCGGCGGCATGGCAGACGGCCACACCTTCGCGGCCTACCTGCCGGGCGGCGCGTCGGGCGGCATCCTGCCGGCGTCGATGAACGACATCCCGCTCGATTTCGGGACGCTGGAGAAGTACGGCTGCTTCATCGGCTCCGCCGCCGTCGTGATCCTGTCCGAACGGGACGATGTGCGCGGTGCCGCGTTGAACCTGATGAGGTTCTTCGAGGACGAGAGCTGCGGGCAGTGTACCCCCTGCCGTTCGGGGACCCAGAAGGCCCGCATCCTGATGGAGCAGGGCGTCTGGGACACCGAACTCCTGGGCGAGCTGTCCCAGTGCATGCGTGACGCCTCGATCTGCGGCCTCGGCCAAGCCGCCTCGAACCCTCTCAGCAGCGTCATCAAGTATTTCCCGGACCTCTTCCCCGCGCCGCGCGCCGCGGCTGCCGAGTGAGGCAACCGATGGCGCCAGCGAACCCTATCCCGATGTCCGAGCCAGGAGCGGCCGCATGAGCAACGCCCCCGAACAGCACGGCGACAAGACCGAGAAGTCCGAGATCCGGGCCGACGGGCTGCAGGATGCAGGCGGTCCCGCGCAGGGCTCGAAGCCGGAGGCCGGCGGCTCCTACTCGCAAGGCGCGAAGGCGGGCGGCCAGGCGGCACCGGAGCCGTCGGGACTGCACGATCTGACGGAGCGGCCGACCGCACCCGCGACCATCGCGTTCGAGCTCGACGGACAGCAGGTCGAGGCCGGTCCCGGCGAGACGATCTGGGCCGTCGCCAAGCGCCTCGGCACCCACATCCCGCACCTCTGCCACAAGCCCGAGCCCGGCTACCGTCCGGACGGCAACTGCCGCGCCTGCATGGTCGAGATCGAGGGCGAGCGGGTGCTGGCCGCCTCGTGCAAGCGCACGCCGGGCGTGGGCATGAAGGTCAAGACTGCGACCGAGCGTGCCACCAAGGCCCGCGCCATGGTGCTCGAACTGCTCGTGGCCGACCAGCCCGAGCGCGAGACCTCGCACGACCCGACGTCGCACTTCTGGGTGCAGGCCGACTTCCTCGACGTCTCCGAGAGCCGCTTCCCTGCGGCCGAGCGCTGGACCGGCGACTTCACCCACCCGGCCATGAGCGTCAATCTCGACGCCTGCATCCAGTGCAACCTCTGTGTCCGCGCCTGCCGCGAGGTCCAGGTCAACGACGTCATCGGCATGGCCTACCGCTCGGCTGGCACCAAGGTCGTGTTCGACTTCGACGACCCGATGGGCGGCTCGACCTGCGTGGCCTGCGGCGAGTGCGTCCAGGCCTGTCCGACCGGCGCGCTGATGCCGTCCGCCTATCTCGACGCCGAGCACAATACCCGGACGGTCTACCCCGACCGCGAGGTGACCTCGCTGTGCCCGTATTGCGGCGTCGGCTGCCAGGTTTCCTACAAGGTGAAGGACGAGAAGATCGTCTACGCCGAGGGCGTGAACGGGCCGGCCAACCATAACCGGCTCTGCGTGAAGGGCCGCTTCGGGTTCGACTACGTCCACCATCCCCACCGCCTGACGGCGCCGCTGATCCGCCTGGACAACGTCAAGAAGGACGCCAACGACCAGGTCGACCCGGCCAACCCGTGGACGCACTTCCGCGAGGCGACCTGGGAGGAGGCGCTCGACCGCGCCGCCGGCGGCCTCAAGACGGTGCGCGACACGCATGGCCCCAAGGCGCTCGCCGGCTTCGGCTCCGCGAAAGGCTCGAACGAAGAGGCCTACCTCTTCCAGAAGCTGGTGCGGCTCGGCTTCGGCTCGAACAACGTCGACCACTGCACGCGGCTGTGCCACGCCTCGTCGGTGGCCGCCCTCATGGAGGGGTTGAACTCGGGCGCCGTGTCGGCGCCGTTCTCGGCGGCGCTCGATGCCGAGGTTATCATCGTGATCGGCGCCAACCCGACTGTGAACCACCCGGTCGCAGCGACCTTCCTCAAGAACGCGGTGAAGCAGCGCGGCGCCAAGCTGATCGTCATGGACCCGCGCCGGCAGGTGCTGTCGCGGCACGCCTACAAGCACCTCGCGTTCAAGCCCGGCTCGGACGTGGCGATGCTCAACGCGATGCTCAACGTGATCATCGAGGAGCGGCTCTACGACGAGCAGTACATCGCCGGCTACACCGAGAACTTCGAGCTGCTGAAGGAGAAGATCGTCGAGTTCACGCCGGAGAAGATGGCTTCGGTCTGCGGCATCGACGCAGAGACCCTGCGCGAGGTCGCCCGGCTCTACGCCCGCGCCAAGTCCTCGATCATCTTCTGGGGCATGGGCATCAGCCAGCACGTCCACGGCACGGACAACTCGCGCTGCCTGATCGCTCTGGCCCTCGTCACGGGGCAGATCGGGCGCCCCGGCACCGGCCTGCATCCGCTGCGCGGCCAGAACAACGTCCAGGGCGCGTCCGACGCCGGACTGATCCCGATGGTCTACCCGGACTACCAGTCGGTCGAGAAGGCCGCGGTGCGGGAGATGTTCGAGGAGTTCTGGGGTCAGAAGCTCGATCCGCAGAGGGGCCTCACCGTCGTCGAGATCATGCGCGCGATCCACGCCGGTGAGATCAAGGGCATGTTCGTCGAGGGCGAGAACCCGGCGATGTCGGACCCGGACCTGAACCACGCCCGTCACGCCCTGGCGATGCTCGACCACCTCGTCGTACAGGACCTGTTCCTGACGGAAACCGCCTTCCACGCCGACGTGGTGCTGCCGGCCTCCGCCTTCGCGGAGAAGGCCGGCACCTTCACCAACACCGACCGTCGCGTGCAGATCTCGCAGCCGGTGGTGTCGCCGCCAGGCGACGCGCGGCAGGATTGGTGGATCATCCAGGAACTGGGGAAGCGCCTCGGTCTGCCCTGGAACTACGGCGGCCCGGCCGACATCTTCCGCGAGATGGCCATGGTGATGCCGTCGTTCAACAACATCACCTGGGAGCGCCTGGAGCGCGAGGGCGCCGTGACCTACCCGGTCGACGCGCCGGACAAGCCCGGCAACGAGATCATCTTCTACGCCGGCTTCCCCACGGAGAGCGGGCGCGCGAAGATCGTCCCGGCCGCCGTGGTGCCCCCGGACGAGTTGCCGGATGACGACTACCCGATGGTCCTATCGACCGGCCGCGTACTGGAACACTGGCACACCGGCTCGATGACCCGGCGCGCCGGCGTCCTCGACGCGCTGGAGCCAGAGGCGGTCGCCTTCATGGCCCCGAAGGAGCTCTACCGGCTCGGGCTGGAGCCCGGCGATACGATGAAGCTGGAGACGCGCCGCGGCGCCGTCCACCTGAAGGTGCGCTCCGACCGCGACGTGCCGGTCGGCATGATCTTCATGCCGTTCTGCTACGCCGAGGCTGCGGCCAACCTGCTGACGAACCCGGCGCTCGATCCCATGGGCAAGATCCCCGAGTTCAAGTTCTGCGCGGCCCGGGCCACCGCCGTCCACGCGACGCCCATGGCCGCCGAGTAGGCGGTGGACCTCCGGCGGCGCGCTCAGGCGTGCCGCCGGGCCTTGACGGTGGACATCAGGATGATCCGGCGGGCAGCGCCGGATGCGGCAGGCTCGCCGGCACCGAGCTGAGGACTACCGGGCCGAGGCACGGCCTCAAGAATCGGCTCCCGATCGATGCGCTCCTCCGAGCGCCGTCCTCGATTCTAGGAATCGGGCTTCATCAGCGAAGCGAGAAGGTCGAGTTCACCCGCCACGGCCTCCGAGGCGAGCCGCTCCATGCGCAGGTAACTCTCGAGGATGGCGGTGCCCGTGTTCGTGAGGGTCGCGCCGCCACCGCTGCGTCCGCCCTTGCTTGCGGAGACGAGCGGCTCCTGGAACGCCTTATTCAGCGTATCGATGAGGTACCAAGCTCGCTTGTAGCTCATGCCCATCCGGCGCCCTGCGGCGGCGATGGAGCCGGTGTCGCGGATGCCGCTCAGAAGGGCGACCTTGCCCGGTCCCAGCAAGGTGTCCGAGCCGAGCTCGATCCTCAGACTGATGCTCGTGTCCTCGCCCAATGCCCACCGCCTCGATGGAGACCCCAGCGCCTCGCAGGCGTCCCTACGCGAAACGGCATCGTCGAGCATCCCGGCGAGCGACAGGATTCCCCGTTTCGTTCCACCGAGGCAGGTCCCGCGCATCGCGGGCCGGCGGATGCGGGCTCATGCGATCTTGACCGGGCTGGTCGGGGTCACGCCGGCCGCGACGAGGCCGGCGAGCCCTGCGCTCGTCACGAGGGTTTCGCGGCGGGCGAGAAGCCGAGATCGCGCAGCGCTGCGGCCGTCTCGGGCTCGCCCAGCAGGCTCAGGAATGCCGCGAGCGCTGGCATCCCCTTCGCGCGCTCGCGATACACTAGGTCGTAATCCTCTTCCGTCAACGGATGGAAGCCGAGCCCATAGGCATCCGCGACGCTTGCTATGGCCACGCCCCAGTCCGCCCTGCCTTGCGAAACCGCCGCGGCGACGGCGTTGTGCGAACGCGGCTGGTTCCAGAACCCCGCCGGCCTTGCACCGTTCAGCAGCCCGTCAACGAGCAGACGCGTGCCCGATCCGGCGTTGCGGTTGACCATGACGGCGTCGGGGTCGGACAGCGCGGCGGTGACCGCGTCGGCGGCCTCCCGACCTTCGAACCGGGCGTCGCCGCGGCGAAACACGACGCCCTGGAGGCGGCGCCAACCGGGCGCGAGGGACATCCCCTCGGCGAGGAACGGGGCGTTGTACCGGCCCGTCTCGGAATCGAAGAGGTGCATGGCGGCGACATCGCATTCGCCGCGTCGCAGGGCGGCGAGGCCGCCGGCCGACCCGACCCAGATGGTGCGGGCGCGGTAGCCCCGCTCGGCGAGCAGGCCGACCACCCGGTCCAGACCGATGCAATGGCTGCCGACGACCGTCAGGTCGGGCGCCCGAACGCCGGCGCCCAGGCGAACCACGGCGACGTCCTCGCCGGCCTCGACGCCGGCGCGCGCGGCTGGAACCGCGAAGAATCCGTCCGCCTGCGAGAAGGCGGTGACCGAACCCGAGCCCTTCGGCAGCGGCAGGGCGATCGTCCCCTCGGGACCGAGGGCGAGCGAGGTCATCACGAACTCGGTGCGGCCAAGCTCGGAGGGCACCCGTTGGGAGACGCGCGCCGCAATCGTTTCGTCCTCCCGCGGCGGCAGCCCGGCAAGCGCCCGGACGAACGGAACGACGAAGTCGTGGAAGGTGAACATCGCGGAGGTGGGGAACCCCGGCAGGACGATGATCGGCTTTCCCTGAGCCACCGCCACGCAGAGTGGCTTCCCGGGCTTCAGGGCCACGCCGTGGAACAGGATTCCCGGCTCGCCGAGGCGGGGCAGCACACGGTGCGAGACGTCGCCGGCCCCTTTTGACGTGCCTCCCGAGAGCACGACGAGGTCGCTGTCCCGAAGGGCGGATCGGAGGGCTGCCTCGAGGAGGGCCGCATCGTCGCGCACGATCCCGAGCCGAAGCGGTTCCCCGCCATTCTCGGTCACCGCGGCCGCGATGATCGCGCCGTTCGAGTCGTAGATCGCGCCTTCGGGCAGGGGCTCGCCCGGTGCGACCAGCTCGTCCCCCGTGGACAGGACCGCGACGCGCGGACGTCGCGTCACGTCGACGGCCGCCAGGCCGCACGCCGCCACCATGCCGATTTCGCGGGCGGTGATCCGCGTTCCCTTGCGCAGCACCGTCTCGCCGCGTGCCATGTCAGCCCCGGCATATCCCACGAACTGCGCCGGCCGAACCGCGGTCAGAACGTCGACGGCGAGGCTCCCGGCGTCGAACTCCGAGTGCTCGACCATCATCACGGCGTCGGCGCCCCGAGGGATCATGCCGCCGGTGGAGATCGGCGTCGCCGTTCCCGGCCGGACGACGACGGTCGGCGCGACGCCGCAAGCAAGGATCTCGCGGTTCAGCGTGAGACGCCGCGGGCTCGCCGGCCCGGCTCCTTCCGTGTCGGTGGCGCGCAGGGCGAACCCGTCCACCAGGGAACGGTCGAAGGGTGGAACGTCCCTTGGGGACGCGACGTCGCGGGCGAGCACGCGCCCGAGCGCGTCTTCCAACGGCACGGTCTCGGAAGGCAGGAGCGTGTGCGGGACCGCCGCCCGGAACCTTGCGAGCGCGTCGTCCCGACTCATCACCGTGAGAAACTGCTCCTGGCTTGAGGCCGCGGCGATACGCTCGGCGAAATGCGCCGCCTCGTCCCGGTCCGCGTCGGCGCTCACAGGGGCCAAACCTTCACCTCCTCGCCTGCCCGGAAGCCTTCGCTTTCCGGCTCGACCACGATGATGCCGTCCGCCTGTACCAACCGACGGAGCGGAAGGCCGGCTCCGCCGAGTGGCTCGACGCCATCCGACACGCTTCGGACGAAGACGACCTCGGATAACCCGATCGCCGAGACGATCTTCCGTACGAGGACATGCCGCCGGAGCGGGCGGTCCGGCGCGCCGGTGAGCCTCGCAATGAGAGGACGGCCGAGTGCCAGGAACCCGGCCAGCGCCGCCTCGGGACGTCCGGGTACCAGAAGAACCGGCCTGCCGGCTGCGGAGCCGACGGCGGTGGTTTCGCCGGGCCGCATGGCGATGCCGTGCGCGCGGACGTCTCCGGCGAGGGCGAGGGCCGCCGCGCTGTGGTCCGAGCGTCCGAACCCGCTTCCCCCGACCACCAGCACCGCGTCCGCCGTGCCGCCCCGGATGGCCTCGCCGATGTCCCGGACGCCCTGGGCGCGAACGGCTTCCGTGGCCCCACCGGCCCGGGCGATCAGACGCCCGAGCAGGGGCGACACGGTATCGAGGTGGGACGCCCCCGCGGTGACGACGCGCAGGAGGGGTTGACGGATGTCTACCGCCTTCAGGCCGATCGCTTCCAAGACGAGCAGGTGAAGCGGCTCGATCTGGGTGCCCGCCTCGATCAACCTCTCTTTGCCAGCGACGTCGTCGCCCGCCCCGCACACGCCTTCCCGCGTGGCGATGTCCGCGACGACCATGCCGTCCGCAAATCCCTCCGGGGGTAGAACCGCATCGGTGCCGGGAGGCATCGGCTGTCCCGCCTCGACCCATGGTGGTGGCCGCGCCAGGAAGATCGGCGCGTAGGCCGACGCGCCTCCCACCGAAGCGGCCTCGACCGCGAAGCCGTCTCGCATGGCCGTCATGCTCATCGGCACGGCGGAGGGCGCGACGATCGCGCCTGCCGCGATGCGTCCGAGCGCCGCTGCGAGCGCAACGGTCGCGGGGGCGACGGGCGCAGCCTCATCGCTCAGCAGGTTCGCCGCCTCCCGAAGCGGGATCAGCGCCGAGGACGCATTTCGGATCATCGTGGCGGCGATGCGCCATCCGGGTTCGATGATCAAGGGTCGGCACCGTGAACCCCTATTATCCCCCGTTTCACGACATCGAAGACTGGATCTCCCAAGCCTGCTCCCGCGCTCCACGAACACGAGGGCGGCAGCCACCGCCTTTGAACGCTCCGGCTCGCGCTCCGTCCGCTCGGGGTAGCGGTCGACCAGCTTATTCGTCCACGGGCCCGCAAGTGATCCGCCACGGTTGCCCCACCATGTCGGTGAGTGGGTGGCATCCTCGGCCGATGCTGTGTGAACCACACGCGCCCACTCCGGGCGTAGGTCGGATTCCCAGGTTCGTGAACTGTTTTCAAGCTGCGACCCTGCAGGACACGGATGCCCTCATCGACGGCCTGACCTGCTCGGTCGAGCCGACCGCCGCGGCTGCCGTCGCGCGCCCGATCCGGTACAACCTTGCCGCCCTGAAGGCCCGGCTGGACGCGGCCGGCATCGGCCATGACCGGGGTCTGACCTCCGACGGCATCTCGATGGGAGAACAGGACCGCGTGACGGCGGCAGTCGAGGCGCTGGGACGGCTGGCCCTCCGGCGACTCGCGATCAGGCCGGGGCGGCGGATCGCCCTCGGGCAGGTCGTGGACAAGCTGCTCAGCAGGCTGCCGGGCAACCCGGTCGCGGTTCACGTCGCGCTGCTCTTCGTGATGCGGCCGCTCCTCGCCCGGCCCGGCGGCCTGACCGAGACCCCAGCATCTTGGCCCGTACGCCGCGTTCGAGTACCGGAAGTAGCCGGATCGGCGAGATCACGTGCCGGTCAGCCGCGAGCGCGGCACTGACGCCGTCCCCGTGGCGAGCAAGCTCCCGCGCGAAGGGGCAGGTGTGCGCACATCCCTGACGGAGAGCGATGGCCTCGTCGAACCTCCCGACGACACGACAACGGTCGCCCCGGGCGATATGCTCACCGACTCTCCGCACGCGCTTCTCTGGTAGGTATGACAGGTCCATTCGGCCGAACCTGCGTTTCGAGGTCGGATTCATCGGCTGATCTCGCCATCCGCCCCGTCCCATTCCCGAGGACCAGCCCGGGCGCATGATGCAGACGCTCCAGGAAATCCTATCCCGCCTGTTCAGCCTGGATCGTGACGTGCTGGCGATCGCGTGGCTGTCGTTGCGTGTCAGCCTCACTGCCGTCGGCATCGGCCTCGTGCTCGGCATACCCCTCGGTGCGTTCCTGGCTGTCGCCCGCTTTCCCGGACGCGGGGCCGCGGTCGGCTTACTCAACGCCTTCATGGGGCTGCCGCCGGTGCTCGTCGGCCTCGTGCTGTACCTCGTTCTCTCCCGCTCCGGTCCGCTCGGACCGCTCGGCCTGCTGTTCACCCCCGGCGCGATGATCGCCGCACAGGCGACGCTCGCAACGCCGCTCGTCGCCGCCCTGACGCAGCAGGTCGTCGCCGACGCCCGGGTGCATCTCGGGGAGCAGTTGCGCTCCCTCGGGCTCTCCGCACCGCGTCAGGCCGGGGCGATGATCTACGACGTACGCTTCTCCCTGGTGACGGCGGCGCTCGCCGCGTTCGGCCGGGCGATCTCTGAGATCGGGGCGGTCCTCGTCGTCGGCGGGAACATCGACGGGTATACCCGCACGATGACGACGGCGATCTCACTGGAGACCCAGAAGGGCGATCTCAGCCTCGCCCTGGCGCTCGGCCTCGTGCTGATCGGCCTCGTTCTGGTGGTGAACGTGGCCGTGGCCGTGCTCCGCCGGCACGCTGCGCGAGTGTATGGATGAGCGCGACGCCGGCCATCCGCCTCCAGGACGTGACTCTGTCCCTCGACGGGCGAACGGTGCTCGACCATCTCCACCTGGAGATCGCTTCGGGCAGCGTCACGGCCGTCATCGGCCCGAATGGAGCGGGCAAGAGCGTCACCCTCAGGGTCATCGACGGGCTCCTGCAGCCCGACGGCGGAACGGTACAGGTCGGCCCGCACCGGCGGGCCTTCGTGTTTCAGCGGCCGGCGCTGATCCGCGCAACCGCGGCCGCGAACATCGCCCTGGCTCTCGGAGGCCTGCCTCGTCCCGCGCGCGCCGCACGGGTGGAGGAAGCGCTCGCCCGCGTCCGCCTGTCGGAGCGCGGGCGCGATGCCGCGACGCGGTTCTCCGGCGGCGAGCAGCAGCGGCTGGCGCTGGCCCGCGCCTGGGCGGTCGGACCGGACCTGCTGCTCCTCGACGAGCCGACCGCGAACCTCGACCCAGCCTCGACCGAGATCGTTGAGGGATTGGTGTCCGCGATGGCGCGGGCGGGCACAACGGTGGTGCTCGTCTCACACAATCTCGGGCAGGTGGCACGCCTCGCCGACACGGTGATCGTGCTGGCCTCCGGCCGCGCCGTCGAGCATGGTCCAGCCCGCCAGATCCTGTTCTCGCCCCGCACGTCCGAGTCGCGGGCCTATCTCGCTGGGGAGTTGCCGTGGACCCCTTTCGTCGCCGCCTCCTGACGCTGGGATTGGCCGCGCTCCTGAGCGCGACTGGCCTCATGCCGTCGGCCGACGCCGAGCCGAGCTCCATCGTCGTCGCCTCGACGACCTCGACCGAGCAGTCCGGCCTGTTCAAACACATCCTCCCCCTTTTCCGGGAGACGTCCGGGATCGACGTGAAGGTCGTGGCTCTGGGCACGGGCCAGGCGCTCGATGCGGCGCGCCGCGGCGATGCCGATGTGGTGCTGGTCCACGACCGTCCGGCCGAGGACAAGTTCCTCGCCGAGGGCGTCGCGACGAAGCGGTACGACGTGATGTACAACGATTTCGTGCTGATCGGCCCGGCCTCCGACCCGGCCGGCGTGCGCGGCCTGGGCGTGCGTGAGGCCTTCGCCAAGCTCGCGGCCAGCAAGGCGGCGTTCGTGTCGCGCGGTGACCGCTCGGGCACCCACAGCGCCGAGCTGCGCAGCTGGAAGGAGGCGGGCGTCGATCTCGCGGCCGTGCGAGGCCCTTGGTACCGGGATGTGGGCCAGGGCATGGGTTCCGCACTCAACACGGCCTCAGCCCTCGGCGCCTACATCCTCGCCGACCGGGGGACGTGGCTCGCGTTCAAGAATCGCGCCGACTTGGTCATCCTTGTCCAGGGGGATTCGAGCCTGTTCAATCCCTACGGCGTGATGCTGGTGAACCCCGATCGGCACCCTGGCGTGAAGGCGAAGCAGGGACAGGCCTTCATCGACTGGCTTGTCTCACCGGAGGGGCAGCAGGCGATCGCGGGTTACAAGGTCGGCGGCGAACAGCTGTTCTTCCCGAGCGCCGGCCCGTCCGCGACGCGCTGATCCGGTCCAGGCGAGTGCGAGGGCCGGTCGGGAATCGACCGGCGCTCTACCAGAGGACCAGGGCTGTCGATTGATCGCCCGCCATCATCACGCCCGAACGGAGGGCGCTCGCGTGTCCTTCTGGAGCCTCTGAAAGGTTGGGCAGCTGATCGCGCTGGAGCCACCATCGTGCCGCGCAGAGACGAGCAGGGGATGATGGCCGGCAGTGTCGCGGTGATGCGATCCGCTTCACCGAACTCAAGGTGCTGAGGAAGCGTTTGCTCAAGGACACCGGGAGTCGTGCGGGTCGATCGTAGCGCGGGAGCTCATCATGGTTGGGCGTTCAACCAAGCTGCCTGAGATGTCGCCGGATTCTGCGGTTCCCGACCTTCCTGAGTTCGGCGCGTACAGTTCTCCACCCTGCCTCATGCATGAGCTCAGCCCCGACTTCGTCAGCCTGGGGGCGAAGCCTCAGCTTTCCGAATCGTACCTTTCCGAAGAAGCCGCGTCCGACTGGTCGCGCGTGCGGCAGTGGCGAAGGGAGACCCGCGCCGCTCTCATCGAGCGGCGGGTCAGCATCTCTGCCCAGGACCGCGCGGCCTGGAGCGAGCGAATCGAGCGGGCACTCCGAGCCGCTCTACCGGGGGCATCGGGAATATCGATCGGACTCTACTGGCCCTTCAGAGGCGAGTTCGATCCCAGACCCCTTCTGACACCGCTGCGTGGAACGGGCGTACGGCTGGCGCTTCCGGTCGTCGTGGAGAAGGGGCGCCCGCTTCAGTTTCGAGAATGGTCGCCAGGTGACCGCATGACCCGCGGCGTCTGGAACATACCCGTTCCCGCTGAAGGCGCAGCTGTCGATCCTGACGTTCTGATAGCGCCGCTCGTCGGCTTCGATCAGGCGGGGTACCGCCTGGGATATGGCGGCGGCTTCTATGACCGGACCATCGCGTCCAAGTCGATGAGGCCACGGGTCATCGGTGTCGGCTTTGACCTTGCCCGGCTCGCGACTATTTACCCGCAGCCGCACGACGTTCCTATGGACATCATCGTGACAGAAGAAGGTGTCTGGCAGGGTCCGCTCGCAGAGCCGCCGGTGCGTGAAGCTCAGGAGCGCCCTCGTGCTGCCGATCAGCGCGAGGATCCGATAGCTCGCCGGCTATGATCTTTCTTGGCGTCCCGCACGCGCCGCGTATCAACGCCTGTTCTAGCAATCGAAGGGCGCGTACGCGCCGCATGGCGAAATCATGCGCCTGAGACTTGATTTCGTCAAGGAAATCATGATGTACGCAGCATGCTCCGTATAGTGGCGCGAGCAATAGAACGATGGCAGGAATAAATTGATACCAGAGAATTTCGGGCGCACCGCGAACTTCATTGAACTGGCTGGCGAACTCGTCGCGGCGTACGTCTCGAACAATCCGGTTCCAGCCTCTGAGCTTCCGAACCTGATCCAGACCGTGCACGACGCGGTAGCCGGGTTGAGCTCTGATGCCAGCACGAGCGGGACTGCCTTGGCCAGGAACGTCGAGAAGCTGACCTCGGCCCAGATCCGCAAGTCGGTCCGCGAGGATGGCATCGTCAGCTTCATCGACGGCAAGACCTACAGGACGCTCAAGCGACACCTCACAAGCCACGGTCTCGACCCGAAGAGCTATCGCGACCGTTATGGGCTACCGAGCGATTATCCGATGGTCGCGCCGAGCTATGCTGCGCAGCGCTCCGCCCTCGCCAAGGCCATTGGCCTCGGTCGTCCAGGAGCTGCAATCAAGAGCGCCGCGGAGGGCCGCAAGGCAGCCTGATCAAGATCTGTCGCCCGCACATTCGGCCCCACCGCCCGATCGGATCACGGGCTGGTGGGGTCGATAGGTACAGCCCTAAACAGGCTTCTGCTCAAGATAGGCATGAACAAGGTTGGGCAGATTGCTCCCGAGCCAATCGCCCATGTCCTGCTCTTCCCGCATCGATTGTTCGAGCACCGACGTGTCGTCGCTGGCGCCAGCCGCGTCAGCTAACGCGAGCAACACCTTGTAGGAGCTGATCTCGTAGGCTTTGAAGCCGATGGCAGCGAGGACGTTCTTCAAGACTTCGTCACCCGCACCGGCATGAGTGAAGCCCGCCACTGTCGCGACGGCACCAGTCACTGCCTCCTTGAGTATCGACTTCTTGGATCCGTGCTTCTCAAGAAGATCGTCGAGCCGCGCAGCCTGCGTGACGGACCGCTCATGGTCTGCCTTCATCTTCGCGTGCAGGTCCGGATAGCCCTCCATCCGAGGCAACTCATTCTGAATCGTACCGATCGCCTGTGTCTCGACCGCGTGCTGATTGCGCAGCCCGTTCAAATAGACGTCCATAGCCCGCTTCATATTGCTCATGCCTTGATCCCTAGCTGAACGGTCCGAGTCTGCTGGTGCAGGCTCAGCAATTGTCGGCGCCGGGCTTCACGGGCTGACCTTCCGGAGCCTTCTTCGAGCCGTCATCCTTCATGGCGGCGCCCGTGTTGGTCATGGCGCCGACCGTGCCGGGGGACTCCGCCTTGGCGCCGGGGGTCACCTTGGCGGTCGAGCCCCCATCGACATTCGAGCTGCTGTCCTTCCCGGTGGCCGCATTCGTCGTCGTGCCGACGTTGCACGGCGCAGCAACAGCCAGGCTCGCTGACAGCGTGAGCATCGTGGCGGCGGTGGCGATCTT